>CAYSIR010000068.1:0-15100 GCA_964431105.1 uncultured Leptolyngbya sp. | reverse complement strand
GACAGGAACGTATCGCGATCGCCCCATCGGATAAACAGGATAGAGACCCTGTGTACTCAACCCTATCCCACTCGAAATTTGAGGGTCAGGTAATGATTTTTGGTGGTGTGGATGTTGTCCATATCGCCAAAAATTACTGCCAGTGGAGAACTACCGTTTGAGAATGCTAATGAGGAAGCTAAATCGAAAAAATAGCGGGTAGCGATATTCATGTAAGGATTACCAGATAGTGAAATAGCAGTTGTGAGATGGCGGTGAGACAACGTTGAGTCGGTGAGTCCATTGGGTTAGGCACCAAGTAATAGATCATCAGGGAGAAAAGCAATGCATCCAGCAATACAGATGGATTGGGGTCAACGGTTCACCATACGATCCGCATCACGATTCGCCCACCGGCGATCGCCGGTAATGCCCACTGTTGTGTCTTTTCCAGAAGGGTTTCAGAGTTCTCCGATGGTGCTGGCAATGGGAAGCGATCGCTCTTTATCTTCCTCAACTCCCTCCATCTCAATGCTGCATCGGGGGCAGGCCTTGGTGTTTCCCAATGTGGGGCAATGGCTGCTCTCGCAGAACCCCAATGGATTCTATCGCCGCCTGTCCTCTCCAGCCGCGATCGCGGTGGATCGCCATGCCGATTCCCTCTCTGCTCGCCAAGGTCAAGACTTTGCAGAAACCTATCCAGCCACGATTCATCCCATCCAATGCCACCATGCCCAGCTAGCAGCCTGCTTGGTGGATCACCAGGTTCCGCGCCAAACGACGCCAGTTTTGGGGTTGGTGTTTGGAGAGGCTGGATATGGAGACGATGGAATGCTGTGGGGCGGAGAATTTTTTGTAGGCAACTATGCTCATGTGCAGCGGGTGGCTACTCTCAAGCCGATTGCTCTACTGGGTGGGACGGCGGCGATCGCCGAACCCTGGCGTAGTACCTATGCCCATCTCATTTCGGCGTTTGATTGGGATGATATGCAGGCTGTTTATGGGGATTTGGCTCTCTTACGATTTTTGCATAACCAGCCCCGCGCTGAGCTAAATCGTCTCTGGGTGACGGGGATGAATGCACCCCGAACGACCTCAGTGCATCGCTGGTTTGATGCTGTAGTGGCGGCGCTGGGACAGGAGCCGTCAATTCAACCGCAGGACTGGGCTATGGCGGAGCGATCGCCCTACCCGTTTGAGGTTGATGCGATGCGGACTCGCCAAGGACAACGCTTGCCGTACCTTGATCCTCGCCCGATGTGGTACTCCTTGCTGGAAGATTTGAGCCGGGGGGAGTCGGCTGCGGTGATGTCCGCTCGTTTTCAGGTAGGGTTCGCCCATGCGATCGCGGCTTTGGCCGTTACGCTGGCGAATAAGGCGTCAGTTTCAACGATTGCTCTGGCTGGTTCGATGTTTGACAAGGCGCAATTGCAGCAAAGGATTCAGGGACATCTAGAAGCGAACGGATACTGTGTCTTGTCGGGAAGACCGGCTCAGGACGTGGATGTGATGGTGGGGCAGTTGGCGATCGCGGCGGCTCAAACCCTTCATACTCCAGCCGTTTTAAGTCAACCACGGCTGAAAAATTCTGCGTTTTGTTCATAAGGCGCAATGCGGTTGAGCCTGAGCCGATATACTGAGCGGTAGCGATCGCCAACTTAGATGATTGTAGCGATCGCCAACTTAGATGATTGGCGAATGCCTGGCGAATATAGATAAGTTCTGCAAAAGAGGTGCAGGCACTTTTTTTTAAGCTAATTTTTCGATCTAAAGCTTTGGTGACGCAGGGCTTCTCCTAACGAGACTGGGATCAGTCAAGCCGTCCATGCTGATGGCGACATCTTAGTTATGATGCATTAGGGGCTTTCATCTATCAAAGCGCATCATTCTCCACCTTGAGCGGTTCCCGTGACGAACTGTGCGTCAAGAAATTCAACGCTACCGTGGGAGCTGCCGATTTCTAAAGCTGGTCTGACTGAGGATAGGGCAAGTAAGACCGATTCAGGCGATCGAGCCTCCCTAGGTCGATCGCAAACTTCTGAATCCTTGTTACGCTGCACGAAGTGTTGATGCATTCGTTCACGGTTGCCAATTGTCCCATACTGTCTGTCCGCTATCGTCATAGATGGGCAATGTGTTGGTTTGGTCGGTCAACTCAGTTAATTGGCGGGTCAATTGCCGATTTGCTTTGTGGTTAGCCTGATTATTGGCTCCTAGGTTGCCTCATCGTTCATGGCGTTCCACAGTAAACGGCTGCACGCGCTCAGTCGGGGCGATCGCACGGGCTGAGCATCATCAACTCAAGATTGACCCGGTTTTCAGCTCATCTCACCGCACTCTTGTATGGAGTTTTCTATGACCTCGCCGTTACTGCACACCGACGATTCCTCCCCATTGCGCCCCACGCCCCTAGATAAGCGCCTCCATCAGCAATTGCGGAAGTCGGTCACGCGCTACTTTTACGAAGCCTGTGATGGAGTAATTCAAGCCTTGCTCATGAAATGTCGATGGAACATTGCTACCACGGCTCAAGCATGGACGCTCGTGATCGAATGCCCAGATGCGGCAATTTACCGTCGCGTTCTTGATAACTTGCAAGTTCTAGCCAAGTATCTGTCGCCTTTCGGACAAACGGCTCGTATTCGCATTTGTCCACCGGATTCAGCCACCCCACCCACCGAAGTGCGTGTGGATGAGTATTTATTAAACTGAGGCCGGTAGTGGTATTCATGTAATGATTTTTGGTGGGGCGTCGCCCACACCACCAAAAATCATTACCAATAAAGGACTACCCCTGAAGCCTACACTTGGGCGATCGTTCTTGTTGCTGTCGAAATTGGCAAGGCTGAATTGAATGGTTGAATTGAATAGCGGAATGGAGCTTAGCTGGGGCGACGGGCGATCGCAATTAATGCAGGCAGCATCACTAGGGCATAGCTCAGCCAACTGATCCCACCAAGTGCGATTCCTAGAACTTCTCGTCCAGCGCTGGTCATCAAACTATCGCAATAGGCAGCACAAAAACTAGCTCCCACCAGTCCCAACGCGCCACCGCCCAGGATACTCGTCGGCAGCCAGATCCACGTTTTTTGAAATTGTCGAGAGAGAATTAGCCACTGCGCTAGACCTGCCAATGCCAGTTGGATTGCATTCCTGAATGGCAACAAGAAGATACTTTCTGGTAATGAGAAGATAGAACTCAGCGTCTCCGCAAAGTTGCCAATTGGGATATTGATCAGTAAATTTCCCCAGCCAAGAACCCAGCCAAGTCCGGTTGCGATCGCCCATAGCCAACTGTATTGAATGAATCGAGCTAGTCCAATCCATTGGGCGATGCCGATCACAAAGCCCGTCAAAACATCACCGAGAAACCCACCGGATATTTGAACCAACCAACCTGAGATACCTCCGCCAATAATGGTCAAGAACACCCACGCTAGGGCAATGGGTTTTAGCTGCGAAGAAGATATTGTCATCACGTCGAAGAGTGCCTCCTTATCGGAACAGATGGGGAACGGCCGATGGATCAGTCTTTATAGAACATGACTGAGTCGAGTCGCTTTTCCCAGGCATTCCAGTACAGGCGGGAATCTAGAAAGCTCACGAGGACTTAAACAACGCTCTGATTGCCACAGGAAGGCCCAGAACGCTCCACGCAACGGTTTTCGCTTCAGGGTTACCCACCGCAGGGGCGATCGAAATTCAGTGATGGCGCGTTTTCAACTTCAGCGATCGCGCCCTCCGTCTGTCACCGCTGATTCAATCTCCTGAGTTTGCAGCGTAATCGCTAGTTTGTCAGCTAGTCCTGCTATCCAGGTTTCATCTTGTGCGGTGTAGCTGCGGGGGGCATTGGCTCCTAGCACCATCACGCCGCGATCGCCGATGGGTTGGCAGATCACGCCCTGGGTATTTTCGGGCAGGTAGTTAAATTCGAGCCGACCTGGGTACAAACTCAGTTTGACCAGGTAAACTGGACTCTGTGTGTTCATGACTCGTGTGGCGATCGCGCCGGGTGTAACATCAGCCGTCGGCCCCAAAATGCCCCGCCGCAACAGGACGCGCCCATCGTAGTAAACGACGAGCGATCGCGTTACCGTATTGGTCAACAAGAGATGCGAAAGCCAGGCCAGTTCAGTTTTGGCGACATCCGATAGCCGATCGTCTAGTTCAAAGCCCTCTTCGCCAATGAGGTCAACAGTATCGGGCGATCGCGGCTGAATGCGTTGCCACAATAGCCCAGTCAAAATCAAAACGGCGCATACAATCACGCCCACCACATCTGATCGCGCCTGGGATGTGGTCAGTGTTGGAGTCAGAAGTCGATTCAGCATCAGCATAGTGCCTGCCAACCCGCCAACCGCAATGGGCAGTTGTCGTAGTACTGCGTTTTGGTCTGGCTTCGCCATAATTCTCCTATTCTCACCGTGGATTTGAGGCAACGCTTCAGCTAGATGAGCCGCATCTGGGCGGCTGAGTCTGTCTCGCGCACCGTTATCCTGCTGACCGACAGTTTGCTTGGATTCTTTTATCATCATATCCAACTGATCGCGACCGTCCTGGGTAGTGGTATTCATATAGAGATTTTGGGTGGCGTGGGCAACGCCCACACCACCCAAAATCCTTACCAATAGAAGACTACCTGTTCTGAATGGTGCAAGTCCTAGTTGCAGGATTTGGCTTCCCATTGAGGGTTGATGGTTGTGTTTTAATGTTTCTTGCAGTCCGACGCGCTATGATGCACTCCCTTTCTGCTGCTACGTTTGCCCTATTGACGCTGCTCATGCCAGGAGCCACGCCCCATACGCTGCAAGTGTCTAATCTAGGGTATTGGGTTGACGAGATTACGTTGCCTCAGCCATTGGCTGGCCCGGTCTTCAAGCCTACCGCTGAAACAACGGCGATCGCCCGTCAATATTTGGCAGCGATCGAAACATTGGGGTTTTCCGCCGACGAGCAGGGAATTTGGCTGCAGGTGGACAACGAAGTTGTGCTGGATCATGAAGGAATGACCCCCCTATCGGCAGCATCGCTCACTAAAATCGCTACAACGCTGGTAGCGCTCGATGAATGGGGAGTGGATTATCAGTTTATGACGACTTTGGCGGCCACCGGGCCCATTGTGGATGGCGTGCTGCAAGGGGATTTAGTGGTGCAGGGCGGTGGCGATCCGTTTATGGTGTGGGAAGAGGCGATCGCCATTGGCAATGCACTCAATCAATCTGGCATTCGAGAAGTGTCTGGGGATTTAATCATCGCCGGTTCCTTCATCATGAATTATGAGGTTGATCCCATTACGGCTGGAAACTTGTTCTATGAAGCCCTGAATGCTGAGCAATGGGGCTATGATGTCGAAATCCAGTACCAAAATCTGCCAGAGGGTACGCCGCGCCCCCAAGTGGCGATCGCGGGAACGGTGCAAACTCTACCGGTTCCGGCCTCAATGTCGCCCATTTTGACGCGAGAATCATTGCCCCTATCGCATATTCTCAAGTCAATGAATATCTACAGCAACAACATTATGTCGGAGATTTTGACCGAATCTCTCGGTGGGGCAAATGTTTTGGCTGAACGGGCAGCCGCGATCGCAGCGGTTCCCCCAAATGAAATCCAACTGATTAACGGCTCAGGACTGGGAGAAGAAAATAGAGTATCGCCGCGTGCAACAGTAGCGATGCTGCAAGCCATTCAGCAGTATGTGGAACCGGAGCAGTTAAATGTGGCGAATCTATTTCCAGTCGCCGGACGGGATGGCGGTACGCTGCTCTATCGCGACATCCCTAATTTTGCCGCCGTCAAAACCGGTACGCTGAACCAGGTCAGCGCCTTAGCCGGGGCAATTCCCACCCGCGATCGCGGCATCGTCTGGTTTGCGCTAATCAACCGAGGCTGGGATTTAGAGGGTTTCCGCCAGCAGCAAGATGTGCTGTTGCAGCAGGTGGTTGAAGCCTGGAACCCCGTAGCGGCAGCCCCCATCGCCCTCCGCCCAGACAATACCCCAAATCCAGCGGATCAGCTGGGTGCAAGCGATCGCACTCAATTTATGATGACTTCGCCAGCCGCCGCGCCGTCCACCTCGAATCGTCCAATGGCTGAATCAGCCCCAGAGCCAAATGACGATGCGCTGACCTTTTAACCGCAGCGCCTTAGCCGCGCCAACACCGTTTTGCCCTGCCTAGACCGATGCTGTCGTTGGCACTGGCGGCTCAAAAATCAGCTTGGTGCGCCGCACTGACTCAGCCAGAGGCGTAGGATAGTCGCCCGTGAAGCAGGCAGAGCAAAATGTAGTGGGGTCTTCCTGGGTTGCATCCAGCATCCCTTGCCAGCTTAGATAGACCAGTGAATCGACTCCAATTTGTGCTTGAATATCCTCAACTGAATGGGTAGCTGCAATGAGCTGGTCTTGGTTATCCGTATCAATGCCGTAAAAACAGGGATGGGTCACAGGCGGTGATGAAATCCGCATGTGGACTTCAGTGGCCCCGGCATCTCGCAAGGCTTTGACAATTTTGCGGCTAGTGGTTCCTCGCACAATGGAATCATCAACCATCAAGATGCGCTTGCCCGCTAGCACATCTTTCAGTGGATTCAGCTTCATGCGAATCCCCGATTCTCGCATCGACTGCGTGGGCTGGATGAAGGTACGCCCTACATAGCGATTTTTGATGAGTCCTTCTTCGTAGGGAATTTTTGACTGTTGAGCAAAGCCGATCGCGGCTGGAATGCCAGAGTCCGGTACACCAATGACCGCATCCACATCCGCTGGAGCTTCGAGGGCCAGCCGCCGACCTAGACGCATCCGGTAGCTGTAGAGTGTTTCTTCATTCACCATGCTGTCAGGGCGAGAGAAGTAAATCATCTCAAAAACGCAGAGTTTGCGCTGTGCTTGGGGGGCCCACTGCACGGATGTGATGCCTTGGTGATCAATCCAAACCACTTCGCCGGGTTCAACGGTGCGGACAAAGTCAGCGCCGACAATATCTAAGCCACAGGTTTCAGACGACAGCACGTATTTCTGCGGCAGCCCTTCAGTGGCGGGGAGTTGACCAATAACGAGGGGACGAATGCCGTTGGGGTCGCGCACGCCCATAATGCCCTCAGGGGTGGCGATCGCGAGACTAAAGGCTCCCTGACATCGACGAAACGCCGCCACCGATGCATCCAGCCAGGATTTGCCATTGTTCACTTCCTGAGCGATCGCCAACGCAATCATTTCAGAATCCGTCGTCGTCAGAATACTAAACTCAGAATCGGTGAGTTCTTCGCGCAGAATGGCTGTATTGACCAGGTTGCCATTGTGCGCCAGCGCCAGCGCTCCGAGGCGGGTTTGAACGACGGCTGGCTGAGCATTCATGACTCGGCTTGATCCCGTCGTCGAGTAGCGGGTGTGCCCAACGGCGATGTGACCTAACAGGGTTTCGAGAATCGATTCATTGAACACCTGCGACACGAGGCCCATGTCTTTGTGCAAGTGAACCTGTTGCCCGTCAAAGGTGGCGATTCCGGCCGATTCTTGCCCTCGGTGTTGCAATGCATACAGTCCAAAATAGGTCAGATTGGATACTGTTTCACCAGGGGCATACACCCCAAATACGCCACAGGCTTCTTCAGGTTTGTCGGAAGAGGGAAGCACCTCAACGGCAGGAGAAAGTGCTTCAGTTGAGGTGGTGTAGCTGGCTGGCCAATTGGCAGATTTAGACATCATGAAGAAGTAGGTGCGTGACTGGACAGTGTAAACTGGGCGGCATCGGCCGACACAATTAACGCGCACGAGGTTCAGTCTGTTCAATGCTGCCCAAACTGTTTCAGCCCAAGCGGTGATTGTGCGTCAGCCGTGCGGGTATGGCTCTGCTGTGATTCGTTGTGATTGAGTTGTGACTTGGCTGTGATTCTGCATCACCGAGTGATTACGGCGATCGCCTATTCAAACCCAGTGCCCTGCTAAAATTAGCGATAGACTCTGGTTAATAGCAATGATAGAGTGAATAAGATCGGGTTTGGTTTCCAGACATTGCGCTGCTTCTAAAAGCAGGTGGTTTGAGTGAGGGCTTCCAATGCGACGTCGTGGGCGATCGTGCAATGGCAACAGCGGTGGGCTGCCTAGGGCTAAGGCAGTCAATGCTTACAGGCGATCGCTGCATTACTGGCTCTGTAGGCTTTTGCTTCGCGCTACGGATGATTAAGATAAGCTAAAAAGTCACAAGCTAACCTTGCATTAACGAAACCTTAATAACTTTCCTTATCACAATAGCAGCAAAGCGGCTGAAATACTCGCTGAGAATCGAATGAAAATCCTCAGCCGTTTTGAGGAAATGTCACTGAGTGAGGTACAGCAGCCGTTTGGTTTGGCAGTGGTCGCTGTGGGTACATCCAGCAATCCGTAGCCCTATTGCTAAGGGACGAAGCCATTTTAGCGAACCGATCCAGGGTCTGCATGAGGTGCGATCGCCCGGTTGATTACATCATGAAATGCTAACGGTCGGTAGACTGCATCTGTCGAGCAAGCGCATTGCTCCAACGATCGCGCAGGCGATCGATCGACATCTCCATAATGCAAGAGGAATCGGATGTTGTCATTACCAATGTTTGGGACTCAGACACGGTTCCAAGACGCTGCCAGTGGGGCGCGAGATGCTGATTGAGGTGCTGCTCCCAAGTGAGCCGATGCTCAGCCGCAACGGACACAATAATCCGTGCGCCGCCTTCTGCAAAAAGAATGTGATCCCAACGTAGGGCATCATCAGGCACGGGCAGCCTAAGGTCGGCCCCGCGATCGCCACTGATGCAAGACTCGGCCAGGGCGATCGCCAACCCGCCTTCGGCGCAATCATGGGCAGACCGCACCCAACCCTGTTGAATTCCGTCCCGACAAATCTGCTGCACCCGCTTTTCCAGTTCCAAATCAACGACGGGCGGCATTCCTGCCACCGTTTGATGCACCACAGCTAGATATTCTGAACCGCCCAGCGTTAGAGACGGCGATTGGCAAGACGTGCCCAAGCCCAGCAAATAAATGACATCCCCCGCCTGCTGCCAGCCTTGACCCGTGACCCGCGAGAGGTCAGCCACTCGTCCAACCATGCCAACGACAGGAGTCGGGTAAATAGGGGTTGGGTGCCCGTCTGCATCTAAGGTTTCGTTATACAGGGATACATTCCCGCCGGTGACTGGCGTTGAGAAAAATTGACAGGCATCGGACAGTCCACGACAGGCTTCCGATAGTTGCCAATAGCCAATCGGTTTTTCGGGGCTGCCAAAGTTGAGGTTGTCGGTGACGGCTAGCGGTTCCGCGCCGACGCAGCTCAAATTGCGGGCGGCTTCTGCCACGGCTGCTTTTGCGCCTTCGTAGGGATGGAGGTAAACATAGCGGGCGTTGCAGTCTACTGTTGCTGCGATGCCTTGGGTGTAGGTGTGGGGCGATCGCTCAGCCAACTGTGGCCGCAGCCGCACGACTGCTGCATCTGCCCCACCGGGCAACAAAACGGTATTATTCTGAACTTGGTGATCATATTGCCGATACACCCAGCATTTTGAGGCGATGGTGGGTGAGTCCAGCAACTGCAACAGCAGCGCTGCCCAGGAGCGATCGCTGTCGGTCAACCCCGCCAGTGAGCAACTAGGCAAGCTCGACGGTTGCCATGCCCAGGCGGTTCGGGCATAGGGCGGCGTGTCGGGAGCAGTGCGGCGATAAATGGGAGTATTGTCGGCCAGGGCAGTCGCCGGAACCTCTGCCGCCACCTCTCCCTGAAACAAAATCCGCACAATCGGTGCTTCGATGACTGTTCCTGCAACCACCGCGTGCAGTTCCCAACGATGGAAAATGTCAATTAGCTCTTGTTCTCGCCCTTTGTGCGCCACAAAGAGCATCCGCTCTTGAGACTCGGACAGCAGGTATTCGTAGGGAACCATGCCGGTTTCGCGCACTGGGATGCGATCGAGATCCAGTTCAATCCCAACGCCACCCTTCGCCGCCATTTCCGAGGTTGAGCAGGTAATACCCGCTGCACCCATGTCCTGCGCTGCTACAACTGCTCCGGTTTTGAAGGCTTCTAGGCAGGCTTCAATCAGTGATTTTTCGAGAAAAGGATCGCCTACCTGCACTGCCGGTCGGTTTTGCTCCGATTCGTCGCTGAGTTCTGCGCTGGCAAAACTGGCCCCGCCCATGCCATCTCGCCCGGTGGTGGAACCAACGTATAGGACGGGGTTGCCGATTCCCGATGCGCCTGCCCTAACAATCTCTGGGGTTTCCATCAACCCGATCGCCATCGCATTCACTAACGGATTCTCAGCATAGGCCGCGTCAAAATAGACTTCGCCGCCGACCGTTGGCACACCAACACAGTTGCCGTAGTGGGCGATTCCTGCCACGACGCCGTTTACTAATTGCCGGGTGCGGGGGCTGTCCAGTGATCCAAACCGGAGTGAATTGAGAAGTGCGATCGGTCGCGCGCCCATGGTGAAAATATCGCGCAGAATGCCGCCGACACCGGTCGCTGCACCCTGGAACGGTTCAACCGCAGAGGGGTGATTATGAGACTCAATTTTGAAGGCAACGTGCAGCCCATCGCCCATGTCTACTACGCCAGCATTTTCACCCGGCCCCACCAGGATGCGATCGCCCTCGGTGGGAAATTGAGCCAGTAGCGATCGCGAATTTTTATAACAGCAATGCTCCGACCACATCACCCCAAACATTCCCAGTTCGGCCCGGTTCGGATGCCGACCAAGGCGCTGCACAATTTCATCGTATTCATCGGGTTTTAGCCCTTCCGCTGCAATATCATCAGGGGAAAACGGGGCGGGGAATACTGCCGTCATAGGTGCGTCAAGCCAATGCTAACGGTATTCATTCTATCTGCATTTGGACAAGCTTCCGCGCGGCGATCGCGCGGCTGACCGTGACTGGGCGTCATGTATAGCGCGACCCATATACGCCCAACAGACGTCCAACAAAATAGACTTTTGACAGATTTTAGGGTGCGATTGTAGACTGCAAATATGATATGCTAAAATACTGTACAGATTTAATATGGCGAGCGTGGCCAAGAGGTTAAGGCAGCGGGTTGTGGTCCCGCCATTCGTGGGTTCGAGTCCCATCGTTCGCCCTGTTTTAGGATTAGTTAATACGCCTAGGAGTGCGATCGCTAGCGTTGCGATCGGCTGCTGAGTGTGTACCGGGGCGATCGGCAGCACTGTTTACCGTAGCTTGCGGCTTACTTCAGTAAAGGCATCGCGACGGACGTAGGGGTAGTCACTAATCCATTGATTACAGTCCGGGACGTAAACATCTGAAATCCAGTTGATACGCCCCAAATCCCGTCGATTAGATAACACAATCATCTCAGCACTATCGCCCGGACGCACCGCTCGATGCTGCGCCTTCAGCGGCACTTTAATGATCGTCGAAAAGCCTAACTCATCACCAATTTCCAGATTAAATAATTCTTCTCGGTTTTCTCGTACCACTAATTCGCCATACTTATTCACCGTTTCAGATTTGCCAACCACGACATCGGTGACAAATACATCCAAGACCTCCCCTTGCCAGTAACCGCCATACTGATACTGCCGACAATTGCGATTGCGCTTTCCGGCCAAATAAATGGGAGACCAAAGCCAGTAGGTTCCGGCTATTGCGCCGATGAGGAACAGCACAAACTCAAACCAGCCTAGGGCTTCTCTGGCAAAAACATCGATGAGAGCGATCGCCATAACGCAAACAATAGAGATAGATAACCGCTGTAAAAAGTTGGGCAGTTTTCCCCAGCAATACTTGTACTGATCGCCGGTGGCCACAATCGGGATAACATCGTCTAGGGTCTTTCGAGTCAGGGGTATAAGCATAGTCAGGATCAAGAGATAACGCAGACGACATAGAAACTGACCGCAAGCAATGGCACTTGGAATTGTAACTGGGATTATAACCAGGATGTTGCAGGAATCCTTTTCCCAGCGCTGATCTACCGTTACAAGTCATCTAGGATGCCTAGGGGCAAGAGGAGAAGTGCTATTTATTCTAGTGTGTTGGTCATACACAGTGGCAACGCTAACAGGAGTGCTAGTTGACTGACAAAACCTGCTAGACTCTAACCGCAGTTCAGGCAACCGGACTCCTTGTCAAAACCTTGTGCGCGGTTTTCACGCCTAACTCAGAATTTTTGGTCAACCAATCAGGGGTGACGTTGGTTTCCCGTTGGGCTAGATTTCGGGGCCCGATCGCGGATTAGCCGCCTCAGTCTAAAGCGAAGCCGGTAGTCTGCTCTAGAGCCATCCACCTTTGGACTTGAGCCGGGTTCAATAATGCCAACCCTTGTATTGTGTTGACATCTACGAAAGCTCAGCGGGGTTCCGCAATCATTCACAAATTCTGCTTAACTTTTGCTTTACAATTTTGGCAGCGAACCGTCTTGCACTCTTTCTGACTGGATTGACGCACACGTTAACCGAGGGTTAATGAAGTGCTGTCCATGGTTGCACCCCTCACTGCTCAGTTCTACCGCATCAGTCATGGTTAGGTTCGCTGAGCAACTGGACTGCCCTACTTGCCGGAAACGGTTGGGCGATCGCCCTGCACATCTCTGGTTGTTAACCACCCTTAGCGCTTATGAGTATTGGATATGTTGCTCTAGTTCTTCACGCTCACCTTCCGTTTGTCCGCCACCCTGAGAGTGAGTACGTCTTAGAAGAAGAATGGCTATATGAAGCAATGACTGAGACGTATATTCCGCTCTTGCAAGTCTTTGAGGGACTTAAGCGCGACGGGGTTGACTTCAAAATGACCATGAGCCTAACTCCGCCGCTGGTGTCGATGCTGCTCGATCCGCTGTTGCAAGAGCGCTACGATGCCCATCTTGCCAAACTTGAAGAGCTAGCCGAGATGGAAGTTGAGCGCAATGCTCACAACGGTCACTTGCGCTACTTGGCTGAGCATTATGCTAGTGAATTTAACCAGGTACGGGACGTATGGGAACGCTATGATCACAATCTGATTGGGGCGTTTAAGCAATTTCTTGACAGTAATAATCTTGAAATTATGACCTGCGGTGCGACGCATGGTTATTTGCCACTGATGCAAATGTATCCGCAGGCGGTTTGGGCCCAAATTCAGGTCGCTTGTGAACATTATGAACAAACGTTTGGGCGATCGCCGAATGGAATTTGGCTGCCAGAATGTGCCTACTATGATGGGCTAGAGCGGATGGTGGCCGATGCCGGGCTGCGCTATTTCTTAACTGACGGCCATGGCATTCTTTATGCGCGTCCGCGTCCGCGTTTCGGCACGTATGCTCCCATTTTTACTGAAGCGGGGGTGGCGGCCTTTGGGCGGGATCATGAATCTTCTCAGCAGGTTTGGTCATCGGTAGTGGGGTATCCGGGGGCGGCGGAGTACCGGGAGTTCTATCGCGACCTCGGTTGGGATGCTGAATATGAGTACATTAAGCCTTATATTATGCCCAACGGTCAGCGGAAAAATGTGGGCATCAAGTATCACAAGATTACTGGCAAGGGGCTAGGACTGAGTGATAAGGAATGGTATGACCCTTACTGGGCCCGAGAGAAGGCGGCTGAACATGCGGGCAATTTTATGTGGAATCGCCAGAAGCAGGCGGAGCATTTGCATGGCATTATGCAGCGGCCGCCGTTAGTTGTATCGCCCTATGATGCTGAATTGTTTGGGCACTGGTGGTATGAGGGGCCGTGGTTTATTGATTATCTCTTTCGCAAGACTTGGTTTGATCAAGATACCTATGAGATGACGCACTTGGCTGATTATTTGCGATCGCAACCGACTCAGCAGGTGTGTCGTCCGTCTCAGTCTAGTTGGGGCTTCCGAGGCTTCCATGAATATTGGCTGAATGAAACCAATGCTTGGATTTATCCTCATCTGCACAAGGCCGCCGAGCGTATGATTGATCTCTCACGCCGCGAACCGGCGGATGAGTTGGAATGGCGGGCCCTTAACCAAGCGGCTCGGGAACTATTATTGGCCCAATCCTCGGATTGGGCGTTCATTATGCGGACGGGCACAATGGTTCCTTATGCTGTTCGGCGGACGCGATCGCACCTGATGCGCTTTGATAAACTACGAACCGATATTCTTAGCAGCAAGGTTGACTCTGGCTGGCTTGAAAAGGTAGAAGCGATCGATAATATTTTTCCTAAAATCAACTATCAAGTCTATCGACCGCTATAGCCTAGCAGCGGGTTCATCCTGATCCGAATCGATAGGTTGGCAGCCTCAATCGGGATCTTGCTTGTATCGACGGGGATCATGGCGATCGCTCGGAACAGCTTGAGCCTGATACCATCGCTGCCATTCCTTCGAGCTGCGAATGGCTAACCAT
Organism: uncultured Leptolyngbya sp.; assembly: GCA_964431105.1. Lineage (GTDB taxonomy): Bacteria > Cyanobacteriota > Cyanobacteriia > RECH01 > RECH01 > RECH01. The sequence goes on along the minus strand of CAYSIR010000068.1, from coordinate 779 downwards.
AGCAGCAGCAGCGCAATAATGCCGCCTTGCTCTGGGGCATCAAACGCAAACAAGACCAAGCTCACACAGAGCACATCCTGAGCAAAGATGGCCCACATCGGTATTCGACGCAGCCGATAAAACCATCCGACTTGTACCAATTGCAGCACCATTGCCAGCAGTCCACCCACTACACCGACCATTCCGGTGATAACATTGGGCAACCCTGTCATCCGAGCTACCGCAATTCCAGCGATCGCTCCCACGATTGGACTGAATAGCAACTGCACAATCTGAATCGCTCGCTGTCCCAGTGGTTCTTTTGAGAGAAGCAGCTCAATCAGTGACCAACTTACCAAGACCCCCAGCACCAGCGAGGGGTGAAAATAGGACAGAATCGGCACATCTGCCCAGAGATTATCGCTGTAGAGCAACCCAATAATCAGGAGCGGCAGTCCAATCCTGACTCCTGCTGCTGCCGACGCGGAAAGGGCAGCAAGAATTTCAATCATATCGATAGTTTACTGACTGTTCTCATGCACAGGGTTTTGGGGAGCATTCCACTTTTGCAGCCCTCACCCTTGTATCTTAGAAAACGGAGCAGTCGATCAACCCTCCTTCGGTAGATAATGCCGAGATTTCCTGTATGTTGCCGCTCCGCCATTCGCTGAAAACTTGGATGTTGGCATTGTTTTTAGGCGCATCTTCACCCTTCCACAAGACCTTGCTGAACTTCCCCATCCTCGACTGATCAAAACTGGGTAGGCCTCTATTAGTAATGATTTTTGGTGGTGTGGGCG
>CAYSIR010000067.1:6316-17768 GCA_964431105.1 uncultured Leptolyngbya sp. | reverse complement strand
GTGGAACTTTAGTCCACCGTTGTGCAAGTACCGTTGCGCGATCGCAGGGCTTCACGATGGTTCATCCACCGCCATTCAGCCGCGATCGCTTGCCATTTAGACTCTAACTCAGTCTTTTGCTGCATCAAAACAGCCGCGTCGAAATAACAGCGTCGAGATGGGTGAATCAGGCTGGGTTACGAATCAGACATTGTTGAGAATTGAGTGAAGAAACGTTGCAACTGACATTTTTGGGAACCAGTTCTGGCATTCCGACGCGATCGCGCAATGTATCCAGCATTGCCCTGCGATTGCCCCAACGCGCCGAGGTGTGGTTGTTCGACTGTGGTGAAGGAACCCAACACCAGATTCTCCGCAGCGACATTCGCGTTAGCCAAATCACCCGCATTTTTGTGACTCACATGCATGGGGATCACATTTATGGATTGATGGGGTTACTGGCAAGCTGCGGGCTGGCGGGCAATCCCAGCCGCATTGACATTTACGGGCCGCCCAACTTAGACGCCTACCTGAAAGCTTGCAGTCGGTATTCGCAGACCCACTTCTCCTATCCAGTTAAGGTGCATACGGTGTCGCCGGGGATCTTGTACGAGGATAACGAGTTCAGCGTGAGTTGTGATGCCCTGACTCATCGAGTTCCGGCGTTCGGCTATCGAGTGGCTGAAAAAGACCGCAAAGGACGGCTCAATGTAGAGCGAGCCACAGCTCTGGGGATTCCGTCCGGGCCACTGTATGGCAAACTGAAGCGGGGCGAATGGGTGACGCTACCCGATGGACGGCGGATCAATGGAGCCGATCTCTGCGGGCCAGCAGAAGTAGGGCGTAAGTTTGTCTATTGCACTGATACCATCTACTGCGAGAATGCCGTCAAACTAGCAACGGACGCAGATGTGTTGGTGCATGAAGCCACCTTCGCTCACCAAGATGCGGAACTAGCCTATCAACGGTTGCACTCAACCTCTACAATGGCAGCACAGGTGGCGCTGGCGGCACAGGTGAAACAACTGGTGATGACTCACTTTAGCCCTCGCTATGCGCCGGGGAATGCTATCACGCTGGACAATGTACTGAATGAAGCGCGGGCTATTTTTCCAGAAACAATTATGGCTCATGATTTCATGGTTCATGAGATTTCTCGACGCAGTGTGGATGTGCCGGATGCGATCGCCGTCAAAGCTGGAGCGTGGGGCTGATTTTAAGGTTGTTTAGAATCAGGCTGGGCGATCGCCACTGAGTCAGATGCAGCACCGGAGTTGGAACCCGATGCGCCGTTAGATGCACCATCAGACGCATCAGCACCCGTGAACAGTCGAGCGAGTTGAAACTGGGTCGCCAGCACATCGCGTTGATTGATGAGGTAAATGCTGACTAGCGTAAATCCGACCCCAACCCACTGTAATTGGCTTAAAACTTCTGACAGCAGCACGCTACCAAACAACAGCGCGAACACCGGAGTCAGAAACGTAAGTGAACTGAAACTGGTTAGGTTACCAGTGGCGGCAAAGTAGAAAAAGAGGGCATAGGCGATCGCGCTGCCAAAAATAGTGGCATAGCCAAGCGACATCCAATCCCCAACCGTTAGCGCAGTCCACTGCTGCGTTTCTAGATCAGCAGACAAAGCAAACAGCGGGATACCCCCGACAATCATGTGCCAGCCCGTCGCGGTTACAGGATCAGCATAGCGACAAACACCACGCACCATCACCGTGCCAACAGCCATCGACAGCGCTGCCATCAGCATCAGCCATTCGCCACTCTGAAACAAGCGGGCAATGCTGTCTTGCCAAGTGAGTGAGACATCCGACAGTTGGAACCCATCCTGAAACAGACCCATAATCCAAGCATCCGGTAAGCCCAGCAAACTAATACCCACGATGCCAAACGCCAGACCGAGTCCACCCCATAGCCCAATGCGCTCACCAAAAAACAGGCGCGCCATCAGAGCAACCGCCAGCGGCTGAGAATCAATCATCACGGAACCCAAACCAGCCCCCGTCCGCACCAGTCCCTCAGCCAAAAATCCTTGAAATAGCGCCCCATCGACCATCCCAAATGCTACAATCCACAGCCAAGCGGCCCACCCCTTCGGCTGCTCTCGCTTCATCCAAGATGCGGCGATCAAAATGAGAATCCCGGCGGGAAGAAGGCGAAACCCAGCCAGAAAAAAGGGCGTTGTGTGGGGCAGCGTACCTTTCATGGCGACCATTGCGGTTCCCCACAGAAAAAAGGGCGCAATGAGAAGGAGGGGAGCGTATCGCGGTTGGGAAGAGTTTAGATGCATAACAGTCGCAGAGACAATGAGGGCACAGATAGAAAGGACACGGACAAGTAAAGCAGGGTCGATAACCCTAAACGCTCATGGCGGCTTTCGTGTTCATTTGTATATTTTTGTTAAGGATGACGTACTCTGATTCTAAAGGATGGCGTTCGTCTTGTCGTCGGCTGGCTAGTACCGAGCGCCGGATGAAGGCGGAGCGGTTTGGGCTTGCGACATTTTCTAGACGTCTTCTAGACGTCATAGAATTGCTTCAGCATTGAGTAACCTTTGTAAAACGAGCGTGTGGTTTACTGTTAGGTCTGCCGCCAGGGAACATTGGCAACAGGCTTGCAGCAATCCTGCTGCATTGATTCTGCACTGGCGTAGATATTGGTGTTAGATTATTTGTCTTTAGTTGTGACTGCTCATGATTTGGCCGTTAAAGCGACGATTTCGGAAACAGATTGCCCGCATTGAAATTTCAGGCGCGATCGCAGGGGCTACTCGTAAACGTGTTTTAGACGCATTGAAGACCGTTGAAGAGCGTAAATTCCCTGCCTTGCTGCTGCGAATTGATAGCCCTGGCGGTACGGTGGGTGATTCCCAAGAGATTTACAGCGCGTTGATGAAGCTGCGCGAAAAAGTCAAAATTGTGGCGAGTTTCGGCAACATTTCAGCATCAGGCGGGGTATACATCGGCATGGGGGCTGAGCATATTGTTGCCAATCCTGGCACAATTACGGGCAGCATTGGCGTGATTCTGCGCGGCAATAATCTTGAACGGCTGCTAGACAAGATTGGGGTTTCATTCAAGGTCATCAAATCTGGGCCGTACAAAGACATTCTGGCGTTTGACCGGGAATTGACTGATTCCGAGAAGGATATTCTACAAACCCTGATTGATACAAGCTACAACCAATTTGTACAAACCGTAGCTACGGCACGGAACCTGGCGATTGAGACTGTAAAAAGCTTTGCGGATGGTCGCATTTTTACTGGCGAACAGGCCCTAGAGCTGGGGGTGGTCGATCGCTTGGGCACGGAAGACGATGCCCGTCGCTGGGCAGCGGAGTTAGCCAATCTAGATCCAGATAAAACGCCCTGCTGCAATTTGGAAGAACCGCGCAACTTGCTGAGTCGTGTACTATCGGGGAATGCTGACTCATCGTCTACCTTGATGAATGGGCTAGGATGGCTGGAGTTTGAACTCGAAACGAGCGGACAACCGCTGTGGCTTTACCGTCCGTAACGATTTTATGGGGCGGTAGCTTAGGGAAATCGTCGATGGATCTGCTGAGGCATGACGGTACACTAGGCATGATTGCGATCGCATTGGCTGGCTCTGCGGGCATCTCGCTGAGGGAATCGATCGCCGAGTGGAGTTGGTGCAGCCGATTCCCAGCGATCGCCAAGCGCTTGTTCAAAGGAGGTTCGCGCGATCGCGCAGCAGCGGCGTAGCGGTCGGGCACGTTATTTTTAAAGTCGCGATCGCACTTGTAACGAGGGAGGATGGGTCTGTGGAGTGGAAGGTTCGGGCAATTCGTGGAGCAACAACCATTTCAGAAAACTCGGTAGCGGCCGTTCGAGAGGCGGTGAGTGAGTTGCTAGATGAGTTGGAAGTCCGAAACCAGCTCGATCCGCAAGACATTATCAGTGCTATGTTTTCGGCTACCCGCGACATTGATGCGATTTTTCCAGCGGCGATCGCGCGATCGCGCCCGAATTGGGAGCATGTGCCATTGCTCGATGTTCAGCAGATGCACGTTGAGGGTGGACTGGATCACTGCATCCGTTTTTTGATTCACGTTAACCTACCGGCCAATACGCCGGTTCATCATCCTTATTTGCGGCAAGCCCAAAACTTACGTCCAGATTGGGGGCTATCTCCGGTGATGCCCACCTCTGCGGTGCAAACCCATTCTTAAATCGGCAGCAGCCCACGTTTGCCAGTCTGTCTCTCATCCCTTAGCCCCTTCATCCAAAACGCTCCGTCATCATGATCGCCATAGCCGTCTGGTGGCGAACCCAGATTTGAACCCCAGCGCTCCAGTATGCGAAGCGGGCTAGCCGAGAAGGGCAAATGGGGTACGATCGCCCCTGCGATGTGGCGCTAAGCCAACATCCCATGCCCTCAACACCATGCTGCGATATTGATTGATTTTCTAGTTTATGCAACATCCTGCTCTGCGAAAACGGGTGCGGCAGCACGTCAATCCGCTCAGCCAAAAATATGCCGGCCCTATCACGCCGCCCGATTGGTCGGCTGTATTTTCATGCCCCGATCGCCCCTTGCTGCTGGATATTGGTTCAGCGCGAGGACGGTTTTTGCTAGAGATGGCACAGCAGTGGTCAGACTGGAACTTTCTGGGATTGGAGATTCGAGAACCGTTGGTGTATGCAGCCAATGACAGGCGGCGATCGCTTCAGCTTACGAACCTACATTTTTTGTTTTGTAATGCCAACACCTCTATCGGCCCCATTTTAGAAACATTGCCGATGGGGAAACTGCACGGGGTGACAATTCAGTTTCCTGATCCGTGGTTTAAGAAACGACACCAAAAGCGGCGGGTCGTGCAACCGAGTTTGGTGGAGGAATTGGCGGAGCGTCTGGTTGCAGGCGGTCGCGTATTTCTACAATCGGATATTGAAGAGGTGGCGGCAGAGATGGGCGATCGCTTTGATGACCATAGGGCGTTTGTGCGATCGCGACCCGGCTGGTTTCCCCACAATCCATTTCCAGCGCAAACCGAACGAGAGTGCGTCACCACCTCGGAGGGCAAGCCCGTCTATCGCCTTGTCTTTCACCGGCAGTTGGCATGAGACGCAGACTGGCTGTCGCGCTGAGCAGCAAGCCTAGGGATCTTTTCACGGCGGCAAGGCCGTCTCACCAAGATCCGATCTCCTACCCAAAATGGCTATTGCTATAAGAACTATGAAATTCGCGCAATGTTTTCGGCATTCTTGGGAAATTCACCAGACAATAGAGTGAAACAGCATAGGTTTGGCGACCCTAAGCTCGGTTTTACAGTGGGCACCCGTGGGAGGATAAAATGAACCCTGTGCTAAACGAAGCGATGCATTTGTGATGTGAACCGAATGTGTGGACATGATGAATGGACTAAGGAGCGATCGCTTCAATCTGTGGGCATTGTATCGAATGCAGCAGCCGGAAGCGGTTGCGCCGCCGATAGTGTTTGAACCGATCGCGGGACGTGCTGAAGCATCGTATGTTCACGCCATTGAGGCAGGCGATCGGGTTCAGGTGCGTCGCGCTCTACAGTGGCTAGGAACCTCAAAACGCCATTCTGAGCATTGGCACAGAACCTGAAGTCATGGTTATTGAAGAGTGATGCTTTTATAGAGACGCTCTCAACGGTCAATTGAGTCAGTATTCAAGTCAGTTTTGCTGCGATACGCTCCATTAACTTTTCCTGCGGAGCAACCTATTGGTTTTATGACAACTGCAACTCTCCTGGATTGCTTATTGCCGACGCCGACCTGTCTTGCAACTGAGACGGTAGACAGAATCACGGAACGGTTACTGAGCGATCGCGCTGACGTGATCGTTATGGTCGATCAGCAGCAGTATCCTATCGGCTGGCTGCGATCGCTGGATGTCATGGCTCTTGATCCTCGCTTCACCCCGTCTGCATCCTGCCAAAACGTATCGGCTCCTGCCCTTGACCACTGGATTCAGCCATTGTCCACATTGCCCAGTCACTACGACCTAGAGTGGGTCTATCGGCATTATGCCAGCGAGGGAATGCCGGATGCGATCGCTATTGTAGATAATGGCGGCACCTACCTGGGATTATTGGATCAAGCCAAACTCTGGCGCTTGTTGGCAGTGGAATTGGGAGTTTACCCATCGTCTAGCCCCGCCTCACCGCCGTTACCGGTTGTGCCCGCTTCATCGTCTGCGTATGGACAGCCGGTTGAGATTTTGGCGCAACTCCTGAATTACCTGCCGCTGCCGCTGATGGTGCAAACCGAATCAGGTCAACTGTTAGCCCAAAATCAAGTCTGGCAAGACCGAATTGGGATAGTTCCCGATCTTCAACACTGCCTCCAAAGCCATTCCCAGCGCTCTGCTCCGCCCAGCAGTCAGGCACCCAACCGCGATCGCACGATTCCTATCCGGCTGCCGCAGTTTGCCCAGTCATCCATCTCCACAACGGCTGAGGGCGATCGCGCCAGTGCCCAACCTCAGTTCAGCGCTTGCTACCTCGAAAGCCAGAGCGGAGATCGCTACACTGTCCTGTGCCCAGTCGATGATGGCGGCGATCGCATTTGGCAATTTTCACTGGTGTCGTTGTCTGCCATGCAGCCAGATGATACTGCCGATGGCGATCGCTGGTGGCTCTTGCTTGCGCAGGACCATACCGAACAACAGCGGGTTGGGCGCGAGTTGGCAGCTAAGAATGCGGATTTAGTGAACTTAAATCGTCTGAAGGATGAGTTTTTAGCCTGCATTAGCCACGAGCTAAAAACCCCCCTCACCTCAATTTTGGGCCTCTCCAGTTTGCTCAAAGATCAGTCACTCGGTGAGATGAGCGATCGCCAAGCTCGATACGCCTACCTTATTTATCAAAGCAGTCGGCATCTGATGCTGATTGTCAACGACATTCTCGACCTCACCCGCATTGAAACGGGGCAGCTAGAGTTGATGCTAGAGCCAGTCAACTTATCCATTGTGTGCCATCGCGCCTATGAGCAGGTGATCCAAAGCTATTACTCAGATGGCAGCACGATGCCGGAAGATTTGACCCATGTGGCGGCACAGCATCCGCCTATTGCGATCGATATTCAGACAGGGCAGCCCCATATTGTGGCGGATGAGATGCGGCTGCGGCAAATGCTGACCAATCTCCTTGCCAATGCGGTGAAGTTTACTGAACCAGCGGGCAGCGTGGGGCTGCGGGTGGAAGACTGGGGACATTGGCTCGCCTTTACGGTTTGGGATACGGGAATTGGTATTCCACCCGATAAGCAGCATTTGATTTTCCAAAAGTTTCAGCAGCTTGAACAACCGCTAACCCGACGGTTTGAGGGCACTGGGTTGGGCTTGGTGTTAACTCAGCGTCTAGCGCGGCTGCACGGTGGCGAAGTCACCTTTACGTCCCAAGAAGGGGAAGGCAGTCAGTTTACGATTTTGTTGCCGGTGGTGCCGCCTCAAGTGGATCAACCGTTGGGTGCGATCGAATCTGGCGGCACGTCTCGCCGACGATCGCCCGGACGCAATCGCCTTATGTTAGTCATGGCATCTGTGCCGCAGTTAATTGATGAACTGACCCGCCAACTGAGCAACCTGGGCTATAAAGTCGCGATCGCCCGGTCTGGCCCCGAAGCCCTTGAAAAAGCGAGGCAGCTTCAGCCAGCGATGGTATTCCTCGATCCGGTGTTGCCGCAACTCTCCGGGTGGGATGTGATGACCCTACTCAAGTCGGATCAGGAGACAGGACATATTCCCATTGTGGCAATGACGACCAAAAGCACCAGTCAGCGCACGGCAGCAGCAGGGGTTGATGGATTTTTGACTGTGCCAATTGATGCGATCGCCTTCTCACAACTGCTCAGTCAGTTAGTGACCCCGGCGCTGCCCCCTCAAGACGACTATCCCCACATCACGGTTCTACATTTGGTTGCGCCCAATGCACTCATGGATGGCCTGCTCAACCCGGCGATCGCCCCTGATGATGCCAACCCCGGCCCTATGGACTTCAACCACCTGCTGCATCCTTACAATTGTCGGGTGCTGGAAGTGGATGATGTAGACCAAGCCGACATTCTGTCGCGGGTGTGGAAGCCAGATGTTGTGCTGCTCAGTGATTCATCCGAGACATCCCAAGCGTATCTGAGCCACATTAGTCGTTGTCCTTACCTCAGCACGCTGCCCATGATTACCCTGACGCCGGAACTCACTCAGGCAGCCAATCACTATCCCCAACTTTCGATTTTTCCCTGCCTAGCCCCAGCCACAATGGTAGATGCCGTTAGCCACGGGTATCGGATTCCGGCGCTGCTCGAATCTATTCGGATCGCGATTCAGTTTTACTGGACGCCGAATATTTTGGTGGTGAACTTGGCATCAGACACCACCGATGCACCGCTGCAATCCGTTCTGAATTATCTACAGCGGGCCGGCATTACAGGACATTCGGTGCGATCGCAGCAGGCTGTTACCGAAGTGCAACAGGCGATTCACGACCAGTCGATTGATTTGCTATTGCTTTGCGTCGATGCTCTGACTGTCAACCCAATTTTGGTGAGTATTCTGCAAGGGTTGGAACAGGCTGATATCCGGCCGCCCATTTTAGTTTGGTTCTCATCCGTGTCGCAGCTTGGTCTGGCAAGCGATACAGAATTGGCGGCTGAAACCCAGATTATGGTGCGGCGGCTGCACGGTGTTGGGGCTCATGTGCTTCCGGTCAGTGCCTCTATTGAAGACATGGTTGGCCATATTCAAGACGTTTTGGGGCAGGTGTCTCATTGAACGGCGGGCAGGGCCGAAAACGTCCCCGGCTAGCTGTCGGCTGGGGGTTGCAGCCGATCTGGAAGCGGCAGGTCTACCCGCACGAGCTGAAAAACTTGTGTTTCTGCCAGAAGTTGTGTGGGGCCGTTCCACAGGCCCGTGTCGCGGAGTTTGCCACGGTAGCCTAACACGATTACCGAATCGAGATTTTGGCGATCGCCCAATTGTCGCATCAGATCAATCACCCGCCGTGGACGACTCCAGTAAATGACCGGTTGCTGCGTATAGAACACAACACTGGGTTTGCTGAACCCAACCATGGCGATCGGCTCATTGGGGCGCTGTTGTTCGATGGCGATCGCCGATAGTTCTCGCAGCGGTGCTTGCCGTACGTCATCCACCACAAACCCAAATGGAAACACGGTAAAATTCAAAAACGCTAAAAAGCCTACCAATTGCACCGTCCACATCCACTGCCCCTGCCGCCGCCCTAGCAACACCAGCATGGCGATCGCCACCAGCGCCCACACGGCCGCGCCCACCTCTAGCAGGGTCGTTTGCTGAACGATCTCCGGCAGCATGGGCATGGCTGGATCATCATCCATCCACTCTGAACTGAAGGGCAATGCGATCGCGATACCACTGCACAGGGCAATTGTGACGAGGTGGCTAATGGTGAGCGCGATCGCCCAGGGTTGAGATTGACGGGTGCGAAACAATTGGTCACTCCACAGCAGCCCAATCAAAATGGCGGCGGCGGGCATCAGCGGCAGAACGTAGCTGGGCAGCTTGGTGACGGCGATGGTAAAAAATCCAAAAATCACCGCCAACCAAATCAGCGCAAATAGCCCCAGATGGGTGGAGCGGGGTTGCTGCATCCATTGCGATCGCCGCCAGAACCGCAACCGTGCCATCGCCACCGGCAAGTAGGCCGACCAGGGAAAGAAACCCGCCAGCACCACAATGAAATAAAAATACCAGGGAGCCGCGTGGTTATTCACCACTTCAGTGAAGCGTTCAAAGTTGTGGTAGCCAAAAAAGGTATCCGTGTAGTCTTTGCCGTTGGCTGCAATCACCAGCCCATACCAGGGCACAGTAATCACCGAAAACAGCAGCAGTCCCCACCACACCTGCATTTCCCGAAACAGCACTGCCCAGAGATTCCCGGTGTAGGCAAGAAACACCAAAATCGTCAGCCCTGGCAGCACCAGGCCCACCGGCCCTTTGGTCAACACCGCCAGCGCCGTCAGCACATAAAACGTGATGTACCAGCCCAGCCGCACACGGGGGCGATCGCGCTCAGCATAGCCACAGAAAAATGCCAGCATGGCCGTTCCCATACAGCCGCTCAGCAGCATATCCGATACGCCCGTGCGGGCCCAGACCAGCGTTTGACCGTTGAGCGCCATAGCCGCCGCGCCAATCCACGCCGAAACCCACTGATGGCGATCGCGCTGTACCACCGATGGCGATGACGCCAGAACAGTTGCCTGGCCCGGCGAGGGCAGGCCAAACCGTCGCAGCGTATAAAACCCCATCACCGTCAGCATTGTGGCCGCCAGTGCCGACGGTAGCCGCACCGACCAGGTATTTAGACCAATGGTTTGATAGGCGATCGCCATCAGCCAATAGACCAAGGGCGGCTTATCAAAGCGGGTTTGCCCATTGAAATAAGGCGTCACCCAATCGCCAGTGACGGTCATCTGTCGGGCCGCCTCAGCAAATAATGGCTCGGTTTCATCCACCAAACCCGTACTGCCAAGATGCCAAAAAAACGCCACACTACAAAGCAGCACCAACCACAGGATTGACAGTCCGGGCGTTACGGCTGGATGCTTGTCCCACTGACGAAACTGGGAGACGAGGTTAAGGCGTTGGTTCATCACATCACAAAAAGTACGATTGCTTCAAGTCTGACCGTGATCGCATAGCAGTAGCCATTCTACCCAGGACATGACCGTTTGTGAGAGTCGCGCCATCCCTTAAAAACGCCTTCGGCGATCGGAGCGCTATCGGCAACGGTCGTCGCCTGGTGTCGCGATCGATTGTCCAATCAATGTAATCAGAGTAATCAGAATGGAGAACCGCTATGTCTCTTGCACCGTGGCGATCGCCCCTATCCCGCGCCCTACACCGCAACCGATCGCAGCCCGATGCCCGCTATGTGCAACTGGCTACCCTGCGGCCGGAGGGTCGCCCAGCCAACCGTACAGTCGTGTTTCGCGGCTTTTTGGACGACGACAGCAACGCCCTGCAATTTGTGAGCGATGCCCGCAGCGAAAAGGTAGATCAGCTTCAGCATACTCTCCAAGCCGAAGCCTGCTGGTATTTTCCCAAAACCCGCGAACAGTTCCGACTAGGCGGCGTATTGGATTTAATTACTGCCGACACAGGCGATCGCCAAACGGCTCGACAAAGCGCCTGGGCAAAGCTCTCGGATAATGCCCGCCTACAATTTATCTGGCCCGCTCCAGGACAGCCGCGCGGCGATGCCCCCTTCCCAACCGAGCCACCGCCTGAGAACGAGCCGGTGCCCTGTTTCTGTTTGCTGTTGCTCTATGCCGATCGCGTCGATCATCTAGAACTGCGGGGCGATCCCCAAAACCGGACTGTTTACATAACGCGCGATCGCACCTGGCATACCCAGAACGTCAACCCCTGACCGTTAAGACAATGCCCCCCAACGGCGATCGTCAGGGGGCGAGGAGTCTGGAATTTAGAAT
>CAYSIR010000067.1:0-6216 GCA_964431105.1 uncultured Leptolyngbya sp. | reverse complement strand
TAGAATCTAGAATCTAGAATCTAGAATTAGCACTGAACTACACGCTCTTGTTGACCAAGTGCGCTTCCAAGAACCAGAGGCGCTTGTCGATAGTGCGGGAAATTTCAGTGTAGAGGTCGGCTGTATCGGCATCGCCGGCTTCGTCGCTGGTGTCGATGGCTTGGCGAACATGAGCCGCGTAGGCTGCATAGCGTTCTGCCAGGGCGGTGATGTGGTCGATGCCGTCTACAGCATCCAGCGGATATTCTGGCAAGATCGATTCAGCGACGGCAATCCGAGCGGTTCCCATAGCAGTGCCGCCCAGTGCCGTGACGCGCTCTGCCACCATATCGACGTATTCTTCTATTTCGCCTGCCATTTCATCAAACAGTTCGTGCAGTTGAAAGAAGTCCAAACCTTTTACGTTCCAGTGAGCTTGCTTGGTTTGGGTTTTTAGATCAAGGGTGGCTGCTAGGGTTTTGTTGAGCAGCGTCACCACTTGCGATCGCACATCCATTGCCAAGTCGATGCGAGTGGGATAAAAGTTAGCGCCGGAACGAGAGGTTGTTGCAGTCATGAGGAGTCTCTCCTTATTTCAGAATTACAGGCAGATTCAAACAGTTTCAAGCAGTTTCAAACAGTCAAGCTTTTGTCGTGGATTGGGATGGATTGGCAGCGATCGCCACATTGAGAATTGCGGCCCACGCAGCTATGGCCATGCGTTCAGGCGCGATTGAAAATAGGCGGATGGACAGTCCAAATTAGTATCTTGGGCCGGACTCAACGAGTGCGGGGCAATCCCGGTTGAGCGCCTCAGCAGCGATAGACGGCGGGCAATCAGCATGATGGCCACTAGCCAAACCTCAGCCTAACTGTACAGCACTCACCGAAAAGCACATCTATCTACCGGACACAGAATCCACTCCATCCAGCCAAGGAGCGATCGCCAATAACCGCTATCCACGACTCCTAAATCATACTCATAACGACTACGACTTGACAACCCCTAGTAGTCTGCCGGTGAACGAACCGTTGCCGTTGAACCTGGCAATTGTAAAGTCTTGCAAGCAAATATCGTGTGGATGAAGGATTTATGGGTAAGCGGTGCAGATAGCGTCTAGCATAAGGATATTTTGGGAATCACATCCCCTGACGTCTCAGTTTTAGTATTGGAGTGCTGGTGTCTGCGGTCAATCATCTTCAAGCGGCCCTTGCCCATCATCAAGCCGGACGGTTAGCAGAAGCGTCGCAGTTGTATCGTCATGTGCTAAGCCAAATCCCAGATCATCCCGATGCCTTGCGGCTGCTGGGGGCGATCGCACATCAGTCGCAGGATTTAGATCAAGCTGAACAACTCTATCAGCAGGCGATCGCAGCGGACCCTACGATTGAAGATCCCTACATCAATCTAGGTAAGCTCTATCAGCAACAGCACCGAGAGGCTGACGCGATCGCGCTGTATCAATCAGCGCTGGCCCGGGTTCAGGAACCCCAAACCATTGGGCAACGACTGGCCAGCTTGTTGGATCAGGTCGGCGATTGGGCGGCAGCCGCCGCACAGTACCAAACGGCGATCGCCCAGAAACCGAATGATGCAGTGCTGCACCATAATTTAGCCACCGTTTTGCACAAGCTCGATCGTTTGGATGAGGCGATCGCGTCCTATGATCGCGCCATTGACCTCAACCCCAGCTATGCCAAGGCATTTTTGAACCTAGGCAGTGCAGAACGGCAGCGGGGCAACCGAGAGCAGGCGATCGCCCAGTACCAAACCGCGATCGCCCATAACCCAGAGATGACAGAAGCCTACGATGCCCTAGGGTCGATTGCCATGGAAACCGGGCACTTGCCAGAGGCGATCGCCCACTATCGCCAGTCCATTGAAATCAATCCAAGCTATGCAGAGGGGCACTTTAACCTGGCGATCGCGCTGTTGCTCGCTGGCGACTTGCCGACCGGCTTTGCTGAATATGAATGGCGGTTTCAGATCGACCAAAACGCTTTGGACAAGCAGATTCAGCAGCCGCGCTGGAACGGGGAAGTGCTGAACGGACAGCGCATTTTGCTCTATGCCGAGCAGGGCTTTGGCGATGCCATTCAGTTTGTTCGGTATGTGCCACAGGTAGCGAGACGGGGCGGGCGCGGGGTGGTGGGCTGCCCAGATGGGCTGGTGCGCCTGTTTCAAACGGTGCGCGGGGTGGAGGTGGTCAGCAGCACGGTCGAAAAGGAAACCATGCAGACCCAAGCCGCGCTGATGAGTTTGCCTCACATTTTCGGTACGTCGGTCGATACGGTTCCTGCTGAGGTACCGTATTTTGATTTGACCCAAATTTGGGATGACCGAGGGGCGGCGATCGCCCAGACCATTGAACAGTTTGCCGAACCGCAGCAGCTTCGAGTTGGCATCGCTTGGGCGGGCAGTGCGGGAAATCGCGGCGATCGCACCCGGTCGATGGCTGTAACCGAGCTACAGCCATTATTGGATATGCCAAATCTAGCGCTCTACAGTTTGCAAAAGGGCGATCGGGCGATCGAACTGGCCCAGCTTCAGGCGGGCGATCGCCTTTTGGATTTGGCTCCGCATCTGCATGATTTTGCGGATACCGCGATCGCGATTGCCCATCTGGATGTCGTGATTACGGTTGATACCTCAGTGGCACATTTGGCGGGAGCGCTAGGGAAGCCGGTATGGATCTTGCTATGCCATGTGCCCGATTGGCGCTGGATGCTGGAGCGGGCTGATAGTCCCTGGTATCCAACGGCGCGGCTGTTCCGACAACCACAGCCAGGGGACTGGGAAACCGTCATCATCGAAGTTTTGATCGCGCTGGATGCGGCCCAGCCAACGGAGCGATCGCTGCCCTTAGTGCCACCGCCGCCAACCTCAGAACCCACAGCGCCCGACCCGCTCTGGCCCAAGCTTCAGCGGGGGTTCAATGCCCACCAAGCGGAACAACTGGAGCAAGCAGAGGCAATATATGACCAAGTGTTGCAGCAACAGCCCAATCACGGCGAGGCGCTGCAACTGATGGGGACGCTCCTCTGCCAGCAGGAACGCTATCGGGAGGGAGTCGAATACCTAAAACGGGCGCTGGAACAAAAGCCTGACTATGCTGAAGGATTTTATAACCTGGGGTCGGCGCTGCACAACATGGATGAGTCGGATGAGGCTATTGCGGCCTATGAACGCGCGATCGCCCTGCGTCCTATCTATCCCGAAGCTTACTTTAATATGGGCAACGTTCTGAAGAAGCAGCAGCGCCACGATGAAGCGGCGGAGCAATTTCGCCGGGCGATCGCCCATCGTCCCCACTATCCCAAAGCCTGGCGCAACTTGGGTTCTTGCCTGCAAGCGAAGGCTCACTACGACGCGGCTATTCGCTGCTATCAACATGCGCTTGACCAAGACCCTGACTATGCCAATGCTTATAGCAGTTGGGGCTATGCGCTGACAGAACAGGGCAACCTGACTGCTGCTTTCGAGAAATATGAACAGGCGATCGCCCTTGATTCAGATCATGTAGATGCCCACTTTGGGCAGGCAGCCCTGCAACTGCGTATGGGCAATTATATTGACGGATTCCAAAACTATGAATGGCGCTGGAAATATGACTATTGCCCGCCTCGCAATTTTTCGCAACCGGTGTGGGCGGGCGATCGCCTCAATGACCGCGCCATTTTACTTCACGATGAACAGGGTTTAGGCGACGCGATTCAGGCTATTCGCTTTGCTCAGTTTGTGCGATCGCTGGGTGGACGGGTGATTTTGGAATGCCGACAGGAATTGAGCCGTTTGTTTAGCACCGTGCCCAACATTGACGCGATCGTGACTCGCGGTCGTCCGCTGCCTGCGTTTCACTGCCATGCGCCGTTGATGAGTTTGCCACGCATTCTGGGCTGCACCCTCGACACCATTCCCGATCGCGTCCCTTACCTCACCGTCCCTGACGGTACAGCGCTAACGTTGCCGCCAGCCTCAGCAGGGTTGCTAACCGTCGGCATCGTCTGGAGTGCTAACCCGATCAACAAAACGGGGCGCAAGCGCACCTGTCCTCTGGAGCAATGGGAAGCGATCGCACATCTGGACGCGGTGCAACTCTACAGCCTGCAAAAAGAACCCTCAGACCCAGAGCGCGACTGGCTGCACCAGCACGGCATCGTAGATTTGAGTGACCAACTGACGGATTTAGCCGAAACTGCCGCCGCCATCCAACAGCTTGACCTAGTGATTACCGTCGATACGGTGGTGGCACACCTGGGCGGCGCATTGGGTAAGCCTACCTGGGTCTTGCTGATGTTTATGCCGGACTGGCGCTGGCTGGTCGATCGCACCGATAGCCCCTGGTATCCAACGGCGCGACTGTTTCGGCAACCCGCCCCTGGCGCATGGGCTGCCGTTTTATCTGAAGTACAAACGGCGCTGACCCACCAGCCGCCGCGCACTGCCCACCAGCCCATCATCCGACCGCCGGATGCGATCGCCATTTCCCTGACCCTGCAAACCCAACTGACCGCTGCCTATGATGCTTACCAAGCCGGGGATTTTGCGGCCGCTGCTGCCCAAGCGGCCCCACTCCGCCATGAGCATCCTGACAACGCTAACGTGCTGCATCTCTGCGCTGTGGTGGACAGCGTGACCGGACACACTGAAGCGGCGATCGCCAATTATTATGCCGTTTTGCGCCTGCATCCTCCCTATGCCGAATCCCACGGCAATTTAGCAGTTCTGCTGAAGCAGCAGGAGCAGGAAGAGGAAGCCATACACCACTACCGACGAGCGATCGCTATCAATCCCACCTATCTGTCGGCTTACTGCAATCTCGGCAATATTCTGCAAGCGCGGCAAGAATTGGATGAAGCCATCGCCCTTTATCGCACGGCTCTAGCCATTGATCCCACCTATGCCAAGGTATGGATGAATATGGCCAACGCCCTGGCAAAGCAGCGATACCGAGCAAAGGCGATCGCAGCCTACCAAAATGCGATCGCCCACGATCCCAACTATGTAGAAGCCTATAGCAACCTGGGCAACCTCTACGCCGAACATGGCGACACAGAACAGGGGTTAGCCATGCATGAAAAAGCGGTTGCCATCAACCCCAACGAGGCTCAAGCGCAGCACAACTACAGCATTGCCCTGCTGCGAGATGGCAATTATGCCCTAGGGTTTGAGCGCTACGAATACCGCTGGCAACTGCCAGAATTTTGGGCAAAGAGTGGGCAATCCTTCGAGCAGCCCCGCTGGGATGGATCGCCGCTTAATGGTCGCACCCTGCTAGTCTGGAGCGAACAGGGATTTGGCGACGTGATGCAGTTTGCTCGGTTTTTGCCATTGATTCAGGGCGGCACGGTGCTGCTAGATGCTCACCCGGCCCTGAAACGGCTGCTCGATACCTTGGAATATCCGAATTATCCGAATAGCCAGAATCATCAGGATAACCAGAGCGATCGCCTTCAAGTCATTCCCACCGGCAGTGGCATTCCTGCCTTTGATGTCCAGATTCCCATTATGAGTTTGCCCCATGTGCTGGGCACAACGCTCGACACCCTGCCCGCTGATGTCCCCTATCTCACCGTTCCTGAACCGCGCCGCGTCACCCTGCCGCCCACCGCCGCCCCCAAGATAGGTCTGGTGTGGGCGGCTAAAGCCACCCATCCCACCGTTGAAACCCGCTCAATTCCGCTGGCGGATCTAAAACCGTTCTTAAATTTGCCGGACGTAGCTTTCTACAGCCTGCAAAAGGATTGTCCTGAGCGCGATCGCCCCATTTTGGAACAGCACCCCAATCTATATGACTTGAGCGCCCAGCTTAATGACTTTGGGGACACTGCCGCTGCGATCGCTCAACTCGACTTGGTGATTAGCATCGATACCTCGGTGGCCCATCTGGCGGGTGCGCTGAACCATCCCACCTGGCTGCTGCTGCCTGTGGCTTCCGACTGGCGCTGGTTGCGCGATCGCACCGACACACCCTGGTACCCTAGCCTGCGCCTGTTCCGGCAATCGGAGGTAAACCAATGGGAACCGGTGCTGCGCCAAGTGTATAGCGAACTGCGATCGCAGTTCCAACTACCTGAATCCTCTACTTCCTTCCCTGTCGTTACCGATTCGTCGGCCATGAGCAAACGCAAATCTCGATCCTCATCCAAATCCTCACGCCCGGCTCTACCGGTCACCGTCCAGCCTGCCGTCAGCCCTGTCCCCAATGAATCCGTGCCCAAACTATCTGAACTCCT
>CAYSIR010000066.1:0-18292 GCA_964431105.1 uncultured Leptolyngbya sp. | reverse complement strand
GCACTATCAAGCCCTGATAGGGCAATTGGTTGCTGCTATTCGCAACGGCATTCAGCTTGACCACATTTTTGAACTGGCGCTGACTGGCGTTGTGAATGCATTAAAGGTCAGCCGGGCATTTATTCTATTGCTCAAGTATGCTGACCCGCTGGCTCAACGGTTGCATCCGGATTCGAGTCGCGTGCGCGTGTCTGTGGTCGGCCAGTGGCCAGCGATGTGTGACCTTGAATATCGAAATGCGTCTTCCCATCCTCGCCAACCCTCGGCATTGGCAGCGACCGATCATTGGGCAGGGGCGTGGCTCAATAGCAGCTTTGCGCTGGACGATTGTCACTGCTGCCATTATTTGTTCATGCATCCGCAAGGTAGCATTGCCGTTCCTTGCGGCGGGCATCCAACAGTGGCACAAGAGGCGATCGCGCCTAACGTGACCGGGCGGGACTGCTCCGGTCTATCCAGCATTGATGGCGTTGCCCCACCGCTGCGGTTTGAGACAATGCCCAGCTTAGCCATGCTGCCGCTTGCCAGCCAAAACAAGGTTTTAGGATATTTAGCAATTCAGCATCATGAATCCTGCGCGTGGCAACCGGAAGAAATTACCTTTTTGAAACTGGTGGCGGCTCAAGTGAGTACAGCAATTATTCAGTCCCATACATTACAACAAGTGCAATCATTGGTGGATGAGCGTACCGCTCAACTCAAACACAGTTTAGATGTGCAGGCGAAGCTGTATGGCAAAACGCGGCAACAAATCAGCCAGTTGCAACAGCTCAATCATCTCAAGGATGAATTCTTGAGTACCATGAGCCATGAGTTGCGAACGCCGCTGACGAGCATGAAGTTGGCCATTCGGATGTTGCGGCAGCCGGACTTGAGTGAGGAGCGGCGGTCGAAATATCTCGATATTTTGGAAGAACAGTGCGCTCAAGAAACGAGCTTAATTAATGATTTGCTAGCGCTCCAGAAAATTGAAACTGGGGGCGCGTCGATTCACTTTCAAATGCTGGACATTCGCCAGGTGGTTCAAAATGCGATTGAGGCGATCGCATCGCCTTTATCAGAGGCTAATCTAACGCTGTCTGTGGATTTACCAGAGCAGGAAGTTAAGGTTCGCACGGATGCGGAAAGCCTGGATCGGGTGCTGCAAGAATTGCTGACCAATGCCAAAAAATATTCAGTCCCTGAGACTACAATCTCAGTGCGCGTCACCCTGGAGCGATCGCCCGATGGCAATCAAATACAAATTGTCACGACCAACTACGGCGAAGGCATTGATGAAGATGATATGCCCTACATTTTTGATAAGTTTCGGCGCGGCAAAGGGGTGACGCAGAAGGCGATCCCTGGGACGGGGCTGGGGTTAGCGCTGGTTAAAGGTCTAGTTGAGCATCTGAATGGGGCGATTGTCCTTGTTAGCCATCCCGTTCAAACTCAGGGCCAGCCGCACTATTGGCAAACGCAATCTATCCTAACGTTGCCGCAGTAGTTGCCATTGCAGGTCTGATCGGGGCTAGCCATTCGGCAACCATTGTTAGACAGTTGAAATACTTAATTTTGGAATGCAGGCATCATTCAGCGATCCCTGTGTGAAGGATAGCCCGATCGGACAGGGGATGAACCGAGAGGGCGGCTGTGGCAATGCGATCGCCGTAACCCTTGTCAGCAAACCATCAGATGGATAAGGCTCTGACGTTCGCAAGGTGCATTGATTGAAAAATTTGGGTATTCTAAACAACAGGTGGTAAAAGTACTCATTCCCTGTTTGGTGGCTGGACTGTCCTCTAGTGGTAAGGCTTTTTAGCATGGACATACCCGATACCATCAATCGTTCTGGCATGAATACCGCTACCTGATGGCTGAACTCAGATGACGGTGTTGCTACTTCGGGTTTGATAACTAGACATATAAAATTTCGCAATGACGCATTCCGACGATACACCCAATTCAACGATGGCAAACCAGGCAACTGAGCGATCGCCCCAGATGGCGGACGGTGGTGGCTTATCGAATTTGATTCAAGATACGCTTGACTGGGTCAGTCCGTTAGAGAATGAGTTGTCAGACGATGTACTCATTACCGCCGAAGAATTGGGCCGTCGCCAGCGTCGAATAGCGGCTGAGATTTGGCTACCCCAGCCCATTGAGCGCATCTGGCAACTGTTGACCGATTATGACCATCTTGCAGACTTTATTCCCAACTTGACTCAAAGCCGTCGGCTTAAAACGATTGACTCAGACACTACCCGCATTGAGCAAGTGGGCGCAGAGAGTTTTTTAAGCGTTAAGTTTTGCGCTCGCGTCATCCTTGATATGGCAGAGTCATTCCCCAACCGGATTGAATTTTCAATGGTTGAGGGGGATTTTCGGTCATTTGCAGGAAGCTGGAATCTTCAGCCAGAAGTCTTGGCGGAGCAGAGCGGCACTCACCTGCGCTATGTGGTTGATGTGGAACCTAATCGCTGGATGCCGATTGGATTAATTGAGCGACACCTTAAGAAGAATTTGTCAGATAACTTGGTGGCATTGCGAGAGTATGCTGCTCGGAGCGATCGCTAGTTCTGTTAGTCCGGTACGCAGATTTTGCCGAGCGTTGGAAGCGATCGCTGTAGAGGCTCAGTCCGGGTAGATTAGACCATGCTGAGCGCTAGCAGTTCATCCGCCATTTCAAAATTCGCGGTCACATTCTGTACATCGTCCAAGTCTTCTAGGGCATCCATCAATTTGAGGAGCGATCGTGCTTGGTCAGGGTCAGTGATTTCTAGTGAATTTTCGGGAATCCATCGCAGTTCTGCTTCAGCTACCGCATAGCCACGGGATTGCAGGGCTTGGCTGAGGGACTCCAAATCTGCGATCGCTGTGAAAACCTCCGCCGCCGGTTCATCATCAATTTCTGTCATTTCATAGGATTCAGCCCCGCCTTCGAGGGATGCTTCAAGTAAGGCGTCTTCATCTGTTACGCCCGTCACCACTGCCACCCCCTTTTGGGTAAACATCCAGCTCACGCATCCTGTCTCACCCAGATTGCCACCATTTTTGTTGAAGGCAGCCCGCAGGTCAGCCGCCGTTCGGTTGCGATTATCGGTCAGTGCTTCAATCAAAATGGCAACGCCACCCGGGCCATAACCCTCATAGCGAATATCTTCCAGAGCATTTCCAGAATCAAGTGTTCCTGCTCCTTTTGCGATCGCCCGTTCAATATTGTCATTCGGGATTCCAGCCGCCTTAGCCTTGTCAATCGCTGTGCGAAGCTGGAAATTACCGGCAGGATCGGGAACCCCACTGCGGGCCGCCACAATAATTGCCCGCGATATCTTTGCAAATGTTTTGCCCTTTACAGCATCCACTCGGGCTTTTTGTCGTTTAATGTTTGCCCACTTACTATGTCCTGCCATCGGTCACTATCCAAACGTCGAACAACAATGAGTAGTCTTCTGTTGGTAAGGATTTTGGGTGGTTTGGGTGTTGCCCAAACCACCCAAAATCCTTACATGAATACCACCATCCAATAATGATACTCAATGCAGAGTAAACGAATTGGCCAGCACTTATCACAACTGTTAGAGACTATCCCTGCGTGGCCGACCTCTCTCCAAATCTCTCTGCCCATTTTGGCAAAAAGACGTTGAAGGTTTGGCTCCCCGTCGCCCACGATTGGGATCTGTACGCAAAAGCCGCCAGACCTGTTACCTCACCACTATTCTGGCTGTTACTCCAATACACTTAGCATAATCAAGAACAACAAATTTTCACACATTTTAGCTGCGGACGAACCCTAGAAGGTGAGCGACGACTGGCACACCGACAGCCGGAG
This sequence comes from uncultured Leptolyngbya sp., assembly GCA_964431105.1. GTDB lineage: Bacteria > Cyanobacteriota > Cyanobacteriia > RECH01 > RECH01 > RECH01. The sequence goes on along the minus strand of CAYSIR010000066.1, from coordinate 14,481 downwards.
TACTGTAAATGAATGGGGTCGAGACTTCTGGTACGTCAGTCTTTCAAGTCAGTATGGCTTAAATGAAGGTATCGAATTCACCCAATGGCTGCTGAGTGAATGGTCTATCGGAATTATGCTGTAGGACTGCATTGTAGGGGTTTGCTGAATAAAAAGATGAATTGGGGTGCATGTCACCTTTACGCCCTCACCCTAAATCCCTCTCCCAATTTTGGGAGAGGGACTTTGAGCGGTTTTCGTCCCTTCTCCCAATATTGGGAGAAGCCTGTCCTGAGCTTGTCGAAGGGGGGTTGGGGGATGAGGGCAATACAGGGGTTTGCAAACGTGACATGCTCCCGATGAATTGGAACGAAGTTTTAATTCATCCAACTCTAAAATTCATCCCCGGAATCAGCAACGCTGGCTGCATTGTAGAACTACTCTGTAAAAACCGGTAGTTGTACTCATGTAAGGATTTTGGGTGGTGTGGGCAACGCCCAAAACCCTTACCAATAGAGGACTACCCAAAAACCTTAGAGGAGGGAACTTTCGCTCTTGGCTGAGGTCTAAAGCTCATGAAGTGAGCACTGTTATGATCTATTGACAGCTAGCCGAACAATGCTGTCAGCATCGTTCAAGCGATAGCTGCATTTTTCTTATCTTATTGCTGAATGTTCTTGGCTTTCTTATGCTTAGGTTATTGCTGTAGCCGCTCTAGGTGCGAAAGTAGATTAAACTGCCTGAGAGGCACTTCGTAGTAAATGTCTTATTTAAGTGGGATCGCCATCGCTTATTTGTTCAACTTCCTTTTCTAACCTATTTCATTACCTAGGAGTTCTGTCATGTTATCTAAATCCTTCAAGTCTCGCATTGCATCTACGATCGCCCTTGGCATGGTGTCTGCCTCACTCGCTCCATTCCTTGCCGTTCAGCGAGCGATCGCCCTTGAAGCCCAGCCTCCTACTCGTTCCCTTCGCACCGCACAACTCTTTGGGCAGCCCGCCACTGTGCGCGTTCCAGCCGGCTCCCTAATCCCAGTGACCTATACAGAAGCAGATAGAATCATCGTTACACCAGACGAAACGGCTCCCGTCACGCTGACAACGGCGGCTAATGTGTTTTCACCGGCTGGAACCTTAGTTATTCCTGTGGGCAGCAGTGTTCAGGGAGAATTACGCCCGGTGCGCGACGGCACTCAATTTTTTGCAGAAACCGTAACGTTCCCTAACGGAGTTGAACGCGACATTGCGGCCTCTTCCGACCCTATCACGGATACTGAAATCATCACTGAAGAGACAAATCCAGATATTCTGCGAGGGGCTGCGATCGGGGCAGCGGCAGCGGCGGTTCTGGCGGAAATTTTTGGATCAATTGATTTTATTGAGGTATTGGCTGGGGCGGGGCTAGGGGCACTTGCCACTATTTTATTTGGAGGCAACAGGGAAGAAGTCGAGGTAGTTATTATTGAGCCTGAAGATGATTTAGACTTGATCCTGGATGCTGATTTTGAACTGTAACTTTCTATAGCGTAGTTCTATAGCTTAGGGTTTTAGAATCATTATTATCTCGTCAACAACCTTGGATGATCGACAAAACTTGCTAAACTTTAACCAATGCAGGGGTCAGGAGATCTGACCCCTGCATTGCCTAAAATCCTGTGAGGGAGCGGTTTCTGCGCCCGATGCGGCATCTTTTGTCAGTCAACCAGGTCAACCACTTTATACTGCGATCGCCACACGCTAGAGCCAGTTAGCTACACTGTTTCCCAGTGCCATTTGGTGTAAATGCCTGAGCCATTGAGTCTAGCTATTTTTTTAACTTTTCTGTCCCACACTTTTTGTCTCAGCTTTAGAATGCTGGTAGCCTTTAATGCTGACTTTCAGCAATGCTTTGATATGGCGCTAAGCAGAAAGCGTAGGAATTTTTGGGTGTTGCTGAACATAGCAATCCCAAATGAGTTGTAGACAAAAATAGGCGTTGTGAGAAGGAATCCTGCGGATTCCTTCTCGCAATCCAAATAGGCTCGCCATAGCAGGATGAATTGAAACGAAGTCTTAATTCATCCAATTCTAAATTTATCCCTAGAATCGGCAATGACGATTTTTGATGATGCGGGCTATCTCTACGCTTTCAAGAGTCTTTACCACTAGAGGACTACCAAATCCTTTAGGAGCAAGGTTTTTGCGCCTAGTGCAAATCGTCGTTAGTGCATCACCGTGGTGTTCATGCAGTCCGTTAGATTGCCTCCCCTCCCCATTACGCCGTACCAACCCATCCGATTCATCAACCCAATCAACACAGCTAAATTGATAGAATGATGCTAGATCAAGCTATGATGCGGGCCATGTTCTGGGCGATCGCTGAAACCCACGGTTTCTCTATAGCTCGACAATTGTGAGAAAAGGTCAAAACCTTTATTCTCTGAGCGGGCATCCAAAACTGTCCGACCTATCGCCCATCACACTTCAGTGTGAAGAAATGTTTCTTTTTGTTGCAAATTTGTGATAAGTTGATGTTATGGCTGAAGTGGATCTGTTGCAAAAGAGTAGATTCTTCGCCACGGTGCTGAGATAATAGTGCCATCCCCCAGGCGCTGATTCTGTCATGACGGCTGCTTTTAGAGCGGTTGGGAGGATTTTGGGGTAAGTCATAGTTATATGTCTATGGCTATGACCATTTAAAGTCATGCCCTTCGAGATTATGAAACCGTAACTTAAGGCGAGGTACCTTATGCCCTTTACCATTGACTCAGCTCGCGGTATTTTTCCCAACACCCTTTCCGCCGATGCTGTGCCAGCTACAATCGCTCGATTCACTCAACTCAATGCTGAAGATCAGCTAGCGTTAATTTGGTTTGCCTACCTGGAGATGGGGAAATCTATCACTATCGCGGCTCCCGGTGCAGCCAATATGCAGTTTGCCGAAAACGCACTGAATGAAATTCGGCAAATGTCTTTCCAGGAACAGTCTCAGGCTATGTGTGACTTGGCGAACCGAGCAGATACTCCCATTTGTCGCACCTACTCTACGTGGTCGGCAAATATTAAGCTTGGCTTCTGGTACCAGCTTGGGCAGTGGATGGATGAGGGGCTTGTTGCTCCCATTCCTGAAGGCTATCAGCTTTCTGCCAATGCTTCGGCTGTTTTACAAGCTATTCGGAATCTGGAATCTGGTCAACAAATCACCGTGTTGCGTAACTCAGTTGTGGACATGGGGTTTGATCCCAAGAAACTCGGTGCATACCAAAGCGTGGCAGAGCCGATTGTGCCACCGGTTGTGGCTGACAAGCGGACAGCAGTCACCATTGAAGGGATTGATAACCCTGCGGTGCTGAGCTACATGAACAACATGAATGCCAATGACTTTGATGCATTGATCCAACTATTTACTGATGATGGTGCGCTTCAGCCGCCTTTCCAACGTCCGATTATCGGTCGCGATTCAGTTTTGAAATTCTTCCGCGAAGAATGTCAGAATCTCAAGCTGATGCCTGAGCGAGGTATTGTTGAACCGGCTGATGAAGGCTACACCCAAATTAAGGTGACAGGTAAGGTACAAACTCCTTGGTTTGGTGCTGCTGTGGGTATGAATATGGCTTGGCGATTTTTGCTCAATCCTGAAAATAAGATTTACTTTGTGGCGATCGATCTGTTGGCATCGCCTAAAGAACTTTTGAACCTCGCTCGTTAATGTAGGGACAAGTAGCATCTGTGTGAGTTCTACGCGAGTTCTACCTCCGTTCCCTTGTCACTGATTGACGGGAATGGGGGTTCTTTCCTGTAATGTAATTGTATTTCTGTATGGCATCTTTCTCTGAGTCAGCGGCTTGCCGCCACTTCTCTGGATCAGGAAGTTGGATAGGTGTTGGCTGGGCGATCGCACTTTTCCTGGCTTGGGTGGCAAGTCTTCTAGAGCTTTTGTATTTACCTATTGAGCAGCTTTCTTGGCTTTTGATTCTGGTTGTGATTGTAGGGCGTACCGTGCTTCAGACCGGCTTATTTATCGTTGCCCATGATGCAATGCATCGCAGCCTTCTACCCCAGCATCCTTGGCTCAACCATGCTATAGGTCGTGTTGCCGTTGGGTTGTATGCCTTTTTATCCTATCAGCACTGCCGCCAGCAGCACCGCAACCACCATCGCAGCCCTGCCCAAATCGGTGATCCTGATTTCCACGACGGAGTGCATTGTCATCCGGTGGCCTGGTATTTCAAATTTATGGTGGAATACTTATCCGGTTACCGCCTGGTGCAGCTTGTTTTGAGCTGGATTGGAGTGTTGGGTATTTTGGTTTATGGGCTTCAGGTGTCGCCAACAAATGCGATCGCTTTTTGGGTTGCTCCCCTCGTTCTAAGTTCACTCCAGCTTTTCATCTTTGGAACTTACTTACCCCATCGTCATAGCGTTTCGAGAGACTTTAATCGTCATCGAGCGGTAAGTAGCGGCTATCCTGTGTGGCTGTCGTTTCTTACCTGCTATCACTTGGGTTATCACTGGGAACATCACGAATATCCCCATTTGCCTTGGTACGACTTGCCAGCAGCCCGTCAGGTGGGCAGCAAGATGACGAAGATGCTGCCGTCAGACTGAGTCATCCATTGCTCAAGTTCTATCGATTGAGTCCAACCTTCTGGCTGATGTTAGATGAATAGAGGGCCTTTTGCCAAGCTAGTTCAACCTGCCCCTGCCGCTGTTGATCGAAACCATTTAGGCTGTACTCATCGGTTTTGATAAGTAAGCATTTATGCTCATTTGCTCCCGTGACCTGCGTTTAGGTTTAACGGAACCTTTTGTCTTAACCTTAAAGCTATTGTAAATATTAGACTATTTCAAACTTTTGTTCTAAATTGGGTAGACTTCACGGGATAATCGCGGCACAATAGAAAAACTGATAATAACTATAAGGTTTTAGGATGCAAGCAGTAGATACGGATTGGACAACTGAGGAGAAAGCGATCGCACGAAAAGCATTTCAATCAGCCTATGAGCGAGAAATTGCAGCTCTTGTCAGCGATGTCAAGACTAAGATGCTGAATATTTCAGGGTTAGATGACCTCTGGCAAGTTCATGATTATCTCAGCGCTCGGCGGCACGATATTGATGGCAAATATGACTATCGATATTCTGCCTTGATTTTTGTGTTCTCTCAGCTTGTGCGGGAAGGGTGGCTTTACCTAGATGATCTAGAAGGTCTCGATCCTAGCAAGTTGAAGAAGGTAGCTGCGCTGTCACGGATGTAAGGTAAGATATGCTGCAAGGGTGGCTGTGTCTGTGACTGATGAGAGACTCCACTCAGTCTTTCCTGCGGATAGTGACTGGAACCAAGTGCGGCAGACGGTACGGAGTGAGGCTGAAAGGCTGAACCGTTGGCTTACAGGTGCTAAAGCATTAAAAAGGCGATCGCCCCCTAGCTTAGATTATTCGGCAGAGGGCGATCGCATATTTTTGGGTCTGCGGCGACGAATCGGCAATGAAGTGCAGATAGATGAGCGCCTATGCAGATGTGCAGCCTGTCCCCAACTCGGTCAGCAATTGCCCTAATGCGATCGCATCTTCAGGACTAAGAATCATGCCAAGCTGACGCACATTAGCAGTGGATGACTCTACGTCAAAGTCAACATGAATGCACGGCGCTTGCACTTGACCTGTACCGAGCCGGGAAACCTTTGTTCCGCGAACCGTGTAGCTGTCAACATCGCTCATGATTGTAATGCTTTGAGTTGTCAGCGCTCGAGTAGAAAATGAAGGATTCATCAAAAATCTCCCTAGTGATTGTGAGGGCTGGTACGGGTCAAACCAGAAATGGTAGGGCACAATGCTCTAGATAATTCACTGAGGGCGTTCGCTTAGATTGAACTGTAGACCCCATGCGATCGCCCCCGGTGTCCATTGCCCATCAACATCCATCAGTCATCTAAAACTGCAACTGAATCTGCCTGAATTCGTTTCGACCTAGTAGCAAGCTGATCCACATCCTGAGGCGATACCGGCTTCAGCAGCTTCAAGCCAAATAAGGTACGCAATCCCATTTTTTCAAACCAGGGCATTCCGACTCCTTGCTGCATCTTAATCATAAAATACTCTTCAAATGCAGCCTTTGCCCAGACAATCCACGGACCGCGCATCGCATAGGACGATCGACGTTTACCCGTTTCTGGGTCAGGAACAACTGGGGCAGCAATGTAGGCAATACCCGTATCACCAAACTCAGCAAAGCAAAGCGCATCTAAAGTTGGAATGTTCATCGGAGCCTTCAGCGCCCCCATTTCAACTGCGATATTATGAGCAGCAGCCGTGGCCATCGCTTCGGTCATTTGCCCACTCTTCGGCATTCCGATAGGAACCGGAGTAGCATCCGGCTGCGCTAATTTAATGCTGACCCCGATCGCATAAATATTTTTGTAAGTACTATGACGCTGGGTCGGTAAGATCGGAATAAATCCCTTATCATCGCCTAGACCGGGCACATCTCGAACAAAATCTACGCCTCGGAACGCAGGCAAGATCATAGAATACTTAAACGGAACCTGGCGACCATCGCTCAGTACAATATCATCAGCCGTTACTTCCGTAATCTCAGCATTGTCAATCACAGTAACGCCGCGCTTGTGCATCAGGTCTGCTGTTAATTCCCGTGCATTCTTAACTCCAGAAACGCCTAAATGTCCGACATAAGGTTCTGGTGTAATATAAGTTATCTCCACCTTATCTCGAATGCCACGCTTGCGGAGTTCATGCTCTGCCATAAGCACAAACTCATAGGCTGGTCCAAAGCAACCTGCCCCCGGTGCCGCACCAACAACGATTGGCCCTGGATTCTTCAAAAATTCCAACCATTGCTCGCGGGCTTCAAGAGCATGGGACGGCGTACATACTGACTGAGTATAGCCACCGTGAGGCCCCAACCCTGGGATTTTATCGAAAGCGAGGGACGCACCGGTTGCAATCATCACATAGTCATATTCGATAACCTGATTGCCATCGACGGTAATCTGTTGATGTTCAGGGTCGAGGTGAGTGACACTACCTAGCACCAAGTTAAGACCATGCCGCCGAGCCAGAGTTTGCAAGTCGATCTGCACATGAGCGATCGGCTTTAGGTCAAGCGCAATCTGGATCAACCCAGGAATGAACGTAAATTCAGGTTCATTAGAAATTAGCGTAACGGTATGTTCCTTGGCAAGGTAATGCCGTAGTTCATACGCCGCTGGTAGTCCGCCAAGTCCTGCCCCAATAACCGCAATGTTTGCCATCCTGTATTCTCCAATAATCGTTAGCCACCTGAAGCGCTGCTGAACTCACATGGCTGCGATGAAATTCTACGGGTTGGCCGTCTTGATTGATGCGGATGAATCCAAATGACACAATCAAATCAGAAACCTTGCAAGTCATCTTATCATTCATCGCAGGATACTTGCTCTCGTCTAGTTCTCAGGTCTGAATGCAGCAAGCGAATAGATGCTGAGACTATGGACTAGCCAGGATTTCTGTCGCGATCGAATGCTGCAACCTATGGCTCAGCTCACTAAGCGCTGTAACTTTGTATAGTTATTAAGTTATATAATAATGTTCGGGATTTTGTCAATGCGGTCGAAATGATTATTAAGGATTCACGGTCATTGGTCACCGAGTTTTTGGCGAATCCTCCTGCCCCTCCCTCCCTCCGTTAGCTGACATTGCTAACCATCTCTGGAATCCTCCATTGGTCGGTATTTTGCGTGGCGTAGGCGACGCCTACGCCACGCAAAATACTCGCATGAGTACTACTGCCTAATTTCTGATATGTAAGTTAGATGAATTTGGGTGATGCTGTATGAAACTCAGCGTAGTCAGTATTGAGTTCCATAATGCGCGATAAAAACATATTTACCCATGTCTGCAAGACTCTCAGCCAGGAGTGTCTTAGCTCCAAATCTGCTATCCATAAAATATAGGCGATGTTCCGCCTCTAGATTTATCTGCTGATTGATGGTAACAAACACTCGATTTGACCTTTGAAGCCTAGGCCTAATTAATGCTGATTGATGCGTGACCATCCATCAATGATTGACAGCATTGTCTTATCTCCTAAACCCTTAACAGACTTCACGACATCTCGATAATCTATAAACTTCTTACTCTTCCGGGCCTCACAAATTGCTTTGGCGTGTTTCTCGCATTGAGAAACTCCGTATTGGGATAGGTAAACTGAAAGTCTGTCAACCTCAAGCTTGTTGAGCAACTCCAAGAGACTGCCTTGATCAACGAATCGATTTTCAAGCGCGTTGAGCCTGGAATTAGCACTGTTTTTAGTCTGAAATAATTCCTCTCTAATATCTCCTAATCTCCGCTCAAAACTCATAATCCAGTCGCTGTTGCTAGCTGGATTTTCGGAGGTATGAACTGACAATGAAGCCGTTGTATTGCCGGGTGTTCCCCTCAAAGATCCTAAAAGTTCAAGTTGCTTTCTGACCAGTTCTTCTTCTGACGATTTAACAATGAAGGCACTCACCATTTCTGCTTTTCTGGGATCCTTCTCGCGCGCCCGCACCGAAGCATGATACTCGAAATGCCCGTCTAACACTTCATAGGTGTCAATACTAACTTGCTTCAAAATCAGCGGACGCACAATACCGTTGCCTTGCAAAATTACGTCTGCTAATGCATCAATATTATCTTCAGAAAAATTAAACCGAGCCGTGTCGGATCGAATGTCTTTAACATCAACCTGGGCAAATTCAGGCATTAAATTTCCTCCACTTTTTTCAAGACCTCTGCCGCCAGTTTCTCAAATTCTTCGGCTGACTGATTAGCGATCGCATTTTTCTGGGCGTAGTCAAATATAGACTTTGGATCAGGAACTTCTAAATCTCCTACAACTATAGTTTTGTTGACGCAATGAGACAAAGCCGCTCGCTCAAAAATGATAGACTCTAAAACAGGTAGATCGTAGTGAGTCTCAACAGTAGACTTTTGTCTGGGGAATGTATTTTCAAAAGACCTTGCATTTGTAGATATTTTAGAGGGTAAAACTCCTAGTAAATGAATAGGTAGCTTACCTAAACTTTCCCTAAACTCATCAATTTCTTTAATGAAGTCTCGAACACTCGAAAGTCCTTGATTGGCAAACGGTCTTAGGTCTGAAGGAATAATTAGATGGTCGGCTGCAATGATCGCAACTTGGGCATAAAGGTCTCGTGATGGAGGCGTATCTATGATGACGTAGTCGTACTTGCCTTCTTCCTGCCTCAGTTTCTTAATTAACCGAGTCTGACTAGCTTTGATCTGGTTCAGTCTATATTGCCCTTGAATTAAGCTAATATGTGATGGAACAACATCAATTTCAGGCGTATTGAAAAAATTGGACTGACGTGCAACATCAGAGATAAGATTAAATTCGCTGGATTCAAGTACATGATAGACATTGTTGTCTTTAAGATTGTCGTCTTCCTCAAACTGGAATTTTACAAGCCCAGTGGCGAATGTAGAATTTGCTTGAGAATCCAGGTCAATTAAAAGAACATTATATCCCTTTTGGCGTAGAGCAGCAGCTAAGTTAACGGACACTGTGGTTTTACCAACACCGCCTTTGTTATGATAAATTGCAATGACTTGCATAGGTATGTTTCCTTTTTTCTTGTAACCTAGTTCACGCGCAACGCGATCTCTTCTCATTTTCTCCCCGATCGCACTACTGCCAATGATGCTTCTAATCTCTTCAATTCTGGAAGTAATGTCTTGGCCACGGCAGGTAAACACAATCTGAAGGCGATCGCCATATCGTTCGTAAATTCTAAACTCTTTGCCATTGGTTAGGACGCCATAATTAATGCGAAGTCTTGTTAAATATTGTTTGAGGCGACGCACGTAAGGATCAAGATTTCGCTGAGGACTTTTAGCCTCAATCGCTAATCCAATGGCTGACAGTGTTCTCAATTCGATTGGCAACACCTGTGCTGCAAAAGCCATAAAGTCAAGACGAATACTGCCAAATGCAACCTCTTGATACCAGGTTTCTGGAGAGTAACCAAGGTTGGGCAATAGGTACTGTGCAATCAATTTGCTTTCAACATCACCCTCCGTGCGGCAAAATTCCGGGTTAAATGTCACTTGCCGCTCCTTGATAATACTCTAGCGGAAGTAATTTAATTTGTTCCTTATTGTACTGCTGTGTACCAGTTTCTATGGTGATGATTTCATGTAACATCAGTCGATCGCATTTAGAAATATCTATTGTGATGAATCATGGGGTAGTCCTCCATTGATAAAGACTTGTGGGGGCCGTGGGCAACGCCTACACCACCCAAAATCTTTACATGAAACTACTACCATCATGGTTTTGAGCAGGGAATGAGATGTTTTCAGTATAGCTTTGCTAGCAAACAGTTCATGGTCTGGTCACTGTATAGCAACTGAGCTATCAATTTAAAGCCAATCATCTGGTTGATCGGTAAAATTTGCATTAGGCGCGGAACCCTCTGTCATAGGGGAGCTTAGACGATGTAGGCATCAGGTTCTATGACCCTCCTGGCGGTTGGAGTGTAGCCAGTGTGTCAGGCTCGCTGTCCTTCAGCTATTTAGCTTTAGAGCGTAGAAACAGGAGTTTCGGTGCTGTCTGCGTAACGGATAGCAAAATTGGGAGAGAAATTTAGAGAGAGGGCGCAAAGGTGATATGTTTCCGGCTAACAAAATCTGACACCAATTTGTTGAGCAGAGCTGACCGACCAAATCTAGTCTCGATGCGGTGGCTTTAAGTTTGAGACAATCACCCTGGAGTGACTCATGCTTGAAGCGGATGATGGGACTCGAACCCACGACATTCAGCTTGGGAAGCTGACGTTCTACCACTGAACTACATCCGCAGACCCTGGTTTAAGCTTCAGTCAATCTTGGTAAACATTATGTCATATTTGTGTGGGAAGCTTGCTGAATTCAATAAAATATTAGCAATTGCGCCATCAGGTGGGACAATGCAAAAATTTGACGGCAGTCAGCCGCTTTGCATCTGGGCGAATAGGTGGATGAGTGATTGAGTTGAATGGCGTAAATTCTGTTGTAGCTTGTTGGGGGGTATTTGTTTAATTCAACTAACGAGATGACAGACAGCTATCAAATGGGTTCCATATCCTATGATATAGCAATCCTAATTGAATCGTGAGAAGGAGTCCGCAGGACTCCTTCTCACAACACCCATTCTTGTTTACAACTCATTTGGGATTGCTATAGTTATAATTTGTATTGGGTAACTATACACAATGAGACACGATAGCATTTACAAACTATTGAGCATTGTCTTAGTTGCATCCTTATCGGGCGGGTGTGCTGTCCCGGTCGTCTCTGCACCTAGCTCATCTCTCTACACAAAAAATAATGATGTATTACGGGACGCTTTTAACCAACGACAGAGCAATCTCCAAGTTCAAGGGCAGGGAACGGTTATTCGTATTTTATCCGACGATTTGGACGGTAGCCGACATCAGCGATTTATTTTACGTCTTGATTCTGGGCAAACCTTGCTAATTGCTCATAATATTGACCTGGCTCCTCGAATTTCTGGGTTGCAGAATGGTGATATTGTTCGCTTTTATGGCGAATATGAATGGAACTCGGAGGGTGGGATTATTCATTGGACGCATCATGATCCGAATGGGTCTCATGTGGATGGTTGGTTAGAGCATAGAGGGCAGCGGTATCAGTAGAAATAGGGAGCCGGGAGTGACGATGTTCGGATAATAAAAACCCTGATCGATACGACCAGGGTTCATTGTTTACTCAAGTTGGCGATCGCTCACGACTTTGGATTAACTGCCAACGTTAATTAAATCAGCCGGTAGCCGTTTAAAGGCGAGGCGTTCATTTTCGACATCGACGAAAATGGTGTCATTCTCGGTGAACTCGCTGCGCAGGATAGCTTTGGCGATTTGGGTTTCTAGTTCTCGCTGGATGGCCCGCTTTAGGGGACGAGCGCCATAGACTGGATCGTATCCAACTTCTGCCAGGAAGTCGAGGGCAGTATCGGATAATTTAAGCGATATTTTGCGATCGCTCAGTCGGTTTGCTAAGCGCTGTACCTGAAGTTTAACGATTTCCCGCAGCTCGCTGAGTTTTAGTCCATGGAAGATAATGATTTCATCAATGCGATTTAGGAACTCAGGACGAAACTGACTCCGCATAGAATCCATGACGCGCGATCGCATTTCATCGTACTGAGCATCATCTCCAGCAACATCAAGAATATACTGTGACCCAATGTTGCTGGTCATAATAATAATGGCATTTTTGAAATCCACCGTATGCCCTTGGGAATCAGTCACGCGCCCATCATCCAAAATTTGCAGCATGATGTTGAACGCATCAGGATGAGCTTTCTCAATTTCATCGAATAGGATCACTGAGTAGGGACGACGGCGCACGGCTTCGGTCAATTGTCCGCCTTCCTCATACCCAACATATCCTGGAGGCGCACCAATCATTCGAGATACGGAATGTTTTTCCATATACTCAGACATATCAATCCGCACCATGGCTTCTTCAGTGTCAAATAAGTAGGCAGCCAGAGCCTTGCCCAGCTCGGTTTTGCCGACCCCGGTTGGGCCCAGGAAGATAAAGCTGGCAATCGGGCGATTGGGGTCAGATAGTCCGGCGCGCGATCGCTGGATAGAATCAGCAACAGCCGTAACGGCTTCATCTTGGCCGATGACGCGCTGGTGCAGTTCTTCTTCAAGGTTCAGCAACTTTTGCATCTCGGATTCTACAAGTTTGCTGATAGGAATGCCCGTCCACTTAGAGATAATTTCAGCAATATCAGCCTCAAGCACTTCTTCCCGCAGTAGGGTCTTGCCAGAGGTTTGGGTTTCGGAAAGCTGAGCTTCGGCGGTTTCGACTTGGCGCTGCAAATCAGTGAGTTTGCCGTATTTTAACTCAGCCGCTTTATTCAAGTCATAATCTCGCTCCGCTTGCTGAACAGCAACGTTGACGCGATCGATCTCTTCTTTCAGTTTTTGAATATTATCGATCACATCTTTTTCAGCCTGCCACTGTGCATTCAAGCTACTTTGTTCCTCTTTCAAATCCGCTAGTTCCTTTTCAATCCGCTCCAGCCGTTCCCGCGAGGCGGGGTCACTTTCTTTCCGGAGCGACAGCCGTTCCATCTCAAGCTGCAAGATTTCCCGATCAACGCGATCGAGTTCTTCGGGTTTAGAGGTAATCTCCATTTTTAGCTTGGCGGCGGCCTCGTCTACCAAGTCGATCGCTTTGTCGGGTAAGAAGCGATCGCTAATATATCGAGTTGAAAGCGCCGCTGCGGCTACTAGGGCACTGTCAGAAATTTTGACCCCGTGATGCACTTCGTAACGCTCTTTCAGCCCCCGCAAAATGGATACCGTATCTTCAATGGTCGGTTGATCCACATATACCTGCTGGAAGCGGCGTTCTAGGGCCGCATCTTTTTCAATATATTTTCGATATTCATCCAGCGTAGTTGCGCCAATGCAGCGGAGTTCACCCCGTGCCAGCATCGGTTTCAGCAAATTACCGGCATCCATTGCGCCTTGGGTAGCTCCTGCGCCGACAACGGTATGAATTTCGTCAATGAATAGAATTATCTGACCTTCTGATTCAGTGACTTCTTTCAGCACGGCTTTGAGGCGCTCTTCAAATTCACCACGATATTTGGCTCCAGCAATCAGCGCCCCCATGTCTAGGGCAATTAAGACACGATCTTTCAACGACTGAGGCACATCCCCGCTAACAATCCGTTGGGCCAGACCTTCTGCGATCGCTGTTTTACCCACCCCAGGTTCACCAATCAAGACCGGGTTATTTTTGGTACGGCGCGACAAAATTTGAATCGTGCGACGGATTTCGCCATCTCGCCCGATCACTGGATCAAGTTTTCCATCGCGGGCTGCTTCAGTCAGGTCACGTCCATACTTTTCCAAGGATTGATACTTATCTTCCGGGTTTTGGTCAGTCACAGTTTGGTTTCCTCGAATTTGCTTGATGGTGTCTTTTAGCTTGGCTTCGGTGATGCCAAATTCTTTGAAGAATGCCCTGCCAAAGCGATCGTCTTTGGCATAGGACAGCAGTAAATGCTCAATCGAGATGTAATCGTCATCGTACTGCTTTCGATAATTTTCGGCGCGGTCGAGCAGGGTATCGAGCGATCGCCCCCAGTAAACCGAGCTACCGTCACCGCTGACCTTCGGCTGTTTTTCAATAGATTGCTGCGTGTAGTCTCGGACGCGCTGAACATTGACGCCAAGCTTATTAAAAATGCTGGTGGCTAGCCCGTCTTCTTCCAATAGTGCCTTTAGCAAATGTTCGGGTTCAATCTGCTGGTGTTGGGCCTGTTTTATTAGGTCGGGGGTGCGGACGATTGCGGCCCAGGCTTTTGCCGTGAATTGATCGGGGTTGGTGGGTTGCATCGTTATTGTCCCTTTGCCTCATTAAATGGTGAAAAATGGTGAAAACCAACGCATCAATGACTCAAATCGGCGTTCAGGAATAGGTCAACCATTTTGTG
>CAYSIR010000065.1:0-18719 GCA_964431105.1 uncultured Leptolyngbya sp. | reverse complement strand
ACTGCGTTGCCGACCCGAATGGCAGTTGTGAGGGACTGCCCCAATGCGATCGCATCGGCTGGCGCGGTCGGGTCTGCCCATTCTAGCCAGAGCATTAACCGCGCGATCGCCACGGCAGCGGCATCCACATCCACCCCGTGCAATTGCTCAACCAGCCATTGTCCGTCAGCCCTGGGTCGAGCAGCCCGCTGCCTAGCCCAGAGCAATCGCCCCGCCATCAGCAGAAATGCCCCACAGCCGCAGGCCGGATCGATAATTCGCATCGGTGCGGCGATCGCCCGCTGTCCAACTGTTTGCTGCACCATCCGTTCTACCAATGGCCACGGCGTATAGTAGATACCGCCAACCTTGGAAAATTGACCAGAGGGCGCTTGCCCATACACATCGGCCAACGTTGCCAATCGCTCTGGCTGTTTCTGAATCGCCTCTACAATAGTCCGGCAGGTGCGATCGCTCGGTCGCGGCTCAGTCTGCAACCAAGGCGCAGGAATTAACCCACTGAGTGCATGAATCTGCTGAATGGTGTCGTGAATTGCTGACCCTGTGGTTGGCAGATAATCTGGGGTGCAGCGCTGGGCCCATACCTGAGCGGCGATCGCCTTAAGCAACCATTGCTGAATCACCCCCGCTGGCTCAATCCCCTGTGCTGCTAAATCTGCCGCCAGCCGCGATCGCCATATTCGACTCTCCGCCATTAAGCGTCGGGTTGGGTCGGTCATCGCCCTGTTACCTTACTATGCTAGACTCACTGCTCGCCTACGCCGAACAACCCAGAGCCAGAAACAATGTCGTAAGATGACAAAGACACGCGAACCTATTATGGAATCAGCGTTTCTGTTGCATTATCGGCTGCCAAGGGCTGCACCTATGTCCAAAGAAAATTTGTTTGCGCTCTCGCTCTTCCCATACCTAGGGTTTCTCTGGTTTCTAACGCGATCGGGGCAGGCTCCGCGCCTGGCCCTAGTCGGCTTTTATATGACCTTGGTGTTTGTTGTAATCACAATCCCAGCCGGACTCTATGCCCAAATCGCCTATGGTGAGAACTTGGCAAACGTAGACTGGCTGCACGGCAGCGCCGAATTTTTTCTAACCCTATCGAACATTTTGGTTGTGCTGGGCTTTCAGCGGGCCATCCGCCAACGGCAGACGCAATCCGACAACCCTAAATCCTCAGAGCCATCGTAGTTCGATCGCACGCCTGTTTACGCCATTCCCAACGGAGCGATCGCTCTAGCACCCACGAACCCACCTACGAACCCAAGAGGTCGCGTCCGTCAAAATGCCTATCATGCACCGGACTAAGCCCTAGCAACAGGTGCAGCTTTGAAACGTGCAAGGCCGCCTCACTAATAGCACGGCATTATGACGCCATACCCAGACAGCGACTAATCTCGATCGTGTTCCAATTCATCGTCATCGCTAGAGCCGCTCATTTCTTCCTTGAACCCTCGCAATGTTCGCCCTAGCGCACTTCCCAACTCCGGAATTTTTTTCGGCCCAAAAATCAATAGCGCAACAACTAATACAATACTGACTTCTGCCCAACCTAAACTAAACGGAAGCATGGCATTCTCCTATCGGTGGTTGAACACCGGCTGTCTGCTGTGGAGTAGCACGGCTCTTCGATGCAGTCAAAGAGTAATGAACTCAACGTAAACTTGGATACGGTGCAAATCGTGCTGCATGTCTGCATCCACACTAAAGACTATAGAGCTATTTCAGAGCGATCGCAGCAATCGACAGCGAGTTCAGCGCATTCCTAGCGCTACAGGATTGTTCGCAGTGCAGCCAATGCCTCATCTGCGGTATTAAAACGGCGATCGAGCGCCGGATGCGCCATCCGTTTCAGCCAATCTGTAAATCCTGGTGATAAATCGGTAATCGCCTCAAACTCCAGCCGCATCCCTCGCGTCGGAATGTCTGCCGGTTCCTTGCCGGTAATGCAGGCAATCAGCGCAACTCCCAAACCATAAATATCAGACGCTTTCACCGTTCGTCCACCAACCTGTTCTGGAGGCATATAGCCCCGCGTGCCAACCAAGGTCAGCGATGTATTTTCGCTAGCCGAAAACGACTTCACCGAACCGAAGTCCACCAAAAAGACCTGAATTTTGGAGCGCCCCGCCTGCGTGACAAGCAAAATATTACTGGGCTTGATGTCTCGGTGAATCACAGGCGGCTCACGATTGTGGAGATAGTCCAAAATCTTTAGCACTTCTTTGCCAATATTGGCGGCTTCCCGCTCAGCAAAACAGCGTCCCTCTTTCATGTAGTGTTCGAGTGACTTGCCCTGAATGTAAGACTGCACTAACGCCAGTGCTTTGCTGTCATCCGGCAGCGCAATCTCAAAATTGCCCAGATATTCTGGCGTAGATGGATGGGTCAGAGACTTCAGCGCCTCTGCCTCACGCTTAAATAGCTTTAGGTCATCCGGTCGGAGTTCGCTATCCAAAAACACCAACTTAAGAATGACCAGCGATTCATTTGTCAGATCGCGAGCCAGCAGCGTCCACCGGCCTGATTTTTTGCCCAGTTGTTGCTGAATTTCGTAGCGATCGCCCAGTATCTGCCCTGCCATAAGTCTTTTGAGGTTGTAAGTCTTCCAGGTTATCCTTAGTGTCGAGGATGTGCCAGTTGTTGACTGTCTGCACCCAAACAGTAACCGATAAGGACGGTCGATAGCATTTCAATGGTTCAATATAAATTTTTCAACATAGCGGCATTCAACGCATTAGCAACCGATTCAGGTTCGACGCATGGATCTTGGCGTAGATCGTCAACCATCGTTAACGATGCTCAGTCAGGCAATGCTCAGCCATGGTCAGCGTAATGGCCAACCCTGCAAATCGCTAGCGTATCGACCTATGGACATTGATTAGCATGAAAATTAGCTTAGCCGTGCAAACACCGAAAGCTGCGTCAATATTAGGAGCAGTCTAGGTCAACCCTCAGGGTAACTATCCTGATGCAGTACGTTTAATTTATACCCAACTACAGTTATATCCTCATTTGGGGTGTAGCACATCCACACTTGTTGTCATGAGTTTTAGTGCTATG
Organism: uncultured Leptolyngbya sp.; assembly: GCA_964431105.1. Classification (GTDB taxonomy): domain Bacteria; phylum Cyanobacteriota; class Cyanobacteriia; order RECH01; family RECH01; genus RECH01. The sequence continues at coordinate 15,662 of CAYSIR010000065.1, read as the reverse complement.
GTCTCTGATTCATCTCCGTCTATTCGCCACGAGCAACATCCGCTCATCCAGCGCCTTGCTAATTGTATTGAAGAGGTCTGGAAAACGCACCTTAATTTATCGGCTTATCAATTACCAGAGGATCTGGGCTATGTGGAAGGGCGCTTGGAGGGCGAGAAGCTGATGATTGAAAACCAGTGTTATCAAACGCGGGAGTTTCGTAAGCTGCACTTAGAACTCGCGCGGGTGGGGCGATCGCTCGATATTTTGCACTGCGTTATGTTTCCACGCCCTGAATACAATTTGCCCATGTTTGGGACGGATCTTGTGGGTGGGCGCGGGCAAATTAGCGCCGCCATTGTTGATTTGTCGCCCATTGCTCCCCATCCTGAACAGTCCGATCAGCGATCGCTCCCAACGAACTACTACACCGCCCTCTACCAACTGCCCATTCCTCAATTCAGCCAACCGAGAGACCTACCGACCTGGGGCAATATTTTTTCAGAATTTTGCTTGTTTGTGCGTCCGGGTAATGCATCTGAGGAAGATGGGTTTTTGGCGTATGTTCAAAGTATGTTAGAGCTGCACTGCACCTTGGCGATCGCCACAGACGCTGATCCCGACCAGCGAAATGTTTTGCTGGCCGGACAGCAGCATTACTGCACCCAGCAGCAAAAAAACGACAAAACTCGCCGCGTGCTAGAAAAAGCGTTTGGAGATGCATGGGCACAGCGGTACATGACGACCGTGCTGTTTGATCAACCCACTGGTTAAATGCAGGAATGATTGCCCGCAGTCTGTGCTGATTTCTAAGACGACGGGGCCAGCCGCTTCCGCAATGATTCTGCCCGACGTCTTGCCGTTGAGTTTTTCGGCTCATATTTCAGCGCGGCTTCATAGGCTTCGAGTGCCTGAGCCGTGAGCTGCTTTTTCTCGTAGGTAAACCCCAAGTTGTTCAGCGCCGTGACATAGTCGGGAACGCGATCGAGCGATTCTTTGTATTGCCGAATCGCCAAATCAAACTGCTCTTGGGCAGCGTAAGCAAACCCCATCGCATTGTAAATAACAGCCTCATTTTCAGCGCCGTCTAAATCTTTACTTTTGAGCGCTTGCTGAAACTGAGCGACAGCCTGAGTATAAAGCCGCTTGTCTAGAAAAATGCCGCCCAGTTCATAATGCTCCTTGGCGGTGCCTTTCCCTTTACTCAACTTGTTTTGCAACCGAGTGAAGGTCGTTTCAACACGGCGGGTGCGAAAAATCTGCCGAAAGAGGAAAATTCCCCCCACCAGCAGCAAAATGACAAGAATACCAAGATACCAAACGGCCAATTTACGTTCATCCATAATCCGATCACGTTTGTCTAAAACAGTTACTATTCCTTTTCAGACTAAGACAAAGTGATGCCGATAGAATGCGATCGCCCAACGACTTCACCACACCCCGCCACCATAAAACCGTTTGATAGACAGAATTGATAGACAGAAGAACCTCAATGATGCCTAAAATGATGCCTAAATGGCTCTACGCTCACCCAGAACATCCGAAGCGATACCCATGGTCGGCATCAGAACCCAGTGAACTGCCTAATGGGTGGCGCAGTATCCCAAATTCTAGATGTCTGCGAACAGCAAGCATTCGGTTATGACCCGATCACGTACTTTTGCCACTCCTTATGCACGCCGCTTTTAATATGCTTCGCTACCTCAAAATACAGACTGCTGTGTGGACGGTGGGGCGATCGTCGCAGCGGCATGCTCGCCTCTTTCGGCGTTCGATTTCCCTTCTTCACATTGCAGCGCACGCAGGCTGTCACCATATTGTCCCAGGTGTCTTGACCGCCACGCGATCGCGGCACGACATGATCCAGCGTTAAATCATCCCCGGTATATCCGCAATATTGACAGGAATGCCCATCTCGGTGAAGTAGATTGCGACGGGTTAACGGAATCTCTTTGTAGGGGACACGCACATAGTGCCGCAATCGGATGACTGTTGGCAGCGGCAAATCAGCATACACAAACTTTCCGTTATGCTCAATTTGCTCCGCTTTCCCTTTGATAAGCAACACAATCGCCCGGCGCCAACTGGTAATGTTGAGCGGTTCGTAAGAGGCGTTCAAAACCAGAACCTTGGCCATTGACTAATCGCTGCAAATAAGGTTTGTTTGAGCTTTTCAGAATATTAACACAGTCTGAAGGTGAGTGTTGGTAAGCGTTTGCGTTGTCAACCCCCCTTACGGCAGAAAGACCCGTTACGCGGATGTTGTATGAACGGTGTTCTCTGACACTTCTGAGTGCCATGGACGAGTATCAGGCGTTAGTCCAAACTTGAGTGGAAGCGGCTGACCCCGACGCTTCTCTATCGATTGGGGACTGTGAACTGCTATCAATGAACCATCAATAAACGGTCATTTCACTCTCAAGGGCCACAGCCGTGATTACAACCTCTATCTGATTTTTGGGAGCGGGGATCTTCGTTGGCGCTGGGGAGGTGGCTGCATGGTTTCGCAAAAATTAGTTTGTAGGAGTATGGTTCTTCTCCCCTTCGCCCACTGTTGGGAGAAGCATGTCCTGAGCTTGTCGAAGGGGGGCTGGGGGATGAGGGCAATGCAGGATGTGCAAACATGACATGCACCCAAAGGCGATCGCCCCTCTCCGTTGTCCATCTTTTCTAAAGCGGCACAAATCGTAGTCGTTGAAAAGGGTAGGTCGTTAGAATGCAGTTAAGTTTGGATCAAAACCGGTCAGTATGGGAAGGCAGAATGGGAAGGCAGACATCTGTCATTTATTACCCACCACCGATTCTTCCCGCAAAAGCGGCTGAAGCCTTTCTACGTTAGTTAGATTTTAGAAAACGGCGGAAAGGGTGACGACGTGACACGTTCAACGACTTTTGCGCATAGCTCCCTGAACAACGGTTTCCTTGCTTTCCAGTAGTCTTAATTTGGCAACCCCGTTAGCCAACCAGCAGTAGCGGCTCATCAGTATCAACCTATGACTATTCGGCAATCGCAATACGAAACCCTTCTCGCGGACTACAGCAGTCACATCGGAGCGATCGCGCTGTTCAAGAAGTATCGCCCTTACCTAGAAATGATTCCGAGTATGCGCCGCCCCAGGGAGAGTGTGATTACCATTCCGCTCCCGATTGTGCGAACGCGCAACACCGTACCCGCCAGCCTGAGCGGTCAGGAGATTTCTCCAGGCAACGTCATTCAGGTGCCGTGCGATGTGGCTGTGCTAATGTGCGACCCAGAATGGAAAGTGAAAACAGGCGCTGAGGTCTTCATTTTCATTCATCGCCCTAATGAAGATTTTTCTGGTCTGCTGTCCCGCTGGCGACAAACCCAAATTCTGATTGATAAGGAGTACGAATGGCTGATGCCCGTGCGCTATCAGCATATTCTGAGTGACGGCACAGATGATACTCGCCCTCTTTTTGTGGTTTTTCCCGATACGCCAGAGCGGATTCGGCGTGGCTTGAAGGGAGCCGGACTGCCTCACGTGGTGCAACCCGTGCAAACGCCGGATGAAGAGGAATCGCCAGAAAACCTGATCAATGAATTCACCCTGCAAGACGTGGATTCGATGTAGAAAAATCCCTGCGATCGCTTCAGCTATCCTGACTGCCGTAGCCGCCCATCAACGAAATGCATTTGATTTGAAAGGGGGAAACCCGCTAATTCTCTCTATGCTGTTGGGGTTGAGCAACCCATGAGCGCTATCCTGCAACGGTGGTCAAACCAATGTAAAGCCAGCATTTTTGGGCGTATGTGCAGCCCCATACCTGGTGACATTTCACAATACTTCGATACATTCTGTTACTTGACTGAATTTTGAAGTTAAGCGACACTAACGTTTAGTGAGGTATAGTCTTACCTACTGAAAATTTTTCTAACGAAATGTTGCGTAAAGTTTGACGCCACAAAGGTGAGCAGGCAACGCGGCGCTCACGATGTCTGCTCACGGTTAATGTCATTGACCAATGTCGAGTTAAGCGGCTGCGGTGATGGAGCTGAAAACGTTGTAAAGCTGGTTAGGGATCGCTCCTGTTTCGGTCTAGCTGGTTGATGGACTAGGAGAGTAGCCGGTAGCTGCGATCGTTAATGCAGGTCTTAAGGTTGGAATTGGGGCATGGAAACGCTAGAATTTATCATTCATCCAGATGGTCGGGTTCAGGAGCGAGTGACTGGTATCGTGGGTCGTTCCTGTGCTGAGGTGACTGCTGCCATTGAGGAGAAATTGGGGCGAGTCATCAATCAAGAGGTGACTTCTGAATATTTTGCTCAAGATGTTGTTCAAACTGCGACCCAAACGGCGGCTAACTCCGTTGTTCATAGTCAGTGGTAGGGCTTGCTTGAGGCGTTGTTCAAGGGTTTCGTGCATCGCTGCTTATTGCGATTGACTGCTGTTTCGATAGTCTGTTCACTTATTGTTCCGCTTGATTACCATAGATTTTAGAATATGTCACACTTTAGCCAAATTAAAACTCAACTTCGCGACCTTACTGCTTTGACGTCAGCACTGTCGGATCTTGGTATTGAATGGAAAGATGGCCCTGCTGATGTGCGCGGCTATGAGGGGCAAACCCAATCCGCTGCTGTTGTGATTGAGCAAAGCAATGGCTATGACCTTGGTTTTAGCTGGAATGGCAATGACTATGAGTTGGTTGCTGATTTGCAGTATTGGCAGCAGCCTCTCTCTGTTCAGGGCTTCATCAATAGGCTGACTCAGCGCTACGCTTACCACACGGTTATGAGTCAGACCACGGCTCAAGGCTTCCAGGTATCTGAGGAGCAAAAGCAGGAAGATGGCTCAATTCGTCTGGTCTTGCAACGCTGGAGTTAACGATCGCCCCAAACGATAAGCCTAGGGCTACTCTGGGACTGTTTGATGATGAAGCAGCGATGAGCTAAGTAGACGGGGTGCAGGCGGTTGTGCCCCGTTTCGCGTATTGACAATCATGAGGATTGGCTATGGATGACCAATACTGGACTTCCGATGCGATCGCAGATTCCCAAACTGGCCGAGAGCCAGAACTTGGCGGACACCTGCGATCGTCTTCTGAGCGAACTGGGCTGGAACCAGAACTCGGCGGAGTGGAGCGCCAGAAGGGAGTATATGTTGACGAAATTACCTGCATTGGCTGCAAGCATTGCGCCCATGTGGCTCGCAATACTTTTTACATGGAGCCAGACTATGGACGATCGCGGGTATTGCGCCAAGATGGGGACTCTGAAGAAATTATTCAAGAAGCGATCGATACCTGCCCTGTTGACTGTATCCACTGGGTTGATTACACCGAACTGAACCAACTGGAGCGCGATCGCCAGTTTCAGGTCATTCCGCGGCCGGGTGCCCCTGTCGATCATTCCCTGGTGCAAAGCAATCGACGGCGACAAAAGGAAACTCGGAAACGTTAGGATCGGCTCAACACCGTTAGGAACCGCTGCATGGACGTTGCGTTTTCAAAACCTGATTTTTGGGAGTCTCGCTATCAGAGTAATCGGGCCGGGTGGGATATTGGACAGCCCGCCCCCGCCTTTATGGCGATCATGACATCCAGCGATCGCCCTTCTCCTGGGACGTTAGTGGCGCTAGGGTCAGGGCGGGGGCATGATGCGCTATGGTTTGCCCAGCATGGCTTTGAGGTGTTGGGTGTGGATTTTGCGCCAGCCGCGATCGCCGCATCGCAGGCTACCGCCGAGCAGCAGAAAATCGCCGCTCATTTTTTGCAAGCCGACCTATTTGAGTTGCCCGCTTCCCTCCACCATCAGTTTGACTATGTGCTGGAGCATACTTGCTTTTGTGCCATCGACCCTACTCGACGGCCTGCCTATGTAGAGGTTGTGCGCCAGCTATTGAAGCCTAGCGGAGAATTTATCGGTTTGTTTTGGGCCCACCGTCATCCAGATGGGCCGCCCTTTGGGTCATCTCCTGACGGCATTCGATCGCTCTTTGCGCCCCATTTTGAAGTGCGATCGCTAACGCCTGTGGCCGAGTCAGTTCCAAAACGGCAGGGCGAAGAATATTTAGCTCGTTTTCCGGTCAAGGCTTAGCCTACCAGCGATCGCACCTGTTCCGGGGTCAAATCACGCACCTGCCCCAGCACTACATCTGCCCCTTGTTGCAATAAGCTATCGCGGTAGCTAGTTTCGTATGCAGCGGTTTTGCGCACATGGGGCGGCAAAATTCCTACCGCCGCCAGGGGGCGATCGCTCTGTTGCCTTGCCTGAACGATGGTTTGCATATCTGCCACCGTATCCCCCGCGTAAATGACAGGCAGATCGGCAGCGCCGTCATGCTGTTGTTCCAATTCATGAACAACCGCAAACAATCCGCTGGGGTCTGGCTTGCCGGGCGCATCCTCCATTGCCACCAGTGCAGGCTGCTCTATCCCGATGCGGCGTTTTAGAACATATTGGGCAGATGCCCGCGTTGCGCCGCTAAAGAAACCCCAGGCGATCCCGGCTTGGGTCAGTTGTTCAAAATAGCTGCGATCGACCAACAGCGGTTCTTGGCAAATGTACCCTGTCCAATGAGTTGGGTCAGGGCCGCGGTAGCGGCTTTGGAAAAACGCTACCAGTGCTTCAAAGTCAATTGAAATCTGCGATCGCGCTTGTCCCTGTTGCTCAAAATATCGTAGAACCAGCTCCTGCGATCCGTCCCAGTCATTGTTCCACTTGCCTTCTGCCTTGAGTGCATCAATGTCATCCGATGTCGGACGGTAGCCGCCCTGCGTCCATTCTTCAACGGTGTCTGCCAGCGCTCGTCGGTAGGAACCACTGACATCCCGCAGCACGCCATCAATGTCAAATACCGCGATCGCCCAGGTTGAACTGCCCATCCGTCACCCCCATTCACCCACATCTGATTCGCCTGTAGCATGGTTGCCTAGGCTGAGTGTACAGCCCTCTTGACCAAGCCAGCCGTTCTCGATCGTGCCATGCCTCACCACACCAAGCCATCCAAAATAAGAATTGTGCGGGCATTCTTGCGTCAATTATGGAGAACATACTCTACCATAGAGGATTGTAGAGTTTTTGAAGTATGCAGGAACGTTTGACGGAGGCAGCGTTGACAAAATTCATGTTAAAAGTTCTCTGGCTGGATGAGAACGTCGCGATCGCCGTGGATCAGGTAGTAGGAAAGGGAACCAGCCCACTTACGTCCTACTTTTTCTGGCCGCGCAATGATGCATGGGAACAGCTCAAGAATGAGCTAGAAGCCAAGCACTGGATTACTGACACCGACCGGATTGAGTTGCTGAACCGTGCAACTGAGTTGATCAACTACTGGCAAGAAGAAGGGCGCAAACGTCCGATGTCAGAAGCCCAGTCAAAATTTCCCGATGTGGCTTTCACCGGGAGCGCTTAAGCTCTGGGTCGTCTCAGACCGATGCGCGACGACCCCCACTTTCAATGATTATCATGCCCCAAGCCTCGCACATTGCGGGGCTTTTGCTTTGTAGGGCTGCGAGCTATCCTGGAACCGCCATCCCACGGCGCACAGCCGGGCGGTCTGCCATTGTATTGACCCACCGTTGCAGATGGGAGTGATGCTCTAGGGATAGCCCCATGTGTTCATACACGGCTACCCATGGATAGATGGCAATATCGGCGATTGAATAGTCCTGACATAGGTATTGGCGATCGCTCAGTTGCTTGTCCAGCACACCATACAGCCGAATGGTTTCTTTTTCATAGCGATCAATCGCGTAAGGCAGCTTCTCAGGAGCCGAACGCCGAAAATGGTTGAGTTGCCCGAACATGGGACCTACGCTCCCCATCTGGAACATGAGCCATTGCAGCACGGTGTAGCGCTGACGGGGATCAACCGGTAAGAACTGTGCCGTTTTTTCGGCTAGGTAAATCAGAATGGCACCGGATTCAAACACCGTTAGCCCTGTTTCTTGATCCACAATCACCGGAATTTTGCTGTTCGGATTCAGCGCGATAAATTCTGGTCGAAACTGCTCGCCTTTGCCAATGTGGACAGAATGAACCGTGTAGGATAGGCCTAATTCCTCCAGCATGATGGAGACTTTGCGCCCATTGGGAGTTGTGAAGGTATAGAGGTCAATCATGTGCCGAGTTATTGGATGCGAAGTTACTGTGGTGCGAAGTTACCATATTTCAACTCAATTTCAACTCAACGTGAGGATGCATCCGATTGAACTGAGCCACCCTCTGGCTATTGCTGTCAACAGGGGCACTGGTTGAGGTCGCAGACGTTGTCAGAAAGTTAGCTGAGCGGCCGCGATCGCCCTCCACCGTTGAACAGAATTCAGGACAACTCAGTACAGTATGCGACAATAAATCACTGAGTGACTCATGCTGCTGCGGCACGGCTTCTGTTTGAATTCGTTCAAATGCAGTATGAGCCTACCTTGAGCCACACACTGCAAGCCGACCACTGCTCTTTGCCATGACAGCGACCTTTTCCTCTGCCACGTCTCACGTCAGCGATCGCCATCGCCACCCCGTTGCCCCCATTAACCTACCGCCTCGCTTGCTGCTGGGGCCGGGGCCATCCAACGCCCATCCGTTGGTGCTGCAAGCGCTAGGGCTACGCCAAGTCGGCCACCTTGACCCTAGTTTTCTGGCACTGATGGACGAAATTCAAACGCTGCTGCGCTATGCCTGGCAAACCGATAACCGCCTCACCTATCCCATCCCAGGAACGGGCAGCGCCGCCATGGAAGCCAGCTTTGCCAATAGCATTGAACCGGGCGATCGCGTTTTGATTGGTGTTATGGGCTATTTTGGCAAGCGCATGGTGGATATGGCTGAGCGCTACGGGGCAACGGTGCGATCGCTGCAAAAACCATGGGGGCAAGTCTTTACCCTAGATGAACTGCGATCGACAATGACGGAATTTCGCCCGGCAGTGCTAGCCCTAGTTCATGCTGAAACCTCCACCGGCGCACGACAGCCCCTCGACGGCGTAGGCGACCTTTGCCGAGAGTTCGACTGTTTGCTACTGCTCGACACTGTGACCAGCTTGGGCGGCGTTCCCCTATTCTTAGATGACTGGGGAGTCGATTTAGCCTATAGCTGTAGCCAGAAGGGATTAAGCTGTCCGCCCGGAGCCTCCCCCTTCACCATGAGCCAGAGGGCTGAAGAAAAGCTGCAGCGACGGCAAACGAAGGTGACAAACTGGTACTTAGATGCGTCGATGTTGCAACGATATTGGGGCAGCGATCGCACCTATCACCACACGGCTCCTATTAACATGAACTACGCCATCCACGAAGCCCTGCGCCTGCTTGCCGAAGAAGGGCTAGACGCTCGCTGGCAGCGCCACCAGGAAACGGCCGAGCTGTTCTGGAACGGACTGGACGATATGGGCTTGTCGTGCCATGTGGAGCGATCGCTGCGACTGCCAACGCTCACCACAGTGCGCATTCCTGAGGGAATTGATGGCAAAGCGGTCAGCCAGCGTTTGTTGAATGACTACAACATTGAAATCGGCGGTGGGCTGGGCGAACTAGCCGGTCACGTTTGGCGCGTCGGGTTGATGGGCTTCAATAGCCGTCCTGAGAATGTCATGCTGTTGCTAACCGCATTGGCACGGGTGCTGTCGGATATGGGCTGGACTGCGGCGCGCTCCTAATGTTCGGGGCGGTTCGTCGGGCCGGTTCGGATGAGTGTAGAGGTAATGGTATTTATGTCAAAATTTTCGGTGGTGTGAGCGACGCTCACACCACCGAAAATTTTGATCAATAGACCCAATAGAGGACTACCAGTTTAGAGACGTTTAGACTGGGAGCGATCGCCAAGTGACACTGCTCAGCCGTTTGGATGCGGCTGGCAGGCAGGACAGTAGTAATATCGCCGCCCGCCCGCCACATCCTTGAGCAGCGCAGTTCCGCAGGTGTAGCAAGGCTTATGGCTACGCGAAAAGGCATAGTGCCGGTAGTCGCGGCGGCGTTTTCCTTGGGCTTTCATGGCCAGGGCCCGTTCCAAATCATTGGTGATGCCCCCGGTTTCATAGGATTGACGGGATAGAGCGATCGCCCCCTCCGCCAACTTCCACAGCGCATCTTCTGAACAATCCATCGGGCGCTGAAGGGGATGCAGCTTTGCTACATACAGCACTTCAGTGCGCAAATAATTCCCCAAACCACACAAAAAATGTTGATCTAGCAACAGTGAACTTAGTCGCCGCCGCCGAAATTTAGGGTCTTGAAGGCGATCGAAGATTTGCTGCACCGTTGTTGTCGCATCTAACACATCAGGCCCCAGCTTGCTCAGAAACGGATGCTCATCAATTTCATGCTCTGTTAGCACTTCAATGTCGGATGCGCTGTAGAGCAACGCCGATTTTTTTTCAGTATGGATGGCTAGCCGCAATTGTCGGTTGGTTTCCGGAAACGAGTAGGCCTTGCGAATCATCCACACGCCATAGAGTTGATTATGGCTGTAAATGCTGAGCTGATTATCAAACCGCAGCAACAGCGCTTTACCCTTGGTTTGCACAGCCGTAATGCACTGCTGAGTCAGGCGATCGCCGTAGGGTTTAAGCCGTTCAAAGGCAAAAAATAATTCAACAATGGGTTGATGAACCACAGCCTTGGCGATCGCATCGGCCGCCCGCCGAATTTCCGGCCCTTCCGGCATAATGACTCCTGATGATGCAAACGTGGTAGCCCCGCACAAGAACTTTTAGTAGCATGAGCGCCCACACCACCAAAATCCTCACATAAAACCATTACCGCAAACCTTAGAGAACGCCCTTAGAACTGGGAATCAGATGGGCCCGCCGGGGATCAATTTCCAGCGCCATTCGCATAGCCCGCGCAAAGGCTTTGAACGTTGCTTCGATAATATGGTGAGAATTGATGCCGTCCAGTTGGCGAATGTGCAGCGTCATCTGCGTGTGATTCACGATCGCCACAAAAAACTCCCGCACCAGTTGAGTATCGTAGCTGCCCACGCGCTGAGTCGGAATCTCTAATCCATAGCTGAGGTGGGGCCGTCCCGAAAAGTCAAGGCTCACCTGCACCAACGATTCATCTAGCGGTGCCACAAAATGCCCGAACCGGACAATCCCCTTGCGATCGCCCAGAGCTTGGTGAATCGCTTGCCCTAGCGTAATTCCCACATCTTCATTGGTGTGGTGGTCGTCAATTTCCAAATCCCCCTGAGCCTCAATATCTAGATCCAGCAGCCCGTGAGAGGCAATCTGATGCAGCATGTGATCTAGAAACGGAATGCCCGTATCAACATTTGCCACACCCTGCCCATCCAAATTCACCCCCACAGACACATGGGTTTCCTGGGTTGCACGAGTGACCGATGCCGTGCGGAGCGGGAATTGAAGAGCGCTGCTCCCAATTTGATCCTCTAGTGGGCTGTTTACTTGACTGTGGCGATCGCGCGTTTGCATAGTCCCTATCCCTCAATTCCCAACAGTTTACCGCCGATTGTATTCGTGCCTACTCCCATAATGCAGACGCTTCACAGAAACGGGGTAGGCTACATTCCCATAATTTCGTAACCGGCATCCACATACAGCACTTGCCCCGTAATGCCACTCGACAGGTCGCTACATAAAAAAGCAGCCGCATTGCCCACTTCTGTCTGGGTCACAGTGCGGCGCAGCGGAGCCGTTTCCTCAACATGGTGAATCATATCTAGGATGCCGCCAATCGCCGAGGAGGCCAACGTCCGAATCGGCCCTGCTGAAATCGCATTCACCCGGATATTTTGTGGCCCCAATTCAGCCGCCAAATAGCGCACATTCATTTCGAGTGCCGCCTTAGCGATTCCCATAACATTATAATTCGGTACAACCTTGACCCCGCCCAGATAGGTCAACGTCACAATGCTGCCACCGTTGGTCATCAAGGCCTTGACCCCCTGGCTCAGCTTCACCAACGAGTAGGCGCTAATATCCATTGCCGTCATAAACCCATCGCGGGAGACATTGCTAAACTCGCCGACCAAATCATCTTTATTAGCAAAGGCAATGCAGTGAATGAGGATGTCAATCTTGCCCCATTTATCGTTAATCGTGCCAAATAGCTCGCCGAGCTGTGCATCATCTTGTACATTGCAAGGCAGAAACAGGCTGGGTTGCAGCGGTTCGACCAAATCGCCGACTTTCTTCGCAAACCGCCCTTTATCGTCTGGCAAGTAGGTGACGCCAAGGTTTGCCCCCGCTGCATGAAGTTGCTGAGCAATGCCCCACGCGATGGAGCGGTTGTTGGCGATACCCGTAACTAAGGCATTTTTTCCAGTCAGGTCTAGCATGACAGTCGATTCGCAAACTTCAGAAAGGTTTAGTGGAATAACGGGCTGCCGATACCCTGCAATTTGCAAAAGTTACCCGACGTTTCGTCTCACCGCCCGCTGGCGAATGCCGAGTCTTTGAAGGTGGAAATCAGAGTTTCAGCAACTTCTGCGGGGCAGGGACGGACGTTCAGCCGCGATCGCCATTAGGAGAATACTGAAAAATGGGGACAGACCGATAGAGGGGAAAGCAGGAATTGCAGCTCTCGGTTGAGTATTTTTGACATACCCCCATAGCCTACGACCGTGCGATCGCCCGGCACATCTTCAATATTTTTTTCTACTTTTTAGAAAGACTCAAAAATTATGTAGCAAGAAACACAAAAAAGTACCCGTAAGTTAAGTTTTAGTGATGTAAAGCTAGGATTCGGTTACATCATTCAGATGATCACGGTTGATTACGACTAGAAAATAACGGCTAAAGCAGTAGTGTGGCAAGGCATGCTAGTCACGGCAGCGGTCGGCCGCGAGTTGAGCGCAGGCTAGCCGCGATTTGGGTGCGGCGATGGCGTAAGCGGCATGGCTCAATGGCGATCGCCCCCTGCTGCCCAGTTATTTTCCAGCATTCAATCTTAGTGTTGTCTGACGCAGTTGTAACTATATCTCAGGTTTTCTCGGAAATTTGGCAAGGCAAGGGTTTATGGTAGCAACTCAAGACAAGCCGCTGGCAAATGTATTCCGCCAGATTAGCGGTGGTGCATTTCCTCCAATGGTCGAAACATTTGAACGCGGAAAGACCATTTTTTTTCCGGGAGATCCGGCTGAGCGGGTTTACTTTTTGCTCAGCGGGGCCGTGAAGCTCTCGCGGGTGTATGAGGCGGGCGAAGAAATTACGGTTGCCCTGCTCAGGGAGAATAGCGTATTTGGCGTCCTCTCGCTGATTACTGGACATCGCTCCGATCGCTTTTACCATGCGGTGGCCTTCACCCCGGTTGAGCTGCTGTCCTTGCCCATTGAACACGTTGAAAAAGCTTTCCACGAGAACCCCGAACTGCCTATGATTATGCTGCGGGGGTTGTCATCGCGAATTCTACAAACTGAGATGATGATCGAAACCCTGGCTCACCGCGATATGGGGTCACGATTGGTCAGCTTTTTGCTGATTCTCTGCCGTGATTTTGGCGTGCCTAGCCAAGAAGGGATTACTATCGACCTCAAGCTGTCGCACCAAGCGATCGCTGAGGCTATCGGCTCTACCCGTGTGACGGTTACTCGGCTGCTCGGCGACCTCCGCCAAGAAGGAATGATTTCAATTCATAAAAAGCGCATCACGGTACACAACCCGGTTGCCCTCAGTCAACAGTTTACCTAGGGCTGTTGGGCGGACTATCATCAATCAAATTTTAGCGATCGCTCCATTCGAGCGATCGCTCTTTGCTTTAACGGTGCCGTAAACGGTGCTGTAAACGCAGTCGTACCCATGGGTTAGCCGCTTTATGCTGGATGCGCGGATGATGCTGAATAGTAACGAACGCCAATCTTACCGGCTGATTTAGGTTTGAGAACCACCCACAGCCCTAGCGCCTAGGCTTATTCCTCCGGATTTCTAGCCGTTCCGCCGCATTCTTGGTATAGTTGCCCAACGGGATAGCCCCATCGCCTTTTGCGAAAATACGCTACATCTGGCGCTGTAGTTGGAGTTATTCCTTGTAATTCAACTAACTATGGACAATTTAAAACTGCCTAAAGCCGCCTAGGGCTTGAAATCGGGATCTAAAGTGACGGGTTGCTACGATTAAAGCAGCCATGATTAACGTCTCTTGCGGCTTAGAGTATAGTATAGTTGTACTGAAATCAATAACAGCATTCGCTCGTGTTCATTAAGAGTGTCGAGCTTTCTCACTTCAAATCCTTTGGTGGCACAACGTCGGTTCCGTTGTTGCCCGGTTTTACAGTGGTTTCGGGCCCCAATGGGTCGGGAAAGTCCAACATTCTAGATGCTTTGCTGTTTGCGTTGGGTTTGTCTGGGTCTAAGGGGATGCGGGCAGAGCGCTTGCCTGATTTGGTCAATCAAAATCACTCATCTCGCAGTCGGTCAACGGTTGAGGCTAGTGTTTCCGTCAGTTTTGAGATTGAAGCAGATGATGCGATCGCCGCTTCAATGATCGGGCTATCTGACACGTCCACCCCTGGTCAAGCGAACCACGCAGCGAACAGAGATGGATTGAGCAGCGAATTAAACAGCGCGGCTGCCAACGGAACGAACGGCAATGGAACGAACGGCAGAGCGGTTTCCTCCAGAAACGGCAGCAGCGGGGGCCGTCTTGATGACGACGATGATCCGCTATTCCTGGATATTATGACCACCGGAGAGTGGAAAGTTACCCGGAAGCTACGTGTTACGCCACAGGGCACCTACACCTCGAATTATTACATCAACGATCAGCCCTGCACGTTGACCCAGCTCCACGAACAATTGCATCGGTTTCATGTCTACCCCGAAGGATATAACGTGGTGCTGCAAGGGGATGTTACAGGCATTATTTCGATGAATCCACGAGAACGCCGTGAGATTATCGATGAGCTGGCCGGGGTGGCGGCGTTCGATCGCAAAATTCATCAAGCAACAGACAAGCTGAATGCGGTTAAAGATCGGGAGGAGCAGTTTCGGATTGTTGAGCAAGAACTCATTGTTCAGCGCGATCGCCTTGCCCAAGACCGCATTAAGGCGGAAAAGTACCAAACGTTAAAACAGGACTTTCAGAACAAAAGCCAGTGGGAAGCGGTTCTTGCATGGCGCGATCGCCAACAGCAGGTTCATAAACTGCAACAGCACATTGATGCCGGACGGCAAACCGCTACCCAATACCGCACCCAACTGGGGCAGCTATCAGTAGACATTGCTGAGGCTACTCAGGTGCTGGACGACCTCAACCGCCGCGTGAAAGCACTGGGGGAAGATGAGCAACTGAGTTTGCAGGCAACCCTAGCCACTCGCGAAGCTGAACTGCGCCAGGTTCAGCGGCAGGAGCAAGACCTGATGAGTGCTAGCGAAGCGACGGCGGCGCAACTTGGACGCACTCAGCATGAGATTCAGCAGCACCATCGTACCCTGGCACAACTCGCGGCTGATGCCCAGCAGTTGGAACAGCAGGAGTTGGTTCTGCTTCGGCGGGCGCGGGATGTGGCCCAGCAGGCCCTTGAGGAGTGCCGGGAATCAGCCAGTGCGATCGCGGCTGCATCCGCCGCCTGGATTCAACAACAAGCCGCTCTGCGCCATCACATCGAATCGCTATTGCAACAGGTAGAACCGGCACGCCGGGAACAGGCTACTCTACAAGAGCGGGTCAACCAATTGCAACAAAAGATCGGGCAGCAGCAACAAGCCCTAACGGCGCTGACCCAAGAGCTTGACTTGACTCAAACCCAGCGTGACGCTCTGAATACT
>CAYSIR010000064.1:2828-18854 GCA_964431105.1 uncultured Leptolyngbya sp. | reverse complement strand
TGGCCAACAATGCCATCAACTTGCTCCTCAATAGTGATGCCAACACACCGCCAACAGCCTCTCAACCAGCGTCCGAAAAACCGGCCGCACCCTCGCCGGTAGAACATCGCAATCTCATCATCGCCCGTCGCATCCGTCGCCGCATCCGCTACGAAATTTTTGTCAACAACTCCCAGTCCACTATGCTCATCCTGGGGCTAGCCGGTTTTATTGGACTATTTGCCCTTCTGCCCTCTGCCGTTTATATGCTGCTTCAAAGCACCGCCCCGTCCCTAGAATTGTCCGCTCGTCCAGACGGAAGCCTGAGCATTCAAGCCAGCCGGACTCTAATGCTCCAACTCCCCTCCGGCGAACGGCGACTCCAATCGGGCGACACTTATCATCTAGTTATTCCAGATGGCAGCAAAAACCGGACTGACCCACCGACTCCGACTCCGGCACCCAATTCCCAAGATGGGGCGATCGCACCCGATCCATCTCCTAGCCTCGACTCAGACGATCCTGCTCCCCCGCCACCCACCGACTCCACCCCTTCAGAATCCAATGCCACATCCGCCGACCCGCCCACCTCATCAGACGATGACCTAGAGAACTTAGACAACCTCGATGACCTCGATGACCTCGGCGACCTCGACGACCTCGACGATCTCAGCAGCCGTGACAACCCCGATGGCGCGCTACCCAACACAGCGACTGCGGTCACCACAGCCACCATTCCCCATCCCTTTCTCAGTCTTTTAGCCACAACATCTTCCCCCACGAACCCCACAGATGAACCGCCAGCTCCAGGTTCTAGCGGCGGAGCGGGCAGCCCCTCAGAAGACAGTGCAGACATCATCGTGGTATCCCAAAGGCCCGCAACTGTCTTACAAAATCCCACAGATTTTTTTGAAAATGTAGGCATTAACCTATCGCTGCTGCTGATTGTAGTGATCGGGGGCGCATTAGGCAGTTCTATCAGCGTCATCATCCGGGCCCAAAACGTTGTGAGAGAGCGCCGTGCCGAACCCATCTCACTCTTTTTCACCGGCCTGCTCAAGCCGATTGTGGGCATTGCCTTCGCTATTTTCATCTTTGCTGCGCTGGAGTCTGGGCTGGTCTCCTTGGGCAACCGCGAACAAACGAACCGCACGTATCTCTATCTGGCGATCGCCTTTGTTGCCGGGTTCAGTGAACGATTTGTGCAAGACATTTTGGTGAAAACCGAGCAGACCATCACTCCGCTGTCTCATAGTGAACAGTCAGAGTCCTGAATCGTCAGAATCGTAGCCGCCCCGATCGCAGGATGCTGCAATTGGGGCATTGGTTTGCAGAACGATTTCAACTCGGTTCCATGTGAAGGTTTATCGAAAGCGATCGCGATCGTGTTGACAAAATTAAACGAACCCATCAAAGTTCTAGAGAAAAAATCTGGATGAATGCGCATGAAAACGCCCTTTGATGCAGAACTCGATCCGGAACTGCTCACCTTGCTGTCCGAATTGTCAGAGCAACCCATCACCCCAGAGCAAATCACATCTACGACTCTCTTTTTCACAGCGCTGACCGTTGTGCTGTCAGGAGTCATCATGATGGATGGCGTTGTCGCTCAGGAAGAAGAAGAAAGAATGCAAGCGCTGATTCAGTCCTTCTTTCCACCTGACGATCCGTTAGATAGCTTTATCCAAAAAATTCTGCACAACATTGAGCAGCAGCAAGTGTATCTCGATCCCCAGCGACTGCTAACTCTGATCCAACCCCTCTCCGATGCCCAACGCCTGATGCTCATTGGTCTGGGGTATGAGATGTCCGCTGCCGATAATGATGTCAATGGTCGAGAAGTCATGTACTTGCGCGGCATTGCCAATCGCCTCAGCATCCCGCAGCCTTACATCGACACCCTAGAAATCGGCTTTACGCGGATAGGGCAGCACGACCCTGATGTCTTGGTTGAAATTTCCCAAGCTCTTGCCCCCCAAAGCTTTGAGCATCTTGATCCAGTATTCATGGACATGGCGCGTAGCATTCTCATTGCCCTGCCCACTACGCCTGAAGAAAATCGCCTGCTTGAGGTTGAATAGGCTAAGCTGTTGCATCATCCTTTGCTTGACTGACACAAGATGCTGCACGGGGCACGAAAACCGCGCGACAAGATTTCAAGCAAGCTAGGGGTCAGGTTTCCTAACCCGCGCAGTGGCTCAGGCTTAGCCAGTTTTGCCAGTCAACTAGCACTGACCCTGATTCACAAACAAAACAGCTAGAATCCTAATTCTGAAATGGGTTGACCTATTAACTCCCAGGTTTGATGAAACAGCGAAGCTTTTGCGCCCGGTTCAGATTTTTGGGTCAGTCCGCTTTTCTCCCTAGTGCTCATCCCAAAACTGGCTGAAGATGAATGGTTGGGATTCATGCCCTATTCAACTTGGGCAACCCCGAAAAGAAAAGGGATGAAACCCAGCACGGGTCTTATCAATGCTGACGTTTATTCGAGAGCAGCCCAGAGTCATGGGGTCATCCTATCTGTGAGAGGCATTCCGATGCCCTTCTCACAATCCAAGCCACTAGATGCATAAGTCTCTATAAGGGTGTCACGCTTTCAGATACTATGTAGGAATGCTCACGGTGCGGCAACGTTGCACTGACGCATGACAAAGGATTGTGGCACAGTAGCAACTGTCCCAACCAATGAGCAGGATTGCATTCATTTGTTTAGTTTGATATCGGTTAGAACACAAGCGGAAGGAGAGCTATGAGCCAGGATGAAACGTTTCTGAAAGTTCAGAAAATTGTTGCTGAACAACTCAGTGTTGATGTCAGTGAAGTGAAGTCCGAAGCCAGCTTTGCAAATGATCTCGGCGCGGATTCTCTAGACACTGTGGAATTGGTCATGGCTCTAGAGGAGGAATTTGATATTGAGATTCCTGATGAGGCGGCTGAGACCATTGCAACGGTTCAGTCTGCTGTAGACTACATCAATAGCAAGGTTGCGGCTTAGTATTGTGCGATCGCCCAATGCTGGTTGGGTTGGGTCATGCTTAATACGTTAGAAATGCCCAACCGTTGCCCTTTCTCATGACTTTCCACTGCAAAAGGTTTGATCGGTTTAGCCGATCGGGTGAGTTCTGAGCGGTCTTTATAAGGTGCGATCGCTGTTTTGCCTCCCGTGACTGATCCTGCACTGTCCAGAGTTCGGTCGAGCGATCGCTCACCATTGCAGTTTACGATTAACGTTCCCAAACGCCTCAGATCATGGTACGTGAAGGTTCTGATTATAAGCGAGTTGTAGTGACCGGAATGGGTGCAATTACGCCCATTGGCAATACCCTGTCTGATTACTGGACGGGGCTGCTGGCGGGTCGAAATGGGATTGGCCCCATCACATTATTTGATGCCTCACGCCATGCCTGTCGCATTGCTGGTGAGGTAAAGGATTTTGAGCCATTGCTGTATATCGATCGCAAAGATGCCAAGCGCATGGATCGATTTGCACAGTTTGGGGTGTGCGCCAGCAAGCAGGCGATCGCCGATGCCAAACTTGAGATTACCGACCTTAATGCTGAACAAGTAGGTGTTGTCATTGGAACCGGCATCGGTGGGCTGAAGGTGCTGGAAGATCAGCAAGAGGTCAACTTGACCCGTGGCCCCGATCGCTGTAGCCCATTCATGATCCCAATGATGATTGCCAACATGGCCGCAGGGCTAACGGCAATTCATACGGGTGCGAAGGGGCCTAATAGTTGCCCGGTGACAGCCTGTGCCGCTGGGTCAAACGCGGTTGGAGATGCATTTCGGTTAGTGCAGCGAGGATTTGCCCAGGCTATGATTTGTGGCGGGGCAGAGGCAGCCGTGCGATCGCTCTCTTTTGCGGGCTTTGCGGCAGCCCGAGCCATGTCCACCCGCAATGATGATCCGGCTCATGCCAGTCGCCCATTCGACCGCGATCGCGATGGCTTTGTGATGGGTGAAGGCGCTGGCATTCTAGTGCTAGAAGAGTTAGAACACGCACTGAGCCGAGGCGCGCAGATTTACGCTGAGATTGTAGGCTACGGCATGACCTGCGATGCTTATCACATGACCTCGCCCGCTCCCCAGGGTGAAGGGGCAGCCCGCTCCATGCAATTAGCCATCAAAGACGCGGGCATCAATCCCGACGAAGTAGACTATGTGAACGCCCACGGTACTAGCACTCAAGCGAATGACTCCAATGAAACTGCCGCTATCAAGACAGCCCTGGGCGATCGCGCTAGTAGCGTTTTGGTGAGTTCTACAAAGTCAATGACAGGGCATTTGCTCGGTGGCTCAGGAGGAATTGAGGCTGTTGCCGCTGTGATGGCGATTCATAACAACCGGGTTCCGCCTACCATTAACCTCGAAAACCCAGATCCCGCCTGTGATCTAGACTATGTTGCAAACACCAGCCGAGAGGCTTCAGTGCGAGTGGCATTGTCTAATTCGTTTGGGTTCGGCGGGCACAATGTAACGCTGGTATTTCGTGAATGGTCAAACTGACATCCCGTTGGTAATCGGTCATCCAACTGATTGAGGCAAGGCTTCTGGCGATCGCATCGTCTCCCATCGCTAGAGACAATCGGGTCAAGGCAGGCGCAAATGCATCAATTCGTTGCGTTTGTTACAGCAACATGACGAACAAGCACTTTTCTTCTCCTTTGCCCTTCATCTTGAGCGCCATAATAAGGTATATATAAATTCAAGAGCGATAAGTATAGTTGCTTATCAATATTGGTCGGAAGCGATCGCACATTTGATACTGCGATTAAATGTTTGAAAATCGAAAAATTTTTACAGCTAGGCTACCCGAAGCCATCAGCAGTCATTATTTGTCCTGTCGTCAGCCATAGCCGTTGAGCAGGTTCACCATACCCCAACCTCCGCATCGGTTGCTGTGGCGATGTTCAGTTGTCCCTAATGGCATGCCGACCCACGATTGCTTGCAGTTCGGTATGTCGTCTAATCGGGTGACTTTGCGCGAAGTCACCCTCGTATCAACCCTAGCGTTAACCGTCGTTAAGTAGAAAGAATCTATGGCTGTCGCAACCCAAACACTAGAAGAACTTTGTATCAACTCTATTCGTTTTCTTGCCGTTGATGCGGTGGAAAAAGCAAAATCGGGTCACCCCGGACTGCCCATGGGTGCTGCACCGATGGCGTTTGTGCTGTGGGATCGCTTCATGCGGTATAACCCCAAAAACCCAGCTTGGTTCAATCGCGATCGCTTCGTACTATCCGCCGGGCATGGCTGTATGTTGCAGTACGCATTGCTGCACCTTACCGGTTACGACAGCGTCACAATTGATGACATCAAACGCTTTCGCCAGTGGGGTGCGCGGACACCTGGACACCCAGAAAACTTTGAAACCCGAGGCGTAGAAGTCACCACTGGCCCCCTAGGTCAAGGCATTGCGAATGGCGTCGGTTTGGCGATGGCTGAGGCTCATCTCGCTGCCAAGTTTAATAAGCCCGACTGTACCCTAGTTGACCACTACACCTATGTCATTTTGGGTGACGGCTGCAACATGGAAGGAGTTTCGGGTGAAGCCTGCTCTTTGGCGGGTCACTTGGGGCTAGGTAAGCTGATTGCGCTGTACGACGATAACCACATTTCAATTGATGGTTCGACTGACATCGCTTTCACGGAAGATGTGTGCAAGCGGTTTGAAGCCTATGGCTGGCACGTTCAGCACGTTGAAGATGGCAATACTGACCTTGACGCTATCCACACTGCCATTGAAGCGGCAAAAGCAGTCAGCGATCGCCCTTCGCTGATCAAGGTGACCACCACCATCGGATACGGTTCGCCCAACAAGCAAAATACCGCAGGCGTTCACGGTGCTGCCCTAGGTGCAGACGAAGTAGATGCGACCCGCAAGGAACTGGGCTGGGAGCATGAGCCATTTGTGGTTCCTGAAGATGCACTGGCTCACTTCCGCAAAGCCATCGAACGTGGCGCTAGCCATGAAGCTGAGTGGCAGCAAACCCTAGACACCTACCGTCAAAAATATAGCGACGATGCTGCTGAGTTCGATCGCCTTCTGTCGGGTAAGCTGCCGGACAACTGGAGCGCGCAACTGCCCACTTACACCTCTGCGGATAAGGGCATTGCAACCCGGAAGCATTCCCAGGCAACACTTAATGCGATCGCTCCTGCACTGCCTGAGTTGATTGGTGGCTCGGCAGACTTGACCCACTCTAACCTGACCGAACTGAAGGTTTCAGGCAACTTCCAGAAAAATCAGTACGAAAACCGCAACTTGCGTTTTGGCGTCCGAGAACACGGCATGGGTGCTATTTGTAATGGCATCTCGCTGCATGGATCTGGACTCATTCCCTACTGTGCCACCTTCTTGGTGTTTGCTGACTATATGCGTCCAGCCATCCGCCTAGCGGCTCTGTCTGAAGCACAAGTCATCTACGTGATGACCCATGATTCTATTGGTTTAGGGGAAGACGGCCCGACCCATCAACCGGTCGAAACGTTGGCATCCCTGCGGGTGATTCCGAATCTGCTCGTCTTCCGTCCGGCAGATGGTAATGAAACGTCTGGTGCTTACAAAGTTGCTGTTGAACATCGTGGTGGCCCGTCGTTAATTGCGTTCACTCGTCAAAACGTGCCGAACTACGATGGCACGTCCATTGAGAACACTGCGAAAGGCGCTTATATTCTCACCGATAGTGACGGCACACCCGACATCATTTTGATGGGTACGGGTAGTGAAGTGCAGCTTTGTGTAGAAGCCGCGGAGACCCTTCGTGCAGAGGGCAAGGCTGTTCGGGTTGTGTCGATGCCTTGCTGGGAGCTATTTGATGCTCAAAGCGATGAGTATAAAGCGTCTGTGTTACCGGCAACTGTTACCAAGCGACTGGCGGTAGAAGCCGCGTCTAGTTTTGGCTGGTGTCGTTACGTTGGTTCAGAAGGCGATGTCGTTGGCATTGACCAGTTTGGAGCCTCTGCTCCCGGCGGCACCTGCATGGAGAAGTTTGGCTTCACCGTTGATAATGTATTGGCTAAAGCAAAAGCGCTGCTGGCATAGCATTACAGGGTTCTGTAGGCTGAACTCACAGCCAATGCCCATCTAAACTGAGTGACTTAGTCATTGCCCGGATGCGATCGCATCCGGGTTTTGTTATTAGCTGGTTCCAAACAGCCTGAGCGATCGCCTAATCCTCTGCTGCATCAGCATTAATGGTGCGCACAATCCAGTAACTAATTGACAACGAAAAGATGGCGATCGCTAATCCAATTAAGTCATTGCCCGTTGCCTTACTGAAATCAAAAATGATAATTTTTCGGGCGACCGCCGTCAACGATGTAACGATGACCAACTCGACTTGTACGACGTGCCGCCGCAGATAGGC
Organism: uncultured Leptolyngbya sp.; assembly: GCA_964431105.1. Lineage (GTDB taxonomy): Bacteria > Cyanobacteriota > Cyanobacteriia > RECH01 > RECH01 > RECH01. The sequence goes on along the minus strand of CAYSIR010000064.1, from coordinate 11,501 downwards.
AGTGATATTTTCCAGCACCTCAAGGGCAATCAAAATATTCAGAAATAGACCAAAAATCTCAATCAGCGTGGTTGCAAAAAATCCGTCGGTATTGGAACGTAGATCCTGAACTAGGAATACAAATAGATCCACCACGCCTACTAACACAACTGCAACCATCGCGATCGAGAGGGCCTTCGACACCCACGACTCTACATGACTGATAAACTCTAAAAAGTGTTGGTCATCGCTGAGTTGGTGCAGTTTACCGCCCAATCGTCTCAAACGTCTCATAGCCGTACAAAGTTGCAAAATGAAAACCGGGAAAGTAGCGTCGAGCGCCCCATCAGCATATCGTCTCGCGGGTTGCTCAATGACAATCCTCTGCTATCTGAGACCATAAGCTCCCATCAACAGCCGTCCCCAAAATTGGCTCGACCACAACCGCACCTCGGCGATCGCCGCGTTAGGATGGCAATAGGCAACAGTTGCTTGATTGCCCTCCCCCATTTCCGTGACTGGCCGTCAAACGCTGCCCGGTGAGAGTAGCGGTAAAAGCTAGAGCCACTCGGAAAATAATGCTCCTTGCTTATATCCATTTCAAGCACTGTTGCGATTGGATCAAGAACTGTATGGGTCAGGGTTGTGTGTTGCGGTTGATCCGATCCCCTGACATCATTTATCCCTGCAACTCACTATAGGCTGCCACTATAGGCTGAAGGATAGACATCTATGTTGGAATCATACAGCCAAGATGATGCCCAAGAAATTTTGCAGTTGGCGATCGCTCGTCAAGCGAACATAGCTGAGCTGAGCCGTCCCCAACTGCTTGAAATTGCGACTGAACTTGGCATTTCATCAGACGAACTGCACCTTGCTGAACAGGCATGGCGCGATCGCCAAGAAGAACAGCAAGAACAGAACGAATTTAAGCGTATTCGCCGCTCTCGCCTCCAGCAGCACTGCATCAAATACACCATCATTAATATCTTTTTAGTTGGGCTAGACTGGATCTCAACCGGGTCAGCGACATGGTCGCTCTACGTTGTGCTGGGCTGGGGGCTTGCGCTCTCACTGGATACATGGAAGACCCTCCATACAGACAGCGAAGCCTACGAGCGAGAGTTCCAGCGGTGGCGGCGACAGCGCCAATTTCGTCAGTCGTTTGGGAGCCTGCTCGATCGCCTCATCAACCCCCAGACAGATTCAAATTCGGGTCTGAGCTAGGTCACTTACCCTTCAAGCCAGGTCTAGGCTGCATCGACTCGCCTGAACTATTTGTTCACCCTGGCTTACTTGAAACGGTTAGGCTAAGACTGAGCCAGCCGCGTGGAACAGCCTGTTGGTTTAGCTTATTTGTGTTGTGACTTCTTCTACTCCACCCGCCAAACGCCGCTGTGTGATGGTTTGTCAGCACCGTTCCTGTGAGCGGAACTACTCGCCTGATGTTTTGGCAGCGCTGCAAGCGAGCGCTCCCCCTGGTGTACTGATCGCCAGTAGCGGCTGCTTAGGGCAATGTGGCTCTGGCCCAACGGTGCAGGTCATGCCCGACCAGGTTTGGTATTGCCGCGTTAAGCCAGAGGATGCTGCCGAAATTGTTGAATCTCACCTCCAGGGCGATCGCCCCGTTCAACGCTTACTGCATCCGCGCTTCCATCCTGATGAGGCGATCGCGTCTACACCTCTCTCGCCAGAAATATCCCAAGCCGCAGATGCTTCTACAGAACTCTCCACAGAGCCTCTGACAGGCGATCGCATTGTGACGGATACCTCTTCTACCCCCTAAGGCCTCGCTGGCTGCTGTTTGGATCGCTTGGTTTGTCTGCTCAGCAATCGTCACGCCTCGCCATGCTAAAGCCCCTATTAAAGCGCATGCATCCCCTTCCAGGTTCATCAGCGATAGGCGAAGCATTTTGTAACTAACTATTGCAAAAGCGTGAGAACATCAACGACTTCGCCCACACTATCCATAGTTTGCATGGTTTGGACATTCCCGCTTGCCCTGTTTCATCAGCAAGATCAAGCACCATACAACGCAAACACACCATAGTACGGCTGAGAGTTCACAAGTATGAAAACCCTTGGATTCATTCTGATTGCTATTGGCATCATTCTATTTTTTGTTCAAAAACGTCAAAAGGATCGGGCATTCAGCCTCAAGTCCGCCCGTCCAACTACTGTGGCTGAACTCGAACAAACCGCAGGGGCGATCGCTGAAGAAATTGGTAGCGGCAGTTGGCGCGACTACATCAAACTCATTGGCACAATTCGCTGTGATCATCCCCTGACTTCAGAACTGAAACGAGAGCCGTGCGTGCATTATAAAATGACCGTCAGGCGAGAGTATGAGGAAACAGTGACGAAGCGTGATAAGGATGGCAAAACCACCCATAAAACCCAGCGCTCCTCTGAAACCCTTTCCAGTAATCAGCAATCGATTCCTTTCATTCTTGAAGATGCCACGGGTCACATCGAAGTGAACCCTCACGGCAGCACGATTGACAGTATTAAAGTGCTTGATGAGTTTCAGGATGGAGAGCGAACCGGTAATCGGTTAACCTTTGGGGGGCTGTCAATCACGGTGTCACCTGCCAAAAGCGGCAGACGGACATTAGGCTATCGCTATACTGAACATATTTTGCCTTTGAATCGCCAAGTGTTTATCCTGGCGACCGTTAGTGATAGTGCTGGTAATTTAGTGTTGCAAAAGCCTGTTAATGCAGATAAGCCATTTCTCATCTCATTGAAAACGGATGAGGAACTGACTACATCGGCAGAAAAAGGCGCAAAAATTGCCTACTACGGCATGATTGGCTGTTTCATTGCCGGAGTGATTTTGATAATTATTGGCTAGTGGCTGATCCCCGCCGCTATCTTCGCCAAATTGCATCTGCTACGCGGCACACATCTACCATTTCGGCCACATCATGCACCCGTACAATATCGGCATGATGGGCGATCGCTGCACAGCAGGCCGCCGCTGTCCCCCAAACTCGCTGGGTTGGCTCCGGCTGATTGAGGATATGACCAATAAAACTTTTGCGGGATGGACCAATCAACAATGGATGCCCCAGCGATCGCAGCGTTGGAATGCCTCGCAATAGCGCTAAATTCTGGTCAACAGTTTTGGCAAAGCCAATCCCCGGATCGAGAATAATGCGATCGGGTTGAATACCTGCTGCGATCGCGGCGGCAGCTCGTTCCTTCAGCGCAGCGGCCACGTCTGCCACCACATCGTCATACTGGGTTAGCTGCTGCATGGTTTTGGGTGTGCCTCGAATATGCATCAGCACGATCGACACACCCAATGCTGCTACCGTTTCAAGCATCGTCGGATCAAACAGGGCCCCCGAAATGTCATTTACAAGGGTCGCTCCCGCTGCGATCGCCGCCTCAGCTACCGCTGCCTTAGTGGTATCCACCGAAATGGGACAATTTGATAAGTCCGGCTCTGCCCGAATGGCACGAATCACCGGCACTACTCGTTGCAGTTCTTCCTGTAACGACACATCCTCAGCATTGGGTCGGGTAGATTGACCGCCAATGTCCAGAATGCTGGCTCCTGCTGTCACCATACGCCGCGCTTGGGCGATCGCCGCCGCCTGTGTATTAAACTGTCCGCCATCACTGAAGCTGTCTGGCGTAACATTCAACACACCCATCACATACGTGCGCTGCCCCCATTCCAATAAGGCAGCCGGGCGGCCCCCTATCGTTTGCTTAGAATCCACCATTAGAATCCACTATTAGAATCCAACGTCCACAAAAAAGCCTACCCTTAGAGAGTAGGCTTAGGCTTGAGTATCGCCAACGGGCGATCGCGCCCAACCTAGGGCACTAAAGAAAGGCTTAGCGAATGTACTCCTTGAGGACACTGTTGCGATTTGGGTGGCGCAGCTTCCGTAGCGCCTTTGCCTCAATCTGGCGGATTCGTTCACGGGTCACATTAAAGATTTGCCCAATCTCTTCAAGAGTCTTCATGCGGCCATCGTCTAGACCATAGCGCAACCGCAGCACATCTCGTTCGCGGGGGCTAAGCGTTCCCAAAACGCCTTCCAAGTCTTCGCGCAAAAGGCTTTTGGATACCTGGTCTTCTGGTGTTTCGCCATCTGACTCAATGAAGTCGCCTAGGCGAGAATCTTCCTCTTTACCAATGGGCGTTTCTAGTGAAATGGGCAACTGGGCGGACTTGGCAATAAACCGCAGCTTCTCGATGGTCATCTCCATGCGAGTCGCAATTTCTTCCTCAGTAGGCTTGCGACCCATTTCTTGAGAGAGCAGTTTCGTGGTTTTCTTGATGCGAGAGATGGTTTCGTATAGGTGAACCGGCAGTCGGATTGTCCGAGACTGATCGGCGATCGCCCGCGTAATCGCCTGACGAATCCACCACGTTGCATAGGTTGAAAACTTGTACCCTTTCTCGTGGTCAAACTTTTCAGCAGCCCGAATTAACCCCAAACTGCCTTCCTGAATCAAATCTTGGAACGATAGTCCACGATTCATGTACTTCTTGGCAATGGATACAACCAAACGCAGGTTGGACTGCACCATTTTGTCCTTAGCTCGGCGGCCCAGGTACAGGCGACGACGGAACTTAGGTAGCTCCATATCCACCGCTTCAGCCCATTCGCGATCGCTCGGTTCGCGGGAGAGCTGATCCATTAACTTGTCATGTACGCGCTCCAGCTCTAGCAAATCCGCAATTTTCCGAGCCAGTTCGATTTCTTCATCCGCTCGGAGTAGACGAATTCGCCCAATTTCCTGCAAGTACAGCCGAATGGAATCTTCTGTATAGTGCTTTTTCTTGGATTGGGTGCGACGGCGGCTCGTTTTGCCCTTTGCTTCCGCTTTCGGCTCATCGTCGTCTGCGGGTTCGTCGTAGATGTCATCATTGGCAGGCTCTCCACCCAATAGGAGATCCAATTCATTTGTGGGCTGTTCAATCGTTTCGAGTACGTTGTTAGCCTGAGTCATGCCGCGCTCCTCATGCTCCTGTGAGTCAAAAACTGTCTGATATGGATTCTGATATGGATTCAGAAATCTGAATCGTTAGATATGTATCTTTTAATGATTGCCTGAAAAACGGTGTGAAATGATGCGATCGCCCCTAACGCCCAACCCGATATGAAGCAGCGGTGAAGGAAGGCAATCTCCATAACTCAATCACCTGTAAACAAAGCAACCTACCCGCTCCCAGATTAGCTGGTTGACTGATCAGTTCACGGCTCAGGACAAAGAAGGACTGCATCCTGAAAAGACTGAACTGATTCTAACGCTCTCGATGCGGGATGGATGCTATCTCATGCCCCAAGCGTAACAAATCTGAAAAAGTACGCTAGGCAAGCTATTCAGTAGCCGATTATCCAATCTATATAAACACAGAAAAGGATTAGGCAGTTGAACAATGGCACTAGAGAAATGGTGATTAAATGGTTGACAATTGACACATCATTTCAGCTCTCATTGAGAGTAATGATGAATCGTATGAATGCTGATGTGGTGACGATTTTTCAGATTTTTGATTTCACACGCTAGATCTGCCATTACCGAGGGTTCATAGAGGCTTGCAGGCACTAGCGACCCGTTCCAGGCTGTTTCATTGCTTTCCTACCATAGCGACTGAATGGGCGATCGCACTGCATCAGCCTAATGAATTCTGATCCGCCATCTTGCTGATTTTTTCTTGATAAGTTCCGGGTAATCACGGTCTATTCTGTTCATCGGTGGGGGCAAGCGTTCGCAGAATTACCCAATTCTTTTAACCAAGATTGTTGCATTTCTTCATGTTGTTTGGGGCTGACGGCTCCAGCAGCAAAAGGATAGCGGCATCCCTTGCACGCATAACGAGCAAGGGACGACCCTAAACTAGGGCGATCGCACGAAGCGCCCCCATCTTGCCCCATTATCTGTAGTGTCAGCCCTGGGCTGTGCTGATGGCATGACCTTAAGTTTTCCTATGCTGCCCGTAGAGCAATAGCGCGATCGCTGTCTATGTGTGCTGCCACCGGTGAAAGATTGCCAACGGTCGTCCATTCAGGCATTACAGCCGTTTTGCCTGGCTTCCTATCTCTGCCAATCCGCCATCCTGGCAGCAGAGCAATCGCAGCGTCTATCCGTGTCTATGCCAGTGTTCATGAGGGCGATCGCGATTTAGCCGATCAAGGTGCGATCGGGCAGATTGCCACAGCACCGCCTTTTACAATAGATTAGATACTCATCTGTTTCCTACCGTGTCAGTCCATGTTGGTTTCAGGGAAGAGTCTTTAGATAGCACTCGGCTATTTAGCTGTCCAGATTACTCTAAACCCGCCAGAGGATTTTCACCCAATGCTAACGATCGAAACGCTTAACAACCAGGCAACATTTGCCGCCGGATGCTTTTGGGGCGTAGAGGCCGCTTTTCGGGAACTGCCCGGTGTTTTAAATACTGCTGTGGGCTTCACTGGAGGAGACTGGCTCAACCCCGGTTATCTTGATGTGTGCAGCGGCATGACGGGGCACGTCGAAGCGGTGCAAATTGAATATGATAGCGATCGCATCAGCTATGAGCGCCTCCTTGAAGTCTTTTGGAGCATTCACAACCCAACCAAGCTCGATCGAGAGGGGCCCGACAAAGGGCCGCAGTATCGATCGATGATTTTTTTTCACAGTCCTCATCAAGAAGAGCAGGCCCGCGCCAGCAAACAGCGCTTGGCCGACTCTGGACGGTACGATCGCCCCATTCGCACTGAAATCCGCCCGATTTCTACGTTCTACCTAGCCGCTGATGACCACCAGCAGTATTACGAGAAAAGACGGGCAGAAGTGGGGTCGTGATTGGATGCGTTAGATGATACGAACGCCAGCGATCGCCTGATGCCGCTGGCATTCGTTGTTCGTTCACGGTCAGCGGGCACTAGGCACGGGCGATCGCCAGACTGCTGGGGCGAGCCAAATCGCCTTTCAGCACAATGCCCCGCTGGTTAGCATGAAGATGTCGCACAATGCGATAAATCGTCTCAACTTGGTCAGGATGGCCAGCCTGCTCAGCCACAGCCGCGAGGGACAGCGGTTGGTCGGACGATTGCAGCACATCCATCACCTGCCGCTGCAAACTCAAGACCGTGGCCGCCGCCTTTTTGCCCGCCTCTACCCCAGGTTGATGGTAAGCATTGATATTCACTAAAGACGCATAGAGACCGACTGCCCGCTCGTATAGCGCAATCAATGCACCAACGGTATCGGCATTTACGGTTGGAATGGTGACGGTGATGGAATCGCGATGGTTGTCGTAGAGCGCTTGGCGTGTGCCCTGCAATAGCCCCGAAAGATAGTCGCCGCTGGTGGCTCTATCATCTACCTCAATGGAATGACCGGCGCGATCGCCCAGCACTTCGATAAACGTCACGAAGAAATTCGGCACACCTTCCCGCAGTTGTTGCACATAGGCGTGTTGGTCGGTGCTGCCCTTGTTGCCATACACCGCAATGCCTTGATAAACGGTGCGGCCATCTAGATCTGTCTCTTTTCCTATTGATTCCATCACCAACTGCTGTAGGTAGCGGCTAAATAGCAGCAGACTATCTTTGTACGGCAGAACGACCATATCTTTTTCGCCCTTGCCGTTGCCCGCGTAGTGCCAACTCAGGGCAAGGAGGGCGGCCGGGTTGTCTTCAATGCGGGGGCTACGGGTGGCTGCATCCATTTCTTTTGCGCCGTTTAGCATGGCTTGGATGTCGATGCCTTGCAGCGCGGCGGGCAATAGCCCCACCGCCGACATTTCGGAGGTGCGGCCGCCCACCCAGTCGTGCATGGGAAAGGTGGCGATCCAGCCTTGAGCTTTGGCCAGCTTATCCAGGTCACTATCGAATCCGGTGGTGGCGATCGCATACTTGGGAAATTCTAGCCCGCGCATTTGATAAGCGTTTTGCACTTCCAGCATCCCGTTGCGGGTTTCGGGCGTGCCGCCGGACTTAGAGGTGGTAATCACCAAGGTTGAAACCAAGCGATCGCCCAGTTCGGCTAGGGTGCGATCGATACCGGCCGGGTCAGTGTTATCGATAAAATGAGCGCAGAGAGGGGCCGCCTCTGGCACCAGCGCTTCTGCCACAAACTGCGGGCCAAGAGCCGATCCGCCAATACCAATTGACAATACGTCCGTAAACTTGCCGCCCTGGGGGGGATGGATCTCGCCCGTGTGGATTTTGTGGGCAAAGGTTTGGATGCGTTCGAGGGTGTCTACGATTTCATGACGGAGATTGTCATTTGGCGCTAGGTCTGGATCTCGTAGCCAGTAATGCCCTACCATGCGCTGTTCATCAGGGTTGGCGATCGCCCCGTTTTCCAAAGCCGCCATATCTGCAAACGCTTTCTCAAATTTGGGGCGCAGTGAATTGACCATAGCCTCATCAAACCGCATTCGGCTGATGTCGAGATATAACCCCAGCCCGTCATGGTAGTACAACCAATCTTGGTACCGTTGCCAGAGTGCTAAAGCGTCCATAAAAACTCCCAGTTATGCATTCAGAACTGACTGATTCATTGAGCGGTTCACGCCCGTCGCAATCCGCCGCCAGAGGCTTATCTATACACAGCCAAGTCACACACAGCCAAGTCACAGCCTGACCGGTCGCTATCAACTAAGAAGGGTTCTGGAAGAACTCTTCCCATCATTCAAATTACGATCCAAATCACAGTCCAAATTACAATCCAAAT
>CAYSIR010000064.1:0-2728 GCA_964431105.1 uncultured Leptolyngbya sp. | reverse complement strand
TCCAAATTACAATCCAAATCGCTAGATACTATCACCGATGTAGAGCAATGGCTAAGCATTTGCCATACTCAGGGAATGGAATTCATCTCAGTGTAGCGACCTGTCTCTCCAGACGATGGGATTTTAAGGCAGATTCAAGGTCAGCGGGGTTAGTGAGCGATCTTCGCAACCGGCACAGATGCGGTAAAATTCAGGACTAATTCATACGGCCGTCTTCGCTGATTGCCAATACTGATTGCCAATACTGATTGCCAATTGCCTTGACGGTGACTGGGTTTGGGTACGTGGCTGAGCGATCGCACATTGAAACCAACGCGACATGGAAGGATACGTCATCTCGCTTATTATTTTCACCGCAATTTTCTCCGTCTTTGGGCTGGGGCTAAATCTGCAATGGGGATTTACGGGGCTGATTAACTTTGGCCACGTTGCTTTTATGACCCTCGGTGCATACACAACCGCGCTCCTCAGCTCGTTTGATGTGCCGTGGCTGCCAACGCCGCTACAAATTCTTGGTTCGGTCGTGGCTGGGGCGCTGCTCGCGGCAGCGCTTGGGTTTGTGATTGGCTGTTCGACCCTGCGCCTGCGGACCGATTATTTGGCGATCGTCACTATCGGCGTATCTGAAATTATTCGGCTGATTGCCCTGAATGAAGAATGGCTGACCCGTGGCCCGTTTGGGGTACAGCGCTATCCTCTGCCCCTCGGTCAGTTTAACCCGACCTTGGGTACGCGCATTGCCATGATTGTAATCCTGCTGGGCATTGTGGGCATTGCCTATGGGCAACTGTGGCGCTGGATGTTGGCCAATATTCGGAAAGCAGAGCGATCGCAGATGATAGCCAGTGCGCTACCCGTTGGGACATATCTGGGCACGCTCGTGGCGCTGATGATTGGCATCGGCTGGGGGGCGCGATCGCTTAAAGCAGCGGCAACGTTGCCCAACTGGGCGCTAGGGTTATTGCTCGCAGCCGCGATCGCGGGGCTAATTGCGCTGTATCTGTGGCTGGCGCGGCGGTTTATTGCTGTACTGCCTGAACATACAACGGCGCTGGCGTTGGTGGCATCAATCGCGCTGTCTGTTATCGGCGCTTGGGTGACGAGCATTGCCGTGATGGCCCTGTACAGCTATTCCAGCAATCCCACCAAAAATGGGCTGATGTGGATTTCGGTGGTGGTGGTGACGGTGCTGTACGTGGTGGTGCAGACCTTGGTGCGATCGCCCTGGGGGCGAGTCCTCAAAGCCGTGCGCGAAGATGAAGAAGTAGCGCGGGCCTTGGGCAAAAATGTTTTTTGGTATAAGCTGCAAGCTTTTATGCTGGGCGGGCTAATTGCTGGGATTGCCGGATCGCTCTACGCCTGGCAGCTTACGGTGGTTTACCCAGATAATTTCCTGCCTCTGGTTACATTTAATGCTTGGACTATCGTAGTGCTGGGCGGCGCTGGTAATAACGTAGGAACCTTGCTCGGTGCGGCTATCTTTTGGGCGTATCAAAGTTTAACCCGGTTTATATTGTCGGATATTGTGCCGCTAGATGATGCTCGGCTGGGCGCGTTTCGCGTCATGATGATCGGGCTATTGCTCATGGTGCTGATGGTCTGGCGACCGCAGGGAATTTTAGGCAAGAAGGAGGAACTGACTCTTGGTCGATAATGTCCCGTCGTCGGGTTCTCCCGTTGACCAAACCAGCCGCGATCGCATCGTTGATCCATCCCTGCCGCCGCTACTCTCCGCCCAAGGGCTGTGTAAATCCTTTGGTGGCATTCGGGCTGTGGATAATGCCACGCTGGAGGTTCCCCAAGGCAGCATCACCGGGTTGATCGGGCCGAATGGCGCTGGCAAAACGACGCTGTTTAACCTGCTGGTGAACTTTATCCAGCCCGATCGCGGCACGGTGATGTTTGATGGAGCGCCGATTCATACCCTACCGTCTCACCAAATTGCTCAACAGGGTCTTATTCGCACGTTTCAGGTGGCGCGAGTGCTGTCGCGGCTGTCGGTATTGGACAATATGCTGCTCGCCACCCAGCACCAAACCGGTGAGAATATGCTGAACGTCTGGCTGCGATCGCGCCAGGTCGCAAAAGAAGAACGGCATCAGCGGCGACGAGCATTGGAATTGCTAGAATCAGTCGGGCTGATTCACATGGCAAACGACTATGCCGGATCGCTCTCCGGCGGTCAGCGCAAGCTATTAGAAATGGCGCGGGCGCTGATGGTAAACCCCAAGCTGATTTTGCTGGATGAACCGGCCGCCGGGGTCAACCCTACCCTGATTCGGCAAATCTGTGAGCATATCCAACGCTGGAACCAAGAGGGCATGACGTTTCTGGTGATTGAACACAATATGGATGTCATCATGTCACTGTGCGATCGCGTCTGGGTTTTAGCCGAAGGGCGCAACCTAGCCCATGGAACCCCCCACGACATCCAAACCAATCCCGTCGTCCTAGAAGCCTACTTGGGGCAATAGCCTTACCCCGAACCGCTGATGAGCGCCAAGCAGCTAGGGATGTTTTGCGGGACATCTAAGCCGTCCTGCATCCCCTGCTCTCAACAGAATAGCAACTGCGATAGTCGGCGGGGTTGACCTAGCATTCATGCTGCTCGCACAAACCGGGGCACAATCCACCCTAGCCTTGAGGACTCTGAAAAACTGACTGGTTGAGGCTGGGCGGGCTGTGCATCGCACCATCGCGGGCAGTCCTCTATTGGTTCTCTATTGGT
>CAYSIR010000063.1:3336-18895 GCA_964431105.1 uncultured Leptolyngbya sp. | reverse complement strand
TGAGGATCTCCTTCGCTAAACAGCATTAGGGCCTCTTAGAGCGATCCAGGTCAGATTCACATCGTTGCCGTAGGCCAACAGCCTCCACATCTTGTGAACGCAGTGGATGCTCGAAGGACTGTATCCAAAGATATTGCCCCAGATATCGCCCCTCCTATTCAGCGGAACAACAGTCGGTTGAACGCGCCTGTGGAATCCGCTAGAGGAACCGTTGGTAAATCGATGTGTTGACTCCATCAAGACGATGGATACGGTCTTGGTGGAGTGATGTCATCGCAAATTCGGACAAGCACACCCCAAAAATCAAATCAGCAATCGTATTCCTGTCTGTGAAGACAACTCATCTGATTTTGGTATCTGCAACCAGACTTTGGTATCAGACGTTATCGACCAAGATGCAGGATGAGATCCGAAATCTGACTCAGTTTTATTGGTCACTGGTCTGAGTATTCTTTTTTGGGTTTTGTCCGATGGACTTGCTATAAAATCCTTGAGGGACGAGGTTTCTGCTTGCAGTGTAGACTCTTTTGTCAATCAATCTAGGTTCCTGCGGAAACCATCTCGCAGAGTCAATCTATATCAAGAAATCTACATCAAGAATTGGTTAGAATTGTTATTCAACTTGGGTAGTGGTATTCATGTAAGGATTTTGGGTGGTGTGGGCGTTGCCCACACCACCCAAAATCCCTACCAATAGAGGACTACCCCGACTGGTCTATTCCGTAGGTTGACGGTAACTCAGATTTAGTGGAGCGCCCATGAACACAGCCGGTTTTCACCATGTTGCTATTATTTGCTCAGATTATGAAACCTCAAAGCGGTTCTATACAGAAATTTTGGGCTTTGAAATCATTCATGAAACTTATCGAGCTGCACGAAACTCATACAAGCTGGATTTGCGCGTCGGTGAACGGGATGCGATCGAACTATTTTCCTTTCCTAACCCGCCTAGCCGCCCTAGCCGCCCTGAAGCCTGCGGACTGAGGCATCTCTCTTTTCGGGTCGATAACTTAGACGCAACCGTTGCCGCCCTGACAGAAAAAGGAGTTGCGATCGAACCCATTCGCCTTGATGCCATTACCGATCGCCGATTTACCTTTTTTCAAGACCCCGACGGGCTGCCGCTTGAGCTGTATGAAGCCTGACTGAGATGCATGACACAAGAGATGCGATCGCCCCATGCGTTTTTAGCTATTTGGGTTTCAATCACTTATTTCAAGTTATTTCAAGAAAGTCACTAATTCCTGAAGCTTATCCCAGGCGGCCCCGCTATTCAGGATTTCTTTTGCTTTGATGATGCCCTGCCGATAAGTATCGCTGGGGCAGTCTGAAGCTGCGATCGCCCCGCCAACCTTCAACGCTAGAGCCGCATTGAGCGCCACCACATCCATTTGGGCCACTGTACCCTTACCTTGCAGAACGGCAGTCATAATATCTACATTATCTTGAAGTTCGCCCCCCTTTAGTGCAGCCGTGGGCGCAGTCGCAAGGCCCAACTCGGCTGGGTCAAGCACCACAGATGTAACAGCGCCGCCGCTGACAACGGCCAAATCAGTTGGAGCCGCCAGCCCGGCCTCATCCAGCGTTTCGCGACCGTGCAGCACGATCGCATCTGGAATACCAAGCTGGTTCAGCGCATTTGCCATCACGTCCACCATATCAGGGTCAAACACGCCCAAAACCTGCCCAGAAGGCCTGAGCGGATTCACCAATGGTCCAAGCAGATTGAAGACCGTGCGAACTTTCAAAGTCTTGCGGATGGGCACAACAGCTTTCATGGCAGGATGCCAGCCCGGTGCAAACAGAAACGTGATGCCCACTTCGCTGAGGGCAGCTTGCACCGCTGTCGGATCAGCCCCCAAATTGATTCCCATGGCATCCAACACATCTGCCGACCCAACTTTGCTAGACGCTGCCCGATTGCCGTGTTTAGCGACCGCAACGCCAGCGGCGGCGGCCACGAAGGCCACACAAGTTGAAATATTGAAGGTCGATGCGCCATCGCCCCCCGTACCGCAGGTATCAATGCGGGGTGAAGGTAAGGTAGACGGGTCAAACTGCCCGCCCAAGGATTGGGACTGCAACACCTGTGCCATACCTGCAAGCTCATTTGCCGAAACGCCTTTTGCCTGAATTGATGCTAGGATCGCGCCGGAAAGAACCGGCGGAATCGCCTCATCGAGCCAGCCTTGCATGAGGTCGGCGGCCTGCTGACGCTCTAAGGACTGGCGGTTGAGCAGTTGAGCCAGCAAAGCAGACCAGTCAGTTGTGGCAGGTGCGGTTGTCATGGTGGATAAAATAAAAATGGGGTTAATGGGGAAATGGCGTTGGATAAGAAAGCTGAATCGAATAATGAGCTGTGGTATCCCCTAGTTGACTAACAAAACTTTCTAAACCCTAACCACCGCGCGGTTCGGGGAACCTGACTCTTGTCTAAAATCTTGTATGCGGTCTTCGCGCTCAATACAAAATCTTTTGTCAGTCAAGCAGGGAGTATTTCTAAACCGGGGCTGGGCTGGCGGCGATCGCAATGGCAGAACGAAGGCCGCTGATCACCTGCTCCTGTTGCATTGGGGTCAGTTCGGGGAACATGGGCAGCGACAGAACTTGATGGGCTACCCGTTCTACGACAGGGAACTGTCCAGCAGGATAGCCCAAATGGGCATACACTGGCTGGAGATGAAGCGGCACCGGGTAATAAATCATAGAGCCGATGCCCTGATGTTGCAATTGTTGACGAATGCGATCGCGATAGGATCGATCAACACCCTCAGCCGTTAGCCGAATCGTGTACTGATGCCAAACAGGCGATCCACCGGCGATCGCCCCTGGTGCCACAGCACCCTCAACGTCAGCCAGCAGCGCTCCATACCGAGCGGCGATCGCCTGGCGTTGATGATTCCATTGATCCAAATAGCGCAGCTTAATAGTTAGGATGGCCGCTTGAATAGCATCAAGACGGCTATTTACGCCAATGTCGGAGTGAATATAGGTTTGGGGTTGACCGTGATTGCGCAAAATTCGCAGCTTTTGGGCGATCGCATCATCATTAGTCGTTATAGCGCCGCCGTCGCCACAGGCTCCTAAATTTTTGGTGGGATAAAAGCTAAAACAGCCCACATGACCGACACTGCCCACTTTCTGCCCCTGCCAATCGGCTCCCGTCGCTTGGGCACAGTCTTCAATCACAATCAGGGCATGGGCATCGGCGATCGCCATCAGTTGGGTCATATCTACCGGTTGCCCAAACAGATGCACCGGAATAATCGCCTTAGTGCGATCGGTGATCGCCGCCTTAACTTGGGTGAGATCAAGATTAAAGGTTGCCGCATCAACATCCACAAACACAGGCGTTGCACCCACGGCGCTGATCATTTCAGCAGTAGAGATGAAGGTGAAAGGCGAGGTAATCACCTCATCACCAGCCCCAATGCCGTAGGCCCGCATGGCCAAAAACAGGGCATCGGTTCCGGAATTACAGCCAATGCAGTGAGCCGTGCCCGTGTAGGCCGCAAACTGTTCCTCAAAGGTTTGTACCACCGGGCCGTTGATGTATCGACCGGAGGACAATACATCGGTTACAGCTTGGCGGACGTCAGCTTCAATCTGTTGATACTGCTGGGTTAGGTCTAACGGCGGAATATAGCTCACTCACTTACACCAGAATTGATCGTCAAAAACGGGGTAGTCCTCCATTATTAAGGACTTTTGGTAGTAGGCACCACACCACCCAAAATCCTGGCATAGATACCACTACCAAAAACGGTTCGCTCAGCCCAATGGCATCAAAGACGCATCCAAGGTCTTCGATGTGTCTTAGGACGGACTGCCGATCGCTGTTTATGATTCTGCCCTATGGATAGCGCTTGAGAAAGCAAACTGAACCACAAATCTCAATCAACTAGGAATCACTCGCAGTCGGCTCGGCGTTCAGCACGTGAATGTAGGTCGGCGGCACATAGCCCGATAGCCTCGGCACATATCGACCAAATAACGAACCATCGGCATTGTAAACATCAATGGACAGATTTGCAGCATCTCCCACTTGAGCAATGCGGTTGAGCAAAGCATCCATTGAAGTTGAGAGGGCCGTTACCGGCATCGCCCGATCGCTGGTCGCTGGAAACATCGCCGCCGTAGATTGATAAGACGGACTCACCCGCACTTGCATCACCCCGTCTTGCTCGGCGTAGCGACAGGCTGGTACAGCTCCCTGACAGAGGGCTTGCAGTTGGCGGGTCGCAGTTTGGGTCGCGATCGCCAGCGCTAAGTTGTTTTGGGCATCTTCCAGGGCGATCGTATAAAACTCCATCATGGGCTGGAGCTGATCGTGATATGCCGTTCCCTCAGTCTGTTGGGCAAAATCGAGGGCATTGCGCCACGCGGTCACCGCTTGTGTCCATTGATTGATTCGTTCATAAGCAGCGGCCTGATCAGCAAACGCAATGGATTGGCGATAGGCGGTTGCAGCCCTATCAGTCTGCGCTTGGCGATCGCGCACGGCGGCCCATTCCTGCTGGTAGCGATCGAGGAGGGGTTGAGCTTGGGGGTAGCTCGTGGTCTGAAGTGGCACATTTTGCAAATGACCAACGGCGGTCTGCCACAGGACGTAGACCGCCTGCCAGTCTTCCACCGTATTGGATGGAGCCTCCTGCATTGCACGTGCTGCTAGTTCTTGCGCTGTTCTCAGGCGGCTTTGAGCGTCTTGCTCGGCCTGAATGCGGCGATTGATGGCGTTGAGGTTATTGCTATATTCATCTAGCTTGCGCTGGGCAAATGGGTAGATGGCACTGTCTGGCGGCACCGCTTCAAGATGGGCGATCGCTTTCTCCCAGGCATCCCGAACCTCTCGCCATGTTTCGATGGGGTGGGGTGGATTTTGGCTCATCTGGGCAGCGGAAAAAGCCGCCGTTTGAGCATCCGCAATCTGTTGAATCACCCGTGCATCATAGTCGTACAGGTCGCGTAAAACGGCTGCCTCTCCATAGCGGCTAGACCATTGCGGAATCACGGTTGTTACTTCGCTGGCGCGTTGCAACTGAGACTGAATGTCTCGCACATCCTGGGCAGACTCGACTGTTTCCATTTGCGCCTGGGCAGATTGGTGAAGCTGCTCTGCCTCTTGCAGCGGTCGGCATTCTCCAATCACACAGGGACGAGTCACGGCATAGGCTAACCCTGCGATCGCCACAAGACCCGCCACAGCGCCGCCCATCAGCCATGATTTTGAGACCTGCAACCGCCGCGAGGATTGGGAAACGGGCATGGGGTCGTCATCTAAACCCATATCATCGCGATCGGGTTCATCATCTGGGTCAGTGCCAAAAAAGTCAGCCTCGTCTGCCCTGGGTTGGGGAGCGATCGCGCTAATCTCAAACGGATGGTAGGCATAGGGTTGATCGTGTCCGCTAGCCCGCAAATAAAGCTGAATTGCAAGCTGCCCGGTTCCGGCCGAAAATTGGTTAATCAGGTCGTAGCTTTGGTCTTGGAGCGCCCGTTTCAAACTCGAAAAAACTCGTTTTGGATCAAGAGCCACCTCATCTGGGTGCTGAGCTAAGACCAGCAGCTTGCCCTCCTTCACCAAGCAGCGCACTTCGGCTGTGATGGGAAAGTCTTGCTGGAGGAGGGTTTGGAGATCGTTATTGAGCGATCGCAGGTGCTGTTGGTAGGATGCCGTTTTCATTGAGGTTCAACCCAAACTCAATCACGCAAAAGTCTAATAACGCTATACCGATGGTGAATTAGCATTCAAAATTCTTGTAACCCTTTTTTGGAAAGCATTTCAGCGATTTTAATTCAAATCCTTGAAACCGTTGCTGTGTGGGCCAGTGATTTCTTTCGCTATTTCGCAACCAGTCTGAAGATGCAAGCGGCACTACTGACGCAGCGCTGGGTATCCAAATCGGTAACTCATGATAATCCATCAGTTGTGGCAACCCTGCTCAGATCATCCTAAGCTTAAGCATTTGTGCGCGAAACTGCCACATTCAGCTAGTGATGCCCATATAGCAGTGGCCCGACTGAGAACATAGGATTTTTGCTGAGCGCTATATCAGGGCGGTAGGCGGTTGCGATCGCAACGGATGACTGACAGGCTTTGAGGGTCGCTTGATGTTGTGTTCTCTTAATGTTTTGTAAGGTAGTGCCATGAATTCGGGCGATCGCTGAATGTTAAGCTAGCAGATGCGTTTACATCAGCTAAGAATCGTAAAAATAGTTTGGAGTCAAGATGAGCGGATCGAATCAGGTTCCCTATTTACTGCGGGCAACCCGTGGTGAGGTGTTGGATCGGCCTCCTGTATGGATGATGCGTCAGGCTGGACGATACATGAAAGTTTATCGGGATCTGCGCGAAAAGTATCCGTCGTTCCGCGAACGCTCTGAAAATCCTGATTTGGCGATCGAAATTTCTTTGCAACCCTGGCGGGCCTTTCGTCCTGATGGTGTGATCATGTTTTCAGACATTCTCACGCCGCTGCCGGGAATTGGCATCCCCTTTGACATTGTAGAAAGCAAAGGGCCCATGATTGATGACCCCATCCGCACAATGGATCAGGTGAGTCAACTGCATCCGCTCAATCCAGATGAATCGTTGCCGTTTATTCGCACCATTTTGCAAACCCTGCGGCAAGAGGTTGGTAATGAGGCAGCGGTGCTAGGCTTTGTGGGTTCCCCCTGGACGTTGGCCGCCTACGCAATTGAGGGTAAAAGCTCTAAAGACTATGCCACCATTAAGCGCATGGCGTTTTCTGAACCCGATGTGCTGCATGCGTTCCTTAGTCACGTTGCCGATGCGATCGCTGTGTATGTACGCTACCAAATTGAGTCCGGGGCGCAGGTCGTGCAGTTGTTTGATTCCTGGGCTGGTCAGCTTAGCCCGCAAGACTATGACACCTTTGCACTGCCCTACCAGCAGCAAGTGATTCGCCAAGTTAAGGCGACTCACCCCGATACGCCATTGATTCTTTATATCAGCGGCAGTGCCGGTATTCTAGAACGAATGGGTCAATCGGGTGTGGATATGGTCAGCGTAGATTGGACGGTGGACATGGCGGATGCACGCCGCCGCCTTGGCCCTGACATTGGCGTTCAGGGCAATATCGATCCAGGTATCTTATTCGGTTCTAAGGCTATTATTCGCGATCGCATTATTGACACCATTCGCAAAGCTGGTAAGCAAGGTCATATCCTAAACCTGGGTCACGGCATTCTCCAGGGAACCCCAGAGGACAATGCTGCTTTCTTTTTTGAAACGGCTAAGCAAGCCGAGCAATTATTGACAGCCGCATAGCGCTCAGTCGTTTGAGCTATTCTGAGGCGGGTTGATGCTCAGCGTAAGATAAGACGGTGGCGATCGCGTTGCCCCGCTTTGCTATGACAGTACAAGGAAGAGCGATGGCGGATATGGGTCAGCGTATTTTTATCACGGGAGCCAGTGGCTGCATTGGGCATTACATCACTGATTTATTGCTGCACCAAACGTTCCACGAGCTATTTTTGCTGGTGCGCGATCCAGCTAAACTCAAACTCAATCTAGAGGGGCGATCGAACGTCCATGTCATTCAAGGCGATCTATATGCCATTCAGAATCAGGCAGAGTTGCTCAAAACGGTGGACACTGCCATTCTGATTGCAACCGCTTGGGGCGGTGAACAACGCGCCTACGACATTAACGTCACGAAAACACTACAACTGCTGTCGCTGCTCGACGGCGATCGCTGCCGTCAGGTATTGTACTTTTCAACGGCCAGTATTCTGGGGCGTGATAACCAACCCTTGCCCGAAGCCGGACAGTTGGGAACCGGCTATGTACGATCGAAATATACGTGCCACCAACGGCTACAACAGCTTGCGATCGCGCCCAAGGTCACTACCCTATTTCCCACCCTAGTCTTCGGTGGCGATGCTCACAAACCCTACTCTCAGATTTCAGCAGGTCTAGCGGATGTACTCAAATGGATGCCGCTGATCCGATTCTTTAGCGCGGATGGCAGTTTTCATTTCATCCATGCTCAGGATATTGCTCAAGTTGTGGTGCATTTGGTGGATCATCCCCCTGCCCCCGGTACGTCTCGCGAGTTCGTGTTGGGCAATGCGCCGATTAAAGCCGATGATGCGATCGCTCAAATTTGTGATTACCTGAACCATCGCATCTACCTGCGGATTCCTCTCTCAATCCAGCTTGCCAATATTCTGATTCGTCTGTTCCGCATTCAAATGGCCGCATGGGATCGGTTTTGCTTAAACTATCGTCACTTTGTTTATCAAAATCCAACCAATCCGGCTGTATTTGGGCGATCGCCCCTCTGCCCAACCCTGCCCGATCTGCTCAACGTCAGCGGCATTTCAGCCAACACCAAACCATCCCAACGCTAGCGCCCCTTCCTAACGTGATCGTCCTCTATTGGTAAAGATTTTGGGTGGTGTGGGCGTTGCCCACACCACCCAAAATTCTTAAGTACCACTACCCCTGACCTGGAAATCTGGAAGAAAGCGCTGTACGGTCAAGGAGTGATTGAAAAATGGTTCAAGAATGGAGCGATCGCTAAACCAAAGCAGGCTCTTGGATGTTCATCACGGCCACCGGCACATTATCCACCGACTTACCATAGACATCACAGGAATTATTCGGGCTTTCAATTAGCTTGACTTTATAGAGCGTTGCGCCAATCTGCTGAATCGGTTCCTCCAACAAATCCCGAATGTAAACCGCGATATTTTCCGCCGTCGGAACAATCTCAGCAAAATAGGGAATGTCGTAATTTAGGAACGTGTGGTCAAATGGCTCAACGACATAGTCATCGATCGCCTTCTGGAACGCCACCAAGTCTGCAATCATGCCAGTGCGTTCGTCCATCTCACCTGCGATCGTAATCTCCAGGTGATAGTTATGCCCATGCCCATGCACCCGCGCACACTTACCATAGATTTCCAAATTTTCTTCTAACGGTAAGTGCGGCAGCGCCAGCCGGTGAGCAGCACTAAAATGGGTACGAATAGTGAGGTGTGCGTTCATATCGGTTCCTTGGTAATCTGCCCAGAGTTCAGGATGTTCAAACAGTTGAATATTGACGAGTGGTAAATGGGGAGCCAATCGGTTCCAGATGACTCGCGCCAGGTTTTCTGTGGTAGGAAGGGTGGCTTGCAGTTCTGGCCAAACGTCGTTGAGATAAGAAAAATCGAGCTGACCCGTCACTTCGCGCTTGATGACCTGCTTCACATCGGACAAGTTCAGCACCATGCCGTACTGATCAAGTTCACCTTCCATCGAAACATACAGGACATAATTGTGACCGTGCCCTGGAGCCTTAGCACAACGGCCAAAGCGGCGAGTATTTTCGTCATCGCTCAGTTCGGGCAGCCAGTAGCGATGGCTAGCCGAAAATTGAGCGCGGCGGTTGATAATGCATTTCATAGAGTTAATCCGGATGTATGACATTCCGTGAATGGCCTACCTTTAGAATACCGAATTGTCTGAGTTTTGCTAAGGATTTACACCGTTGCACCTCTGCGCAGCTATCCACAACGAAACATTCCAGAACGGGCAGTGGTATTCATACAAAAACTTTGGCAGGTGTAGGGCGTCGCCCACACCTGCCAAAATCCTTACCAATAGAGGATACCTGTCCCAGAGCATTTAGGATGTTGGGGGACGATCGATAGGGTTCATAGTCCGGCGATGGAACCGCGTCACTACATAGCACCGGATTTTTTATTAAATAACACCACAATGGTTTTGATAATGAGCTGCAGGTCGTACATCAAGCTCCAATTTTGCTGATACTTCAGATCCAGCCGAATGACATCCTCAAAACTTTTCACCGTAGAGCGCCCGTTGACCTGCCATTCTCCGGTCATCCCCGGTTTGACATCCAGCCGCTGCCATTGCGGAATTTCATACATTTCAATTTCATCCGGGGTCGGAGGGCGAGTTCCAACAAGGCTCATATCGCCTTTCAGAACATTCCAGAATTGGGGCAGTTCATCCATGCTAGTTTTCCGCAGAAAACGCCCAACGCGGGTAATGCGGGGATCATTTTTGTTTTTGAACAGCGGCCCACTCACCTGATTTTCAACTTGGTGTTTGAGCGCTTCGGCATTTCTAACCATTGAGCGGAATTTCCACATCTTAAAACGCTTCCCCATCCACGAGCAGCGGATTTGCCCAAATAATAGCGGGCCGGGATCATCGATCTGAATCGCGATCGCAATAGGAATGAACAATACGCCAGTAATGCCTAGTCCGACTAATGCCCCAACAATGTCGATGAGTCGCTTGGTCTTGGATTTAACCGATGGATGGGTAGGATGGGGTTGCTGCTCACGGGTCGGGCGCGATCGCACTTCTTCCCGAATTTGGGTGGATTCTTCAATCTCAAAAATCTTATCCAAGTCTGTCATTGACAGGGCCATCATGACTTGGCTAGAGACATTCACAAGTTTGAGATGAACTTGGTGCTGCTGAGCAACTTTTAGAGCATTGATCAGTGCGCCGATGCCGCTACTATCAATAAATGTAGTTTGTCGAAACTCCAACTGTGCTTGAGACAATGACGGAACATCCGCACAAACTTGCTGAAAGGCTTGTTTGAAGGATACGGCTTGGTTGACGGTAAATATCTCAGGCATCGTAACGATGGCAGTCTGATCTGAGATCGTTACAGGGTAATCCGGATTTTCAGATTTAGCAATCATCATGCTCTGGTGTCTGGATGTGGCAAGCGAGGGCTAGCGAAAAAGACTCAAACTGAGAACGCTGTTGGTCATAGAGTTCCCAACTGGTCTGTAGATGCAACAATGAAAAGCCGTCAGGATAAATCAATGGCAGAGCTAGGCCTACAGCAATTCTATTTGGATGGTGAGAAAGAGTCTGCCCATTTAGGGTTGCTATATTGGGGATTGATTTTCAAGGATAAGGGCGATCGAATACTGAACCGATAGGCTAGGCAAGAATCTTAGGAACTTGGAACAATGATCGTAGCTTTGTCACAATTGTGCCATAGCCTTTGCCTACTGTTCTGTTCGCCGTGGGGACACCCATAACTTCCTAGTACGGATTTGAGTCCTTGCGCGCCATCGCCCCTAACGGCTTAAGGCCGAGTCTGCTGCGATTCCAAGTTACTTGTACTCTACAATATCGAAATCACCCTCGCGGTATGTAATTGCTTCAGGTGAGTCTAGTATCTTTACTTAGTTCTCCTAGAAGCTTCATCATATTTTTATATAGCCGCCCTAAGTGAGTTGCAAATGACAATGGGTGTTGAGAGAGAAAGTCTGCGGGATTCCTTGTCGTGATCCCGATAGGCGGGCTATGGTCACTTGGTGTGGCGATCGCACTCGACTGCCCCACATCCGAGATAGATAGCCCCTATTCTAGGAGCTGTCATCCCATCAATCAAAACTCGATCTCAAGCATTGTCCATCGGGTCGTGATATTCATGTAGGGATTCTGGGTGGTGTGGGCGTCGCCTGTAGCTGATCGTATCAATGCAGACGCATCCATCGCTCACCTCGTCCAGCGGATAGACTGACAAACAGTTTCCCATTGGGCGCGGGCACCGCTCACAGGACGTTAGACGATGTTGCAGTTGGGTAACCTAATCCGTTTGATGTTTAGAGTTTAGCCGGTTTCATCAGTCAAATAGCCCCGCCTCGTTTTCATAATCGACTTCCATACCTCGCTTGCGCCCTCAGTCATCTGCGGAATTCTGACCTACCTGTATGACTCACTTGCGCCCCAGGTCATCTGCGGGATTCTGTCTCCACAATCCATCACAGGCATCACAATTAGGACGGGTGTAGCAGAGTTCAAGTGGGTGGGGTTTCAGGCTATTTTGGTAAAAACCCGTTGATTGGCAGTGGGTTCAAATTTGCGTTGAGATTGATTGTCCAGATTGGTTAGGGGTGGTGCTATGGCAAGTACAGGACAGAATGAATTGCAGCGAACGCCAATTTTTGGGCTATACGGCGAGGCGCGAACGGTTTCATTTTCTGGATGGGAGATGCCGGTTCAGTTTACGGGCATTACCGCAGAACATCAGGCCGTGCGCGATCGCGTCGGAATGTTCGATATTTCCCACATGGGCAAGTTTCAGCTTTTAGGGTCGGAAATACTGGTCGCGCTGCAATTGCTGGTTCCCTCAGACCTGGCGACATTAGAGCCGGGGCAGGCCCGCTATACCGTTTTGCTGAATGCAGATGGCGGCATTATTGATGATTTGATTGTGTATGCCCAAGCGCCAACGGAACAAGGGCAAGAGCAGGTCATCCTGATTGTGAATGCGGCCACAACGGCGAAGGATAAACAGTGCCTATTGCAGCACCTTGACGGAACGGGGATCACGCTGACCGATCGCTCTCAAACGGATGTATTGCTTGCGGTTCAGGGACCAGATGCGATCACAACAGTACAATCGTTTACCGATGTTGACTTGTCTAACGTTGGTCGATATCAACACGCCATGATCCCGTTGATGGAATCAACGGCGTTTTTGGCTCGAACGGGCTACACCGGCGAGGACGGGGTCGAGATTATGATAGACGCGGCGGCGGGGCAACGGCTGTGGCGATCGCTCCTGGAGGCAGGCGTTACGCCTTGTGGGTTGGGCGCACGAGATACCCTACGCCTGGAGGCGGCTATGCCGCTCTACGGACAGGATGTGGATGAGCAAACCACTCCCCTTGAGGCCGGACTCGGTTGGTTAGTACAGCTTGACCAGAAAGGTAACTTTATGGGGCGATCGCGCCTGGAAGCCCAGAAACGTGACGGGCTGACGCGCCGATTGGTTGGACTGACCCTGTCCGGACGCAACATTGCCCGCCATGGCTATCGCGTGTTGTTTGAAGGTAAGGACGTTGGAACGGTTACAAGCGGCACTCTGGCTCCTACGGTCGGCTCCCCGATTGCGTTAGCTTATGTGCCGCCTCACCTTGCCAAGCTAGGGCAAATGTTGACAGTCGATATTCGCGGACGGCAATGTGACGCAACTGTGGTCAAACGTCCATTTTATAAGCGATCGCCCAATTAAACAGTTCAAGCAGTCCATTCGGGGATCGCTGACCGTGCTGAGAGGGGCTGCCATGCGCCATGAAAACTGGGTGGGATCATTTGCGGTAGCCCTAAACGGCAGATGGGCCCATCCGCCACGCGATCGCGATTCATAATCCATACTTCGCTAATGCGATCGTGGGTATTCAGCACCACTGATAAAAGCCAACCCCCATCAGGGTCAGCCGCCGCCAAAATCGGTTCGCTGGGATAGTAGCCGCTTGGCAGTGCTAACTCGTCGAGGTGGTGCGTTTGGTGGTCATACCGAGCGATCGCCCCAAAAATTTCCCTGGGGATCACAGCATCATGGCGATGAATGGAAAGGTAGGTATGGGGCTGGGGTTGTCCGACAAATCGGGGATCAACTGTCGGAAACTCGCAACTGCGATCGACTAGAGGTTGGCGACTCACCACCCGCCCAGCGCTGGAGTCGATGATGATTTGCCAAAGTTGCCCGCGTGCGGCGGTGTGGGGATCGCCCGTCGCCACTTCTTTCAAATGCTGATTGGTGGCAAAGTCGTCGTAGCGAATCAGAGACAGGGCTAGATGTCCATCTTCATTGATCCAGCCGTTACCAAAGTGCCACTGAAACCAGGCATCAGTGTCGATGCGCTGAATGAGACCGAGGGTCTGGCGGTCAAAAATGAGAATTTGCGTCCCGTGCTGCGGCTGCCACTGCAAGGCATCGCTAAAACTGCTGACACCGATCGCCACGGGCAGTAGCTGTAGGCGCACAGGCGGAATGCAAAAAACAAGATACGGCCCTGCAATGACAAAATCGTGCAGGAGCGGAATACCCTCAAGAGAATGGGTCTGATGACGCTGAACCGTTCCGGTGCGATCGCTCTGGTATAGGTGCAGTTCCGCCTGACGACCCACCGCCAATCCAAAATTTAGGATCTCACCCGTCTGGGGATCAACCTTGGGATGGGCAGAATAACCAGCATTGTGAGGAATGTGACCCAAGCGATCGCATCCTTGGGTATGCAAAGTATCTAGGTCTAAAGCGTAGGGTGCTTCCCCTTCCCAAAGAGCTAACAGGCGATCGGGCAACGGCAGGACGGACGTATTGGCAGCGTTTTTAATTGGTCGCCGCCATTGATTCCAAACAGGGCCAGGAGCCGTCATTCCATAGTTGCCATAGAGCAATTGCCCGGCGGCTTCCTCTTCTAAGTAACCCTTGGTTTTTACATATCGATAAGTGGCCGTTGGTGCATCAGCGATCGTCACGCCCAAAATAGCGCCATCGCCATCAAACCAATGACCGACCCTATGATTTCCGCGTCCGAGTCGTCCTGGGCCATTGCGGTAGAGGGTTCCTCTTAGCCCTTCTGGAAGGCTACCGTCAAGCACGGGCAGCGGAGTGGTTGCAAATTCGAGAGCCGGCGGTTGGAGAGCGATCGCCCAGGCCGTTAGGTCAACCGCAGAACGTGAAGCAGAAACGGACATAAATCTTTGTCTAATTCTTTTTCTTAGCCTAGCGTCAATTGCCAGTTCTCTGGTCAAGCCAACTTCTACGCCAAGCAGCATGATTTGACTAGACCTCTAGCCATTCTCGCAGCCAGGAAAGAACCCTATGTTACGATAGAACAGTGCCAATTCAGCACAACAGAACACAGTCCCTAAATTGAAGGCGGCTGCGCAGGACAGTCAGGGCTGCTGTACCTAGTCAACTCATTAGCAATTTCACAAGCAATTTCACAAATTGGTAATGACTGATGAGCTATTTTCTTAAGAGCATTGCTTCTGCAACGGAAACCCATTTTAGATATTCGTTGCCAGCGCATCTTGACTCAATTTCTGTAGTAGCAGCGAGGTTTACTGCGTGATTGCTATCTCACTGCGTCCGAGCGGGCGCAAGTGGGGCACAGTTAGTTTTGCCTCCACTCTTCATTTATGCCCGGTTCTAGACCTGCTGACCGCAGAGGTTCCGTCTCACTGGAAAGGCGAAATTCGCCTGGGTTTACAGGAGGCATTGGTCAATGCTTCTAAACACGGCAATCATCTTGATCCCTGCAAGACGGTGTTGGTTCGTTTCTCTTCAACCGGCGATCGCTACTCTTGGGTGATTTCAGACCAGGGAGAAGGGTTTTGCCCGTCTTCATCGTGCCAGTGCCATGTTGATGAACCGAGGATAGAGCATCCGCACGCAGTCGGTGAATGCGGTCGTGGGCTTTATATCTTACACCAAATTTTTGACGAAGTTCGCTGGAATGCGAAAGGCAATGAGCTAAGTCTGTCTAAAGTGACGCGCGGTCGGAGTTGGCTATCCGTAAGCTAGCCTAGCTCTGAGCAACGCTACTACGCCAATTTCCTACAGCTTACCAGTCAATCTGGGAATGGCTGCTGACCGGCTGACTATCACCCGTTGCTACCGCTCGCAGCCGCACGTAAAACCCGGTATTGCGAGCTGATGGTGTAAATTGCCGAATGGACTGTATTGAATGCAGGGAGACAAACGAATCTAGTTCGGGCGAGTCTAATTCGGACGAGTCTAATTCAGGCTGAGGC
>CAYSIR010000063.1:0-3236 GCA_964431105.1 uncultured Leptolyngbya sp. | reverse complement strand
AAACGAATCTAGTTCGGGCGAGTCTAATTCGGACGAGTCTAATTCAGGCTGAGGCACGATCGCTCCTATCGGTTCATTACGTTGCACAGCTAGATCAGTAATAGACTGATCAACAATCGGTTGGGCTTCAGGGTTGCTGGCCTGTAATTCAGAGAGCAGGGGCACTTCAGGAGCCGATGGGTTGGGCGTAGGGCGTTCACCCGACAATGAACTTCCTGAACCGATGGCAGTTGCGATCGCCCCTGAATCCAACGCAGTTTCTAGCTTTAACTCAGCATCCTCTGAATTTTGGGATGGTACATCTTTCGGCGTAGCTGAAATTGCCTGATTTGACGGGCTTTCTGGCTTCGCTTGACCTTCCGAATCCGTTTTAGGGGCTGGCGTCGTCGATTGTATAGAGCCAGACTGCTTAGGGGGCAGCGCCATCGGCAGCTTAGAAGAAGGGGGATGCTTGGGCGTGCGCCGTAGCTGCTGCAAACGCTGCCGCAGTTCTAAATCAACCCAGCGATCGCCTGTTGAGTCCGCCGCAGACGAGTCATCGCAGGTATCATCCAATAACAGATTTCGAGGAATAGAGCGAGATACAATGCGCTCAAATTCGCCGTCAAAGTGATAAATGGGTTCGCCTCGCCGCTGCCACGCATTCAAAATCTGTTGCACAGAAATGGCTTTGTAGCGCCCTTGGTAGAGTGCCTCAACAATGGCAAGTCGCACCCAGACGACTGAGTAGTCAGTTAACCATTCCTGCACCCACTGTTCTATCAACTCAGCATCTAGCTCAAAGCCATAGCAGGTCAGTAGGGTTGTCATGCGTGTCACGTCAGGATGTTGGGACGATTCGGTCATGGCAAATATTGACAATTGAAAGGTGATGCAAGGCGATCGCTAAGGTAGATGACAACCGTAACCAGTGAATGATGACCATTAGAACACAATGGTTCCAGAATAGTTTCAACGCAGAATAGCTTCAAAATGGCTAATGTATAGAGTTATTGCTGGTTGACTGACCCGACCGACCCCCATCTCCTGTTCCTACAAGAGGAGATATCCGTTACGCAGCAGTCACTAAAACCCTTATTCCTACGTTCTAAAACTCGCTCGTCAAGGGACAGCAGCAGTGATGAAGCAAAAAACCTGGCGACTTTTGCGTAAAGTATTGCAAAGGGCGAAGGAGAACCAGGCAATTGACTTAACTCTCAAAGTCCCTCTGCCGCTCTGGGAAAAGGAGTTAGGGTGAGGACTAAAAACGTTTGTTAGTCTATCAAGTGCGGTTCCCATTGGGTTCGTCCCAGCCATTCAGTGCTGACAAGGCATAACGCCACCAAGCGCCATCATAATACCAACCCAATGCATATCCTGTTCTGCCATAACTGTTTTAATGAATGACCCCATTGACCGCGACTGACGGCACAAACTAGAGTCTGGGTTGACAACTATGGGCAGGCCTATAATTGTGACTCAACCAGTAGCGACTTAGCCAGTAGTGACTCAACCAGTATCCCTTAGCCGCCAACTAACGGAACATCAAAAACGAGACAGGAGTGACGTTTGTTGAATCAGCATTGATGACTCAGCACTCGATCGAAGCATTAGCCACCCGTGTTCCAAGCTTAGCGTGAGTCTCCCCTCATCTTTGTGATTTCTGTCTTTTGGCGGAGTGAATAGTTGGCGGGGGCATACAGTCTGTTTCAACTGGCCTCACAACCGCTTTTGCCATTATTCAAGTATCTTGTTTTTGAACCTATGCCCGTTTCATGGGAGGTCGTCCTCCATTGGTAAGGATTTTGGGTGGGCGTCGTCTACGCCACCATAGGATGGCACTCTAAATTATCGGCTCTTCTGTTTTACCCGTAGTCGTCTTCATTTATAACTGTTATATCTGTCGAGTAAATCCGTCATGTATCCGTTTCAACCCCCAGGCTTTGGACAACAAATTATCCACACATCGTTGGGGATCATGGTCTACTACACGGCCAATGGTGCGCTGTGGCGATCGCCCTCTGATTCCTCTACCTCCAGTACAGACCACTCCACCGCATCCGCCGAACCGGCGGTTGACACGGCTGCATCCCTTGCTGCACCACGGCCGCCATTGGTATTTCTGCATAGCTTGGGCGGAGGATCATCCGCATTTGAATGGTCGAAGGTGTATCCGGCGTTTGCCCATCGCTATCACATCATTGCTCCGGACTTGGTGGGATGGGGGCGATCGGCTCATCCTCCTCATGATTACTGCACGGAAGACTATCTCAATGTTTTGACGGCGCTGCTAGAGCAGACCTGTGAGGCTCCGCCGACTGTTGTTGCGACCTCGTTGACGGCTGGCCTTGTGCTGCGGTTGGCGACTCAGCGCCCGGATTTAGTGCGATCGCTCTTTTTAGTATCGCCATCTGGATACAGCGACTTTGGGCAAGATTATCAACAAGGATTAGCCGCCCAGCTTGCTAGCACCCCGATTCTCGATCGCTTCATTTATGCCGTAGGGGCCGCCAATGAGATCGCTATCCGAAGTTTTCTAGAACAGTTTTTGTTTGCCGAGCGATCGCGCATTACGGATGAAATGGTCGCCGCCTACTTAGCTTCAGCCGCACAGCCCAACGCCGAATATGCAGCGCTATCCTCTCTGAAAGGAGCGATTTGCTTTGACTTGTCTCGCTATGTTGGGCAGTTAGAAACGCCGACGCTGATGGTGTGGGGTGAAGCGGCTCGATTCAGCCAGTTAGCGGTAGGCAAGCGTTTGGCAGCTCTTAATTCCCATGCTGTTATTGACTTGGTAGAAATTGAGAATGCTGGAATTTTGCCCCATCTGGAGTTGCCTGGCGTCATTGCGGGCATTTTGCAACGTTGGCTGTTGCAGATAGAATCCTGACTGTCATTCTGACTATCATTCCGCCGTTGATTTTGCTGAGCGGGTTGCTATCCATGCGCAGTGCTAAGCACTGCGATTGGCAAAACTGGAACGGTTGTGGGGAGCATATTAGGTTGGCAAATCCTACATTGCCCCCATCCCCCACTCCCTCAGCGCAGACTATCCATTACGCAAATCTCGCTGAAACCCGCAGTTCTCGGTTTTTGGGATCTATTCTGCAAAGGTCGCCAGACCTTTTGCCTGCTAGCTGTCACTCGGCGTCCCTGTTTTGAACAGAGGAATGTGGGTTTCAGCCAGGTCTGCGGAATGGATAGTTTTTAGGGTAATGGTATTTGTGTAAGAATTTTGGGTGGTGTGGGCGACGTTT
>CAYSIR010000062.1:4967-19035 GCA_964431105.1 uncultured Leptolyngbya sp. | reverse complement strand
AAGTCTTGGAACTGCTCTCGAATGCTGCGATTGGGTAGGGCGGGCGAAAACTGAGCTTGTTCTGCGGCATGGGCCAAGCGATCGGCTACTTTTTCGGCATAGGGACGGATAATCGACCAAACTAGGGGCGACAGCCAGCCTTTTAGGGTGACGGAGTAGGAAATATAAGTGCCGCAGAGGGTCGATTCGACGCGATAGGTGATGCGTTCTTCAAGCCCTGGAATGGCTAGAACTCGGATGCTGAGAAGTTCGTGCGGGTTGACTCGTTCGACAAACATCTGCACTGGGATTGGGGAAAGGTACGTGACGGCTTTAAAGATAAGTCCGGGCTTTGGCAGCAGCCCACTCGGCACATCCGTCTTGGCCCAGATGGGATGCCAGGACACATCTGCAAAGTCCATGACGGTTTGCCAAAGTTGATCAACCGATGCAGAACTAATCGCTCGGTAGCTGCCCATGAGGGGACGCACCAGGCGATCGCGGCGGGTGAGTTTTGTCCAAAACGCAGACATATCACGAGGCTCCTAACGGATGTCAAGTAGCGCAGCATGGAGGGCAGCCAGGAAGGCCGATCAGCGCCAGCAGTTCAAGCGATCGCCCAAGTCGAGGGAGGTCTTGAGTCCGCCACGGGCCGTCAGTCCCTCACATGACCAATGACTTTATAATGATGATGCAATGACGATGCAATGATCATCATAAAATTTTTACTTGGGGATGGGGCACCGCTATCGCGAGCGTACTGGCATCACGGCTGCTATTCCATCTGCAAGGTGATGGATTCTACCATGCTGCCCGACCAAGATCCGAGGAGGCGCTAAGCACTGAAATATTTTGCAACGGGATGATGCGCCACGATCGCCGTTGTTGATTGCTCTGGATAGAGTTGTTCGCTCTCGTCCATGTACAAATCAATGCGTTTGGTATCGAGCAAGTCGAGCAGGGTGTACTGATCCTGAATGTTGGGACAGGCGGGATAGCCAAAGCTATAGCGCGATCCTTGATATCGCTGGGCCAGGATGTCCCGAATATTGTCCGGATCGGCATCGTTAATTCCTAGTTCCCGACGAATACGGGTGTGCCCCCATTCTGCTAGCGCTTCGGCCATCTGCACTGCCATGCCGTGGAAGTAGAGGTAGTCGGTGTAGCGATCGCTGTCAAATAATTGCTTGGCGTACTCTGTAGCAACGTGCCCGACCGTCACCGCCTGCATGGGGAATACGTCGATCACGCCAGAGCCGACCGGCGCAAAGAAGTCAGCAATGCACAACCGCCGCAGCGATCGCTGGCGCGGAAACTCAAACGACGCGATCGCATCGGCTAGGGTCAGGGTTTGAGGCTCAACGGTAGGGGCGATCGCCGGGTCGTAAATATAAAGCGTATTGCCCTGCGACTGACAGGGAAAATAGCCATAGATCAACTGCGGATGCAGCAGATTGTCATCAATGATGCGCTGCTTCCAAGTATCCAAAATCGGATACACCTTCTCTGCCAAGAACAGGTCATACTCTTCACGAGACTGACCTTTGGGTTTGCGGAACTGCCACTGTCCAGCAATCAATGCCTGTAAGTCTAAATGCCAGAACAGCTCATCCATCGCAATAGTGGACGGATTCAATAAACGAGTACCCCAGAATGGCGGACTTGGGCGCGGAATGTCAACCGAAACAGCTTCAGAGCGGCGAGTATCTATTTCCGCTGGGGCAGACGGGGCAGACGGGGCAGATGGAGCAGACGGTTCATTCTCCACCGCGCCATTTTGCGCCATTTGGGCAGTCCCATTTGGGTCAGCTTGAACCTTCAAAAATCCTTTGAAGTCATCCCACTCGCCCTGTTGCTTGGCGGGCATCAGTTCATCCATGAAATGGAGATCGGCAAAGGCATCTTTACCATAGATGACCCGACCGTTGTAGGTATTTTGGCAATCCTCATGGACGAACTTCGGCGTTAGAGCAGCGCCACCCAAAATCACCGGAACCGTGATGTCGCGCTCATTAAATACTTCTAGATTTTCTTTCATGAAGGCGGTGGATTTCACCAGTAGACCGCTCATGGCGATGCAGTCTGCTTTGTGTTTTTCGTAGGCATCAATAATGTTGTCAACGGGTTGCTTAATGCCCAGGTTGATCACGCGGTAGCCGTTGTTCGAGAGGATGATGTCTACTAGGTTTTTACCAATGTCGTGAACGTCGCCTTTTACGGTGGCAATGATCATCGTGCCTTTGGCATTGTCCCCGGCTTCTTCCTTTTCCATCAGCGGTTCCAGATAAGCCACGGCCGCTTTCATGGTTTCTGCCGATTGCAGCACGAAGGGTAGCTGCATCTGACCAGAGCCAAACAAATCGCCCACCACTTTCATGCCATCTAGCAAGAAGGTATTGACGATTTCTAGGGGGGCGTATTGTTTCAGTGCGTCTTCAAGGGCTTCATCCAGACCAATGCGATCGCCATCGATAATGTGCTGTTTCAGCCGTTCTTCAATGGGCAGGTTCTTCACTTCGGAGCGATCGCGCTTAGTGGTTGCGCCTTCAAAGAGTTGGGTCAATTCCGCCAGCGGATCGTAAACGCAGACATCGCCCTCAAACCGGCGCTCATCAAAAATGAGTTGCCGGCAAATTTCCTGGTGATCCGGGTCAATTTTAGCTAAAGGCAAAATCTTAGACGCACTGACGATCGCCGCATCCAGCCCGGCTTCCATCGACAGGTTCAAAAACATCGAATTCAACACTTGCCGCGCCGCTGGATTCAACCCAAAGGAAATATTAGAAATTCCCAACACAATATGAACACCGGGCAAACGTTGTCGAATCATGCGGATAGACTCGATGGTGGCTTTGCCGTTGGCGCGGTCTTCTTCAATCCCAGTCGAAATGGGCAGGGCCAGCGGATCGTAGAAGAGTTCGTGGGCCGGAATGCCAAATTCTAGGGCATCGCGATAGGCGCGTTGGGCGATCGCAAACTTGCGTTCCGCCGTGCGGGCCATGCCCTCTTCGTCGATGGTGCCGACCACAACCCCTGCACCGTACTGTTTTGCCAGTTCCAGCACCTTAAAAAAGCGCTCGTCTCCGTCTTCATAGTTGGTGGAGTTGAGCAAGCATTTTCCGCCCGCCATCTTTAACCCGGCTTCCATCTTTTGCCATTCGGTAGAGTCGAGCATCAACGGCAGAGTCAGGTTAGTGACTAATCGCGATACCAGTTCCCGCATATCGCGCTCGCCATCGCGCCCCACATAGTCCACATTGACATCCAGAACGTGCGCTCCTTCTTTAATTTGCGCTTTGCCAAGGGCAACCAGACCATCCCAGTCCTCATCGTTCAGCATCGTGCGACATTTTTTGGAGCCGCTGGCATTCAGCCGTTCGCCAATAATCAGAAAAGAATTGTCTTGGTCATAGGGCTGAGCAGAATAGATGGACGCGGCGGCCGGAGTGTAGTGCAGGGGCAGGCGATCGCCCCCAGCCGAGGCGCGCGTTTCCCGTGGTTTCGGCGTCAGTTGTTCTGACAATTCTGCCAACTGGGCAATGTGGTCGGGGCGCGTCCCGCAGCAGCCGCCCACCACCTGCACGCCCCAGTCTTCCACAAACCGAGTCAGCGCCATGCGCAGCTCCATCGGCGTGAGTTTATAGTGGGCATGACCGCCCACATTTTCTGGCAGCCCAGCATTGGGAATACAGGACACCACGAAGGGGGCGTGTTCGCAAAGATATTTGATGTGTTCGGTCATGCGATCGGGGCCGGTGGCGCAGTTTAGCCCTAGGATGTCAATCGGGTAGGGTTCTAAGATCGACAGGACGGCGCTAATATCCGACCCTACCAGCATGGTTCCTGTCACTTCCATCGTCACCGACACCATAATGGGACGGCGATCGCCCTTCTTCTCAAAGACAGTCTCAATGCCATTCAGCGCCGCTTTGATTTGCAACACATCCTGGCAGGTTTCCACTATAAATAGATCGACCCCGCCATCAAATAAGCCCTCTGCCTGTTCTTCAAACGCCGATCGCAATGTGTCATAGTCGATATGGCCCAGCGTCGGCAGCTTGGTTCCTGGTCCCATCGACCCGGCCACAAACCGGGGCTTGTCCGGGGTAGAATAATCAGCCGTAACCGACTTGGCCAGGGCGGCCGCTGTTTTGTTGAGTTCGTAGGCGCGATCGCCCAAATCATATTCAGCCAAAACAATTGACGTACCGCCAAAGGTGTCCGTTTCGATGACATCCGCCCCAGCCGCCAAAAAGTCAGCATGGACTTTCTTCACCGCTGCCGGATTTGTCACCACCAGATATTCATTACAGCCCTCATACTGTGGGCCGCCAAAATCATCAGCACTGAGGTTCTGCGCTTGCAGCGAGGTGCCCATCGCGCCATCAAAAACGATGACGGGGCGATCAGGATGATGCAAGCGTTGAAGAAATGAATAGGTCGAGGTCAACGGTTGAGCCACGGTCATGGAAATCAAGGTCTAAAGGACAGGGACTAACGTGCTGAACGCACTGATGGATGGATAGGGACTGGCCTGATGATCCAAGCCTCAGAGGTTCGCGTCAGCCATTTACAAGCCGCACCGGCATTAAAAGCCGCGATCGCATGGGAGCGGTAATTCCCATATCCTACTATTTTGCGATAATCCCGCAGATTTTACGTTAGATTCCTCAAAGGAATTCAACCCCCTCTGAGACAAAATCCTATCGTCAGGGCAGACTAAAACAGGGTGTTCTCCGGACAAGAAAGCGATCGGCTCGATTAGATAGAGTGACGGCTCATTTCCAGGGTTCCCAACCACAGGTAGACCAGCTTTTAAGATGGGACGGACAATCGATACCGGTTGACAGGTATGCTCAAATTGCTCATTGCTCAAACGCTGCCATCCCACCGAACCACCGCCCCATGGATGGACCCTGCACCATTTCCCTGATCAGCCCTGCTCCGACATCGAATGTATCGCGGCTCAGCGTCCAGTTCATCACCTACCCTCCGTTGAACCGTCTGAAACGTTTTGAGGATAACCGCGACCGGCTCACCCAAGATCGTGATGCAGCGATCGCACGTTAGTCTAGTGCCGCGCATCCGGAATCTTGCCGATCAGCCGATCAACAGAGGGTTCAGTCTAGTTACGATTTCATTGTCCCCATCACGGATTACCACCTGCTATGGCCAAGCAAAAAATCCTGATTATTGATGACAGTAAAATTATTCGCTTACAAGTTCGGGATATGTTGCCCCAAGGGAACTTTGAGGTCTTGGAGGCAAAAGACGGTCTTGAAGGGATTGAGATGATTACCCAGGAGCATCCAGGGTTAGTGGTCATCGACTTCTTTATGCCCAATATGAACGGATGGGAAGTGGTTCAGCGAATGCAAGCGGATTCAGCCTTATCTCGCATCCCAGTCGTCATGATGTCGGGACGCAAGGAAGACGTGGTGGCGGCCGTTCCAGAATTATTTGAATATTTTGAATTTCTGAGTAAACCATTTGATGCGCCTGTCTTAATGAAAGCCATCAAGGGCGCAATGATGAAAGCAAAGGAACGCTCCTATGCTCGCAAGATGGTGAAAGCCGTTGCGGCGGCGGCTCCCTCGCGTGACCCTAGCAGCCACAATGGTCAAATGGTTCAAAATACAGGGGCGATCGCACCATCACCCAATCAGTCCTCACCTCACGCAGATGCCCTCATCCAGCAACTTCACGCTGACATCAAGCATCTCAAGGCCCAAAATCACCAGTTGCAGTCTGAGGTGAACGCTCTCAAAAAACAGCTCACTCAATTAGTGACGTTTGTGCGGAAAAAGCTGGGGTAGCGATCGCCCTTGCAGCAGTTGAGCTTTCCTGCTCAAAATCCAATGACCTACGCCATCAGGTTGCGATCGTACGGCGAAGGATTTCCGAGATCAGGAGTCCTGCCGTGAAAAAATGAAACGCGCGCCCCCATCAACAGAATCAACAAAATTTCCTAAACGGAACCATAAATTAAGCAACTTGAACGATGCAGTCCAGGGCACCTCATACGTTACCGTGTGAATAAAGCAGGGATAGGCGATCGCACCAAAGCCGGTATCGAGTTGCCAATGAGTATCTACCAGCGATCGCGATTAGGGATGCATTGCCTAAAAAGGCATGAATCGCTCCAAATTATTGTCTGAACTATTGTCTGAATTATCATCTGACAAAACCGCAGTGATAAAGATTGGGTGTGGGTTACGAAACCGAAATGTACCCATCGGTAGGCTTGTGCAACAATAGAAGATCCTACAACGTTCGTAATGCTCAACACTCTGAAATTCGCCACAAGTTCAGCGCCGCCAGCCCGACTACGGCCCAGCCGCGAGACATCCTTGCTGTACTGTTTCATTTAATCATCGCTGTCATCTTCGGGTGTTATCCAGCCGGTATTGATGAAGGTTCCTAAGACTCTTCCGCCTGGGCAAGGCTGGCAACCCACAACGTCGTTCGCATTTGCCAACATTCCCAAAAACTCTGACAACCGACATTATCAACGGATTCGCCTGCCCAATCTAGCGCCAGCTTAGTGCCAAGGGTTGCTCGTTTTGCTCATTATTCTCGTCTAAGGCATTCGCGTTTGGTGCATGCCTCAACTTAGGCAGAGATGACCATTGCCCTCAACGCCGCTCTATAGCTTCTAATTCCTTAGACTCTCACCGGACTTATCATTCTTGAACGTACTAACCGGCCGCGTGCCAACACTCACAAAACCCAAGGAACCACCCATGAAAACGGTTCTAGTCATTGAAGACGAAAAATCAATTCGTTCTAATATTGTTCGCATTCTTCACTTTGGCAATTTTCAGGTGTTGGAAGCACCCGATGGGCAAACCGGCGTTGATATGGCGAAGAGTTATCTTCCTGATCTGATTGTTTGCGACATTATGATGCCGGGTTTAGACGGCTATCAAGTGTTCCGCGAATTATCAGAAGAGGCGGAAACAGCCATTATTCCATTTGTGTTTCTGAGTGCCAAGGTCGATCGCACAGATATTCGTCATGGAATGGCGATCGGAGCCGATGACTACCTCACTAAACCGTTTACCAGCACCGAACTCCTACAGGCTGTTTCGGCACGGTTGACCAAACAAGTGAGCGTTACCGAACCCTACGTCAACGAGATGAAGCGAGCCGCGACTAACCTAAGCCAAGTCGCCTATACCGATCCGCTGACGAGCCTACCCAACCGCATTTTGCTGCGCCATCGCCTCGGTGAACTGTTGCGGCAAGCTAAGCAACAACAGTCGTCAATGGCTGTGTTCAGCTTGAATATCAGAAAGTTCCGTCAGGTTAACAGCCTCTATGGGCAATCGACTGGCGATATGCTGCTGAAGGCGGTGGCTGAGCGACTCAATGAGCTAGCCGAGGGCGATCGCGTTGTTGCTCGTATGGGAAGCAATGAGTTTTGCATTATCTGGACTAACGTATTGGTACGGGAAGATGTGCAGACGCTAGCAGGGCAGATTATTCAGCGGATTCAGCAACCCTATGCCATTGGCGATTACTCCATTGATATTCGGGTTTGCTTAGGGGTTGCTATCTATCCTCAGCACGCTGATAATCCCGATGCGCTGTTAGCCCGGTCTGAAACGGCTCAGCACTGGTGTCAGAGGGAATGTCCGGCGGCGGATTACAAAATGTATGACCCGGCGATGACAGAAGTGGAGCGGGAGCAGAGAGAGCTAGAACTGGATCTACGGGAGGCGATCGCCCGTCAGGGGTTTGAATTGCATTATCAACCCCAAGTGAATGCGATTACCGGACGGATGATCGGCGTTGAGGCATTGCTGCGCTGGCATCATCCAACCCGTGGGCTAATGCCGACCGACCGAGTCATTGCGATCGCCGAAGAAACAGGCTTGATTACTCAGATTGGCGAATGGGTCTTCTCAACGGCTGCCCGACATTTCAAGCAGTGGCAACAGGTTAGCCTATCTCCACTCAAGCTTGCAATCAATTTATCCTTTCGCCAATTGCAAGACACCAACCTCATTCGCCATCTCACGCAGGTGATTGCTGATACTGAGATTGATGCCGCATCTATTATGCTGGAGCTGACTGAAACTAGCTTGATGCACCAGTTTGAACAAACCAAGGCGGTTCTAGAACATTTAGCATCATTCGGAATCAGCATTGCAATTGATGACTTTGGAATTGGTCATACCTCGTTGGCTAACCTCAAGTATCTGCCGATTAGCGTCTTAAAAATTGATCAGTCATTTGTTGGACGGATTAACCTCGACAAGAGGGATGCTGCAATTGTGACTGCAATTATTGCCATGGCCCAGAGTTTGGGGCTGCGGGTGATTGCAGAAGGCGTTGAAACACCGGATCAACTTTCTTTCTTGAGTAAGCAGGGCTGCTATGCGATTCAGGGCTATATCTGTAGTCCGCCAGTACCCGCCGATCAGATTCCTCGTTACTTAGAGCGCACCAATTGGCTGGGGCAACAGGTATAGGCACTGCTTGCGGATGCTCCTGTGCCGTGAATTTATGGTCTGGCTTGCCGCACTGTTTGCAGGCAAAACTGTTTGCAGGAAACACCGAAAGACTGATTGATGTAAATCTGCGATGCCGGGTGAAACGTCCTGATGGCGGCGGCAGGCCGTTTCTGAATAGTGATTCTGAATACTGAGGCATGATGAGGAAATAGGCTTCGATTCACTCAGGCATCGTCCTGGATTACCGGCCCTTTTCGAGACTAGACAATGCATACTAGGATCTGTGACGGTCGCGGGCATTTTATTGTCCGCCTACTGCGAACTGCGATCGCCATGCCCCTGCTGTGATCTATCTTGCTCAGTCGGGATAGCCCATCATAGAGGAACCCTGAGCGATCGCATCGTTATGCGGAATAACGGAACAATAGAGTTCCTGCGATGTTGACAACGCCCACCCATCCGCAGACCCATCCGACACCATGAAACAACCCAATCAACCGACGAACGTGGCGACCAATCCTAAAGATGACAAAACCATTGTTCGCAATTATTTTAATGAAACTGGATTCGATCGCTGGCGGCGAATTTATGGCGATGGTGAGGTCAATACTGTCCAGCGAGATATTCGCAAAGGGCATCAGCAAACCATCGACACCGTATTGGAATGGCTGCAAGCCGACAGCAATGTGAAAGGCATGACCATCTGTGATGCGGGCTGCGGTGTTGGCAGTCTTAGCATTCCCCTGGCGCAGTTGGGCGCGCGGGTGTATGGCAGCGATATTTCTGAGAAGATGGTTGGGGAGGCACAAGCGCGGGCAGTCGCTAGCGTAAATCCAGGCGATCGCCCCAGCTTTATGGCTCAAGATTTAGAAACCCTATCGGGCAAGTATCACACCGTTGTTTGCTTGGATGTGCTGATTCACTATCCTCGTGAAAAAGCCGACGATATGATTGCCCACCTGAGTTCCCTAGCTGAATCGCGCCTAATCCTGAGCTTCGCGCCCAAGACGGTCGCCTATAGCCTATTGAAAAAAATTGGTGACTTTTTCCCAGGCCCCAGCAAAGCTACTCGCGCCTATTTGCACCGGGAACAGGATGTAGTAGCCGCTCTGCGCCAAAATGGCTGGGTAATCCAACGCAATGCTATGACCAAAACTCAGTTTTATTTCTCTCGATTATTGGAAGCAACCCGCAGCTAGTCTGTCGGCTGTTCTAAGTTCTGAGAATGGATGAGGCTGATCGGGCGACGCTTGGGCGATCGCCCGATGATCCCCTTCAGCAGTCCCCCACGAACCTCCCCCGTCCTGATAGGATCAGGTTACGTGGTTGTAACACTTGCTCTAAGCAGCTATGGCACTCAACGATCTACGTGATCTTTACCAAACCGTTATTTTAGAACGCTACAAAAAGCCCCGTAATCGCGGCATTACCGATACCGTCGATCGCAAACAGCGGGGGCATAATCCATCCTGTGGCGATACGATTGAACTGACCCTTCAGTTAAATGATGGGGGCGATCGCATTGAAGATGTGAAATTTGAAGGAGAGGGCTGCGCCATTTCCATGGCCTCCGTTGACCTGATGGCCGATGCACTGCGCGGCAAACCCTGTAATGAAGCCCTGGAAATGGTGCAAACCTTTCAATCCATGATGAAAGGGGAAACAGAATTTCCAAAAGACCTACGCAAACTAAACGTGATGCAGGGTGTTGCCCAGTTTCCGGTGCGGATCAAATGCGCCAATCTATGTTGGCATACACTGAAAGCCGCGATCGAAAAAGCAGCCGAAGTGGATGCGGACGCCTTTATCAGCAACGAAAACCAATAGCTTTTGACTAGCTCACGCTTCGTTAAGCGGTTCTCTTATCCCATCGCTGAACCCTAAAGAATGGAGTAGATGGCACAATGGGGCAGCACAGACAAGATGGCTGACGGTTTGGGAAACCGATGGAGCAATCCGCATCCGCGTCCATAGTGAGCAAACGGGCAACCTGTGATGTAATGGTAGGACAATGCCAACAACTGATGACTTTCTAGTATTAACGCAGTGGTCTGCTATTGCGACCCTGGTCTTCGCCGCCCTCATGCTGCTTGGCTTTGCCTTTCAGTGGGGCATTCGCTTCCGTCTAGTCGGGATTACGGGCTTCATGGGAGTATTAACCGGCGGGCTGTTTGCGCTTAGCGTGGTTCCCATCACCCCAACCCAGATTCCTGGCGCTGTGCGATATGTGACGGTGTATGACTCTGGGGCAAATCAGGCAGTCATCGTTGTTCCGCAAACAATTACAGAAACGGAGTTGGACGCCACACTGCGGCAAGCGGCTAGTAATTTATTCACGCCAGGGCGTTTGAGTCGGCAAGGTGAATCAAAGCTGACGATTTTTGCGCGGACGGTGCTGCACCCGGAAGAGGGTGTTTCCCAACCGTTGATATTGGGGCAACTGAAGCGTCCATTGTTTGAACGCAATGATGAAAATGTGGAGATCACCATCTATCGCGATCGCCTAGCTCAGTTGCCAACGCCGCCGGACGCTGCTGAAGCCATTGAAGCTGAATCTCCAGCGTCCTGATGTTCCACGCTGCGGCTCTCGATGAGTTGCCGATTGACCTGGCTTGTGACCTAGCTCGTGGCCGTCCTGACCTAATTGGCTGACCAATCATCACCCCGTAGGACTGAAGTAACGAAACCCAACATCCGCAGACGTTTCGCTATGCTCCTGCCAACCCAAGTTAGGGTAGAATCAGCCTTGCGGTTTTGTCAATTCATTAGCCTTCCTGACGCATAACCCTGGAATCAGCGGTGGTGACAGTAAGGATTTTGGGCGGTGTGGACGACGACACCATCCAAGATCCTAACCAGTGGAAGACTAACAAATCAGCACTGACCTCACACCCAAATATTCCATGCTGGACAGACTATCAAACGTCCATCCAAGGTTAGTTTTTTAAGACAAGCCAAGAGAATTGTCGCAATGTACCATCGAGTGTAGTAAATTGATCGATACCTCGTTGGGTTTGCTATCTTGGCAGCGCCCATCGCTGCCTAATCGGCTGCATATCCACACTCCATGCTTGGGCAGATGTTTGACTCTATGGGTCAGCACTTATTCTTGACCCATGGGATCTGCAAGCCCAAACCTATTGTTCACGTTGATGTTTAGGGTTGACCTTGTCCTATGACTCGCCTATCGCCTCATTCTTCCAATTCACTCCTCAGCCTCCCTGCCCTGACCATTGCCCCGGCGCAGGTTTTGCGGGGTGCGGGCCTATTGGCGCAGTCTGGCTCTGCGATCGCAGCCCTGGGTCAGCGGCCGCTCATCATCGGGGGCGATCGCACGATAGCGGTCGTATTGCCCCATCTTCAGCCTGCGTTTACCCAACATCATCTAGACTTCTCCACCGCATCCTATGGTTCTGATTGCAGCGAAATAGCGTTGGCAGAATTGCGATCGGCGGTTCAGGCGCACCAAGCCGATGTCATTATCGGCGTTGGGGGCGGAAAAGCACTAGATGCCGCCAAGCTGGTTGCCTATCACGCTCACTTACCAGTGGTCACAATCCCGACCTCGGCTGCTACTTGTGCCGCCTGGACAGCCCTCTCCAATGTCTATTCAGAGCGGGGGGCCTTTTTGTATGATGTGCCCCTAGTCCGCTGTCCTGATATGCTGCTGTTGGATTATGACATTGTGCAAACAGCCCCCCAACGTACCCTGGTCGCAGGTATTGGCGATGCGCTAGCGAAATGGTATGAGGCCTCGGTCAGCAGCGGGCATTCTAAACAGACTTTAATTGTGGCAGCGGTGCAGCAGGCGCGGGTACTGCGAGATTTGCTATTCCAAAAATCAGTCACCGCCGTGCGATCGCCCGGTGGTGAAGATTGGCGCGAAGTCGTGGATGCCAGCGTTTTGCTAGCCGGGGTAATTGGTGGATTAGGTGGCGCTCAGTGCCGCACTGTCGCTGCCCACGCCGTTCATAACGGGTTGACTCATCTCCTGCAAAGCCATGGCACTCTCCATGGTGAAAAGGTCGCGTTTGGCATTTTGGTGCAGCTTCGGCTTGAAGAATTAGTGAATGGCAGCCAGTT
Source organism: uncultured Leptolyngbya sp. (assembly GCA_964431105.1). GTDB lineage: Bacteria > Cyanobacteriota > Cyanobacteriia > RECH01 > RECH01 > RECH01. Next base: position 6,514 of record CAYSIR010000062.1, on the reverse strand, counting down.
AGCGGCCGCTGCCCGACAGCAACTCCGACAGTTTTACAGCGAAATCGGTCTACCGCAGAGTTTGACCGATTTGGGGTTGGGTGAGATTACGTTGACAGAGCTACACCATACGGCCGATATTGCCTGTGCAGAATCTTCTGATATTCACCATCTACCGTTTGCCGTTACGCCAGAGCAACTGATGGCAGCGATGGTGTCAACAATGGCTCCAGGCAGCGATCGCAGCACCGAATCCCCATCCTCACCAGTGGAGCGCCCTTTCGAACCGCCAGCGGGTTTGCCCATTTACACCGGGCAGGAGGGATAGTTATGGAACTGGATTGGATTCAGAAAGCCGATCGCCTCAGTCAGCTTCCTCCCTATGTATTTGCCCGATTAGACGAACTCAAAGCCAAAGCCCGCGAGCAAGGTCTAGACTTGATTGATCTCGGCATGGGCAACCCCGACGGTGCTACGCCCCAGCCGGTCGTTGATGCCGCGATCGCAGCCCTGAATGATTCTAGTAACCACGGCTATCCACCCTTTGAAGGGACAGCCAGTTTCCGTACAGCCATCACCGACTGGTATGCGCGGCGCTACAGCGTCCAGCTTGACCCAGATGGGGAAGCATTACCATTGTTGGGTTCTAAAGAGGGGTTGACGCATCTAGCGATCGCATACGTCAACCCAGGGGATTTAGTACTGGTTCCTAGCCCGGCCTATCCTGCTCATTTTCGCGGGCCACTCATCGCAGGCGGCACCATCCACAGCATCATTCTCAAACCCGAACAAGACTGGTTGATTGACCTAGCCAGCATTCCAGATGCCGTAGCTGAACGAGCAAAGGTGCTGTACTTTAACTATCCCAGCAACCCCACTGCGGCTACCGCTCCACGGGAATTGTTCGAGGAGATTGTTGCCTTTGCTCGCCGCCATGAAATTCTGCTAGTGCATGACTTGTGCTATGCCGAACTCGCCTTCGATGGCTACCAACCGACGAGCTTACTAGAAATCCCTGGGGCCAAAGATTTCAGCGTTGAGTTTCATACCCTCTCCAAAACCTACAACATGGCGGGTTGGCGGGTTGGTTTTGTCGTTGGTAACCGGCACATCATCCAAGGGCTACGCACTCTGAAAACTAACCTCGACTACGGTATTTTTGCAGCCCTGCAACGCGCCGCCGAAACCGCCCTGCAACTGCCAGATGTGTATCTCGAAGAGGTGCAAACCCGTTACCGCATTCGCCGCGACTTCCTCATCAACGGGTTAGCTAAACTGGGTTGGTCAGTCCCTAAAACCAAGGCTACGATGTATCTCTGGGTTCCGTGCCCGCCGGGGCAAGCCTCAACTGACTTTGCGCTAACGCTGCTCCAAAAAACCGGAGTAGTGGTTACACCGGGTAATGCCTTTGGGGTCGGTGGTGAGGGCTATGTGCGCATCAGCCTGATTGCCGATTGCGATCGCCTCCAAGAAGCCCTTAACCGGTTTGAAAACGCTGGTATTTCATATCAATCCAGCGTTCAAGTCTGATCCTTGGAAACATCAGCATTTATAATGACCGCTCTAGG
>CAYSIR010000062.1:0-4867 GCA_964431105.1 uncultured Leptolyngbya sp. | reverse complement strand
CCCTACGCTCATGTCTGTAGAAAGTAGGACAGGGGTGCTGCCGGGCACCCCTGATAACTTAGAACGTCATGCTAGATTAGCTCGAATCGAAAAAGTTAAATCACAAACGAACGTTACTTAGACAAGATCGACTGAGAAAATAACCCAAATGTCATCCAAATACAAAAGGTAAGCAACATACCGCAACAGCGCTCCGAGTACCCAGTTAATAGTCTCTTTAGGAGGCTAGGGAGCTAGAACCACAGCCATCATTTTGATAAATGTGATTCGTGAAGTGTTGAACTGGGGTCTGTCGGTGCAGTGCCACGTTGAACCAAAACGGGAGGCACGGGTCTTGATTCGGAGGTTTTTCAACAAACAACTTGAAGTGAAGTTGTGGGTTTAGTGCCTTGATTTATAAATTATCACCCTATCTGTGATTTGATGCGGACACTTCACCAAACTTGATACATAGCCATGTTGCGCCATCAATCTGTTGCATTCTGTTACATGAAAATGTGAAGCCTCAGGGTTGATTGGTTCGGAAATGGATGACGATGAGGGAATGGTATTAGCAACTGATTCGATGACGTTCGTTTCCGCATCAGTCAATTGGGCGATGCAGAAACTATAGACGTTTTGTAGTATTGCAACACATCTTTTGGAGGAGATTAACTTCATGATCGGTCTAAGTCTCATGAGCTTAGGGCTGGCGATCGCATCTTTCTACTTTGGAACGCGCCTCACTGACGAAGCGGAAGGAATTACGTTATTGGCTCTGGTCATTGCCGTTATTTGCTTATTAGTCAGTTTGATTTATACGCCTTGGTTTATCAAATTGGCTCTGATTGCCGTCATTATTTTGAGTGGCAGGATGGTGGCGTTTTCGCAATCCAATTCTGACTCTAATTGATGGGCGCTCCTACTTTAAACCGACGTCAGCGAGAGACTCACCCCCAGCTAGTAGCCTGATCGAACGGCAGCCTGCCCCAGTATTTGCAAGCTCCAGTTCTCGATAAACAGCACTACATTGATTGAGAGCTGCTGAGTGCTTCCCAGATTGAATGATGCTATCCCCCTGGCGATCGCTTCAGGCAAAACCGTTCGCTTCGCGGCTAGGGTGTATCCAAAAACACGCTGTATTTCGGGGTCGGCAGTTTCGTGAGCGGATTCAGCCAGTCAGCGCGACTGAGTGCAGCCGCGCTGGATCTACTGCGGAGAGGGGATAAACTCTGTAACCACACGTCCGCCACTCATTACAAAAACCTGGTTGTTCAGCGTACCCGTTAGGCGGGGGGCCGTGGTTGTCATTGCCGGATCGGTCTGACGGTAGAACACGTTGCCAATCACTTCTACTTCTTGGGTGGTGTTGTCCCAAATTAGGCGATCGCCCCGCAGTTCTGACTGGTTGCGACGGGTGGTCGCCTGCACATTTCCCCTCAGATTAATGATTTCGGTTTCTAGATCCATCTCGCCGCGATCGCCAACTAGGTTAACTTGCCCGTTGCGCAGATTGGCTTGCAGGGGGCTGTTAATCGTCAGCAACTGGTCACTCAGGTTCCAAATTAAAGTATCGGTCACTAAATCCATCACCGGATTCCGCACCGCCATTTCTACGTTGTTTCGCATGGTTAGCGTTTGCGTATCCAGGCGATAGTTGGTCTGATCCCCAGCCAATTGATCCGTGACTTGGGTTTCATCGCCTTGCCCCCGTAACCGTTCAACATTGACACGGCGGTTGCTGGTGATGCGTTGCTCTTCCGTGAGCCAATTGAGGCGATCGCCACTGAGCCGCACTCTGGGATCACGAACTTCTGCCACCACATTGCCCCGTAGCTCAATCCGTTGGTCTTGGCTAAATACCTGAGCCTGGCGGGCCTCAATTGTAATATCGGGGTGGGTGCCGGTTAACCCTTTGCGAATCGTCAGCGTTTCTTCTTCAGGAACCCAAACCAGTTCGCCGCCCTGTAGCACTGCCCCACTTCGTAAATCGGTCGCGCTGATGTTACCGCTGAGCAAAATGCGCTCGCCATCCTGACGCACCACGCCGCTATCGCCTGAAACTCGGTAAATCGCTTCACCGTCTTGGTAGAGTTCACCGTTTGGATTTTCGATCTCCGCCGTCTGTTGGTCTTGGCTATAGATGGCACGGGTCGCTTCAACTCGCCAGATAATCTGCCCTTGGTCGTTGGATTGCTCTAGGGTGACGTTGCTGAGGGTGAAGCGATCGTCAATTTCTTGTTGGGGCGCATCTGAGGTTTCTTCAGGAGTATTATCCCGCCGCCAGAAGACGCTGCCAACGGCTAGGAGGGCGGCCAGTGCTACGACCATTATCCATTTCAATCTAGCGTTCACGTTACGTCCTCTCAGATGCTGTGTTTTCTATTATCAGCGACGGGTTTAGTTTTGGGGCGATCGCCTGTTTGGGTCTGAATCATTCGGTAGTCTTTCATTAGTAAGGATTTTGGGTGGTGCAGACAACGCCTCACCCAAAATCCTCACACTCATTATTTTTGGGGGAAGCGTTGTGTGATAAATGTAGCAGCGCTGGTGCGATCGCTCACATCCCCATCTAGCGTCGCTGCTAGCAATTCAGCCAGCATTGTTTTAAATTGTCGTCCAGGTTTATAGCCCATCGCTTTCAGGTCATTGCCATTAAGGAACGGCTGCACAGGTTCGAGGTGAACTAGGTAATGCCAAATAGCGCGACGAATTGGGCGAGGGCTGGTGATCCCAATCAGGGTTAGGGTCGGCAAACTGTACGGTTCGCACAATGCGGCTAGTTGACTGGGGCGATCGCACTGAGGCACTTGGTTCGCAAACTGATGATGCAACGCTTGCAACTGAGATAGCCGCTCAATGCTGTCGGCTGAAAGCTGAAGATTAGTGGCAATGCGGTTGCGATCGCCCACTGGCAGCTCAGCAATCAGCACTTCCAATAACACCTGCCAATGGGATAGAGCAACGTCAGAATCAAAGCGTTTCAGCCAGCGATCGACCCGTTTCAACCGCTTCCACAGGCGATCGCTGAGAGTGAGTTGTGGATGGATGCAGCATAGTGCGCCTAAGTCATCCAACAATCGAAGCGCCGGTTCCCAGTAGGGCGCTTGCAAAATGTAGCGTAGTTCTTGCTTCAGGCGGGTTTGCAGCGCGGGGGTACGGTCTACTTCAGACTGCACCCGATGATAGATACCGCTGGCGATCGCATGGCGAATATAGCGTTCGGTTTGGGGATCAAGCTGAAAGTTCAAACGCACGGCAAATCGCACAGCTCGAAACATTCGGGTCGGGTCTTCAATGAAGCTATTGGTATGCAAAACGCGAATTTGGCGCGATCGCAGGTCAAGCAGCCCGCCAAAGAAGTCAAGCAATTCGCCCCGCCGGGGCTGGGTCAGCCGCATCGCCATGGCATTGATTGTAAAATCTCGACGGTAGAGATCCTGGCGAATGGAGCTAGCTTCTACTTCTGGATTAGCCGCTGGGTAGGGATAAAACTCCGTGCGGGCGGTCGCAATATCAAGCCAGAGCGATCCAAGCACCGGGTCGTTGTGCCAGAGCAGGGCAGCCGTTTGAAACCGTCCGTGAATTTGCAGCCGCACGTTTGGATAGCGCTGCTGGAGCGATCGCGCTAACGTCACACCGGCTGCACTATCTGCTGATTGATGGAAACCATCCACCACTAAATCCACATCTTGCAGCGGCATCGGTTCATCGGACGGTTCATCAGATGGATTCAGTAAAATATCGCGCACCGCACCGCCCACCACGTAAAGCTGCCAGCCGCGTTCCTCCGCATCCTGGGCGATCGCCATCAGTAAATTCCACAAGGGCTGGGATAACCGTTGCTGAAGCCAGCGCTGCACGGTGGACGGCAGCGGACAGGTTGCCCTGGCAGGCTGAGCGGTTGCCTCGCTGACTGACCATGGATCACGAACAGGGGATGATCCCAGCGCTTTTTCTTGGTGAAGCTGTCGCAGTACGTCAGTGCGGGTCACGATCCCTACTAAGCGATCGCCCTCTAGCACCGGCAATCGCCCAATGTCATAAGTAACCATCAGCGCCTCAATGTCTGGCAATGTGGTTTGGGGCGTAATGGTTTTAAGATTCGTTGTCATAAATCCTTTCACTGGCGCGTGGCTGAAGTCATGGCGCAGGGCAATGTCCAAATCCCGGCGAGAAATCATGCCTACCAATTGCCCCGACTCATCCACCACCGACAGCCCAGAATGCCCATATCGCAAGAGAATTCGCTGAGCTTCGCCAATGGTGGTACTGGGACGAATGGTGCGCACCGGCGACGACATAAGTTCCTGGGCTATGGGAGGGCGAGGAATTTGCTGCCGTAGGTGGTTGAGTAAATCGGCTAAGACGCGATCGCTCAGTTCACCGCGCAGGGACAGCGCCGCCGCCCGTGGATGACCGCCGCCGCCCCAGGGCTGAAACAACGCCCCCAAATTCACCGTATTCTCATAGCCGCCACTGTGCGATCGCCCAATCACTGTTAATCGTTCTTCATCGCCGTTGTAGTGCCGCGTCGCCAACAGCAGCACATCTGCATTTGTCAAACGCATCAGCCGCGAAGCCAAGCTAGATAGCCCCCGGACGTGATCCCCTACCTCCAACAACACCCAGCCCACCGCATAGCCATGCTGGAGTTCAATGGTGAGGTTCTCTAAGGCCACAGGGAGCAAATCCTGAAGTTCAGGCGACAGTCCAGGCTCGACATACTCTGCGATCGCCCGCTGATTTGCCCCCTGTTCCATCAGCCAGGTTAGCGCCGCTCCATCGCGGGGGGTGGCATGGTCAAACGTGAGCGATCCCGTATCTACATGAATTCCCAGCGCCATCACTGTGGCTTCGATGCTGTTAATGGCAACCTGCTGCTGCT
>CAYSIR010000061.1:0-19059 GCA_964431105.1 uncultured Leptolyngbya sp. | reverse complement strand
GGGCATCACGACGCTGCAATCAACACAATGAATTTACTCTCAGGGATATTTATTCCAGATATGTTCATGCCAACAGTGACTAGATTCATTGCCCCTTCAATGTACGGTTGAGATTGTATAGCGCTGAGCAGAAAGCCTAAGGATTTTTTATGGGACAGCTAAGCTGTCCCACAAAAAATCCCATGTCCTAAACAAGATGGCTACTGCCATATCGGTAGATTTTAGGGTAAATTTCAGGGTCGGTGTCCAGTTCACCATCAGACAGTCGCGTCCAGTGATTAGTGAAAACAGGCTACCCAATGCTTCTCAAACCCTGGTTAAGACTGGATACTACAAAGACCGGCAGCTCAGCCCCATAATTGACTGAGAATAGATTGCAAGAAATGCATTATCCAGCCATGGCTAAGATTGTCAATTCTCTCAGTTATCTCAAAAAAACCTCTCCTGCCTCGCCTGTTTGTGGTTCATCGAAGATGACTATATCTTATTAGCCATAGGTCAACGATTCAACCTGTGGTTAATCTAGACCACAGTGATTATGCCAAGACAAAGTTTCCTCACAACTTAGGTTCAGCCATGAACTCTCCTCAACTCACTACTGAACATCTGGTGCAACAGTTCCGGCAGCTCAGTAGCAATCACTATACTGGTGAACTATTGGTTCATTCTGGCGGTGGTGTTGCTCAATTGTCAAAGGTGAAATATACCTGGAGTCTTTATTTTTTGCTGGGACGTTTGGTATGGGTCAGCAGCAGCCTCCATCGGTTTCGTCGGTGGCGACGGGCGATCGCATTATTTTGTCCTAAAGTTAAACCAGATGCGCTGAGTCACCGAGGTCAAGACTCGCCATTCTGGGAGTATGCCGTCACTATGGCATTGGTGAAGCGACAGCTATTATCCCGTGAGCGGGCGATCGCAATGATCGAGTACCTGGCTGGCGATGTACTATTTGATGTCGTCCGGGAAGGCGGCACCTACGAGCTATTATCTGATAAGGTAGAGCGCATTAAATCACTAGGAGAACCGATCAGTATTCTGAATGCTGAACAGCTTTTACGCAAGAGTCATCAGCGCTGGCAAGAATGGCGAGAAGCAGAGCTAGTTTCATTTTCTATGCATTCAGCCCCCTATATTGATAATCATGCAGAACTCAAGCTTCATACTTCTCCAAAACTGTATCAAACCCTAATTAAGCTAGTGGATGGTAGGGCATCATTGGCAGATATTGCAGTAGCTGTTAAGCAAGACCCACTGCGATTAACCCAGTCTCTAGCGCCTTACTTCCGTAAGGGATTGATACATTTACGCCAAGTTCCTGACCTACCCATTGGTACATCTACCCTCCATAAAAAAGCGATCGCTCAGGTCAAAACTGATGCACCTAAAATTCTGTGCATTGATGATAGTCCAGTTATTTGTCGTCAGCTAGAGGGAATCCTATCTCAGATCGGCTATCGGTGTCATAGCATTCAAGATTCATTGCAGGCAGTGCCAACATTGTTAGAGCAGAAGCCTGATCTTATTTTCTTAGACTTGGTAATGCCGATCGCTAGTGGATATGAGATTTGTGCCCAAATTCGCCGAATTTCTGCATTTAAGGATACTCCAGTCATTATCTTGACAGGAAATGATGGATTAGTCGATCGGGTCAGAGCGAAAGTTGTCGGTGCATCTGACTTTATGTCAAAACCTGTAAATCCTCAGAAAGTTTCTGAGGTTGCTCAACGTTACCTTCCACTTCAGGGGCGATCGCATCTATCTCGGCTCTCAACGACTCAACTGCGATCGTCATCGTCAAATCAACACCTACAGCCAGGTTTTTAAATGGATAGAGGGTAAGAACAATGACGATCAAGCACTTTACATGATTAGTGCAGCAGTGCGTCTCAAAAATTGAAAAATAAAATCATTGAACATGCGGATAATAGGTCTCAACTTGAGTATATGTCAGAGGTGCTAATGACTAACAATATCTGGTATAGCTGCCCTATTTGGATTGTGAGAAAGAGTCTCGTAGACTCCTTTTGATAACGCTCATTCTTATTTACAACCCATTTAGGATTGCTATAAAAGGTGATCGATATATTCAAGTGGAATACGGCAATAGAGCCGCCTCCAGTCACGACTGAGCTGCGATCGCCAAGGCTAAACATCATCTTAATAATGAAGCAAGGATCACTATGACAACTGTTCTGCTAGTAGAAGATAGTTTAACTGAATCTGAAATATTGATGCGCTATCTGCAACAAGCTGGATTGAGTGTGACGCTCGTGCGGAGTGGGGAGGAAGCACAGGTCAGCCTCAGTAGGCAACATCCTGATTTGATTGTGCTGGATGTCATTTTGCCCGGACAAAGTGGATTTGAGCTGTGTCGCGAGTTAAAAGCAAGCGCTGGCACGGTTAATATTCCAGTTATCATGTGTTCAACCAAAAGCACAGATGCAGATAAGCTGTGGGGTAACATGTTGGGAGCTGATGCCTATGTTCCAAAGCCAGTTGACCAAGGTGAGTTCTTGCGCACAATTCAACGGTTTATTGGGAGATAATAATGACACGCCAGGCTGCTTTACCCGCATTGAAACTCTCAAGTGACTTGCTACAGCAGGGTGATCCAGATGCGATTGCAACGGGTCTAAATCAACAGCTTGCCCCGCAGGGAATGACTGTCAAAGTAGGATGGAAAGATGGCTGTTTAGGTATTTTGCTTGAAGGGCAGTCCATTCCACATCCAGATGCGATCGTCCCGAAATTAGAAGCGATTTTGAATCAATACAGCATTGAAGCTGCTCATCAAGTCAGAATTTATGGTCGAAAGCAAGGGTCTACAATACCTGCGTGGCGACGAGAATTAGGACTAGATGTGTCTGCATCTGGCTTTAGTTCTGTTTCGATTATGGATTGGTTGACACAGGGTGAATATAATGGCTCTACCCCGGCAACTCAAGTCACAACGGTCAAAGAACAGCGTTTCTTGGAGTGTTACCTTTCAGCCCAGATGGCTCTGTTGATTTCCCTAGAGGAGATTCAGTCTGTTTTTCAGTTTAACCTTGCCGATATTGTACCTGTTCCGCACATGCCAGACGGTATTCTTGGGCTATATGGCTACCGGGGTAAAATGCTGTGGATGGTTGACGTGTCCACTCAAATTGGCTGTCAGCGACAGTTTCTTAACAGCCAGATGGATACATACTGCTTTAGTAATTTATCTGCGATCGCAATTTCTTTTCAAGGTGCATTATTAGGTCTAATTATTAATCAGGTAGCTGGTATTCAGACTCATCCCCAAACCTCTATCCGACCCATTGATGCAGATCTGTTCTCAGCACAGATTACCCGCTATTGTTCGGGATACATAAAACAGTCTGGCTTACCCATTCTAAAAACGGATGCAGTTCTTCGAGACCCCAGCCTCCATGTGCATCAGTATTAATGTATTGCTCTCTCTGCCATAATGCGTCAGAATCCTGCGTCAGAACCTAATTAAAACTCCTTAGATTATTCTAGAATCTTGGGAGTTAGGCAGATAATCTAATAGCTTTGCGCTAAGATCGACACGATCCAACCTATGCTAGAGCCGTTAGGTATCAAATCAGCACTCATGAATACTGGGATAGCTCTTATCTGGTATCGAAGCCATGCAGGACTGACACATCTTTAATTGAGCTTTATACATTACAAGGTTACTACTTCCAGATACTTTAGATTGTCAGAGGATTTGCCTTGCTGCATCAGTTGTAATGATTAACTATTGACCAGGTATTTTGGCTAATCTTATCCACCCATAGACTACAACGGAGATTTTCAATTCATGACCAGCTTTAAAGTAACAAATACCAATCCGTCTACAGCTCAGTCAGAGATGGAGCAGGACTTATTTGCAGAATTTCCGATGGATGATGCTCTTACTTCATCTCAAGATTTACCTGATTTAGAAGCAGATGAAGTTGTTTCTGAAAACGATGACCGCCGCCTAACAGAAGCGATCGCCGCTGTTGAGCAAGAGTTACAGCACGAAACGGATCAAGCTGCGATCGCGCTTGAAACCATTCGTACAGTTTTACAAACACAGGGATTGTTCACTCAGCCAGAATTGCAGCGGGGAGTTGACCAACTCTCACAACTAATTAGCGGTGTACACCAGGGCTTTAAAGGTCATCTTGCCGATGTGGTGCAGCAAAAATTTGAGCAGTCTCGTCAGTATGTGCAGCAGGTCGGTCAGCGTCTTCGTCAGACCCATGATATGACTCAGCTATTCCAGATTGCAACCGCAGCAGTGCGGCAATTCTTGGAGGTGGATCGGGCAGTTATTTATCGGTTTGAGGGCGGCGATCGCGGCACAGTTCTAATGGAATCCGTTGCTAAAGGCTGGACACCCATGATGTCTGCTAAGACAATTGTGCCTCTATGTTTTGGAGAGGACACCTGTTCAGCGTACCTAAAACGGTCAGCCATTGTCCTCCAAAATTTGGATAAACTATCTATTACACCCTACCAGTCTCAGTTAGTCGAGCAATATCAGATTAAGGCTAGCCTCGCAATTCCTATTTGGGTTGGCTCTGTGGGATGGGGTCTACTGGTTGCCCAACAGTGTCGTGCGCCTCGGCAGTGGCAAGAGGTTGATATTGCCTTTTTGACGCAGTTGGCAACAGAAATTTCACCAATTCTGCAAAATCAAATCTTTATTCAGAGGCAGCAACAGTGGGTTGCCCAAGGCAACGTGCTAGCGAAGATTGTTAACCAGATCTATCAGTCACCGGATGCCAATAGCGTATTCCGGATTGCAACTGAGGAAGTACGCCGCCAGATTAATTGCGATCGCGTTGCCATCTATCGATTTAATCCGGACTGGACTGGAGAATTTATTGCTGAATCTGTCGGTTCAGGATGGAAACCGTTGATGCAGGAACAATATGATAATCCTGCACTGCGACAAAATATTAACGAGTGCAGCGTCAAGGATTTAGCCCGTAACAATCCGCGTGTTGCAGATACATACCTACGAGAAAATAATGGGGGGCGATTTAGCCAAGGAGAACCCTACCGTATTTGCAATGATGTATATAGTTCCGGATTTACCCAGTGCTATATTCAAATGCTAGAGCGCTATCAGGCCAAAGCTTACGTGATGGTAGCTATCTATGAAGGCGATCGACTGTGGGGGTTGATGGCCGTTTACCAATGTAGCGGGCCGCGGCAGTGGTCAGAGGCTGAAGTAGAAATGCTAGCTCAGGTAGGCACAAATTTGAATATTGCACTACAGCAATCTAACAAGACCGAAGAGCTAACTTTAGCTATTCAACGGGAAAAAGCAATCAGTGAAATTATCAATCGAATTCTCAGATCATCTGACCTAACCTCCATTCTGCAAAATACTACGCGAGAACTACGCCAACTCTTTCAATGCGATCGCGTGGTTGTCTACAAATTTTATCCAGACTGGAGTGGTGAGATTGTAGCCGAGACAGTTGTATCTGGCTGGAAGTCACTACTTCAAGAACAGAATACAGATAATACAATTCGCACTTCACTGATGGCGTCTGATGACTGTGTAGTAAAAGCCTATGGCAATCCCTCAAACTTAGATCCAGATACATATCTTAAGGAAACAAAAGGGGGAATGTATTCTAAAGGGACTCAGTTCCTTCAGGTTGATGATATCTATGAAGCTGGATTTTCGCCCTGCTATCTGGAAACCCTTGAAAACAGATTCCAAGCACGTGCCTACATTAATACACCTATCTTCAATCAAGGACAGCTTTGGGGACTGATAGCTGTTTATCAGTGTTCGGAGCCGCGCGCATGGAAAGAGAATGAAACTAAAACCTTGGTTGAGATTGCACAGCCGTTGGGGTTGGCGCTTCAGCAAGCAGAAAACACTAAACAGTTAAACCAAACGGTGAAGAGGGAGCAGACCATCTCGAAAGTTATTAGCCGTTTGCTAAAAACCACAGACCTCAAATCAATCCTCCGCGACACAACTCAGGAATTACGACAGTTACTCCAGAGCGATCGCGTAGTTGTGTATAAATTTTATCCAGATTGGAGTGGAGAGATTGTTGCTGAGTCTGTCATGTCAGGGTGGAAGTCCTTACTTCAGGAACAGGAAAATGATGCAGCCATTAAAACGTCATTGATGGCTGCGGATGACTGTGTTGTAAAAACCTTTGGTTCTCCAGCCAATCGCGATCCAGATACCTACTTGAAGGAAACGCAAGGTGGAATATATTCAAGAGGTACAGAATATCGTCAAGTTGATGACATTTACGAGGCAGGATTTTCAGCATGCTATCTGGAGACTTTAGAAGAGCGGTTTCAAGCCCGTGCGTATATCAATGCGCCAATTTTTAATGGTAATCAATTATGGGGTCTGGTCGCAGTTTATCAATGCTCTGGTTCCCGTGCATGGACGACGGATGATACTAAGCTAGTGGTTGAAATTGCCCGTCCACTTGGGTTAGCTATTCAGCAAGCGGAACGAAACCAAAGTATTCAGGACTCATCTGCCCGTGAAGCCGCATTGTCTAAGGTGGTGCCTCGGATCTTGAAAGCAGAAGATGAACGAACTATTTTCCGCATTGCTACTCAAGAATTACGAACCCTTCTGAAATGCGATCGCGTGGGTATCTATCGCTTTACACCAGACTGGAGCGGTGAGTTTGTGGCTGAATCAGTCAGTGGTGATTGGGTGCCCCTCGTTGGTCCCGACATCAAAACGGTTTGGGAAGATACGCACCTGCAAGAGACCAAAGGCGGACGCTATAAAAGTCAGGAAACGTTTGTTGTCAATGATATTTATGCGGTTGGACATTCTCAGTGCCACATCGAGATCTTGGAACAGTTCCAGGTCAAGGCCTATATGATTGCGCCTATTTTCTATCAAGATAAGCTGTGGGGATTATTGGGCGCGTATCAAAACAGTGACGTGCGCGAATGGAAGCCAGAAGATGAGCAAGTATTAGCACAGATTGGTGTCCAGATTGGGGTAGCGCTCCAGCAAATTGCTTATCTCAAAGAAGTTCAGGATAAAACTAATGCAACGACTGAGATTGCCGATCGTACTATTGCTTACAATAAATTGACCTATCGAGTCGCGCAGCGCATTATTTCACAGATTCAGGAAAGCGATACGGCAGATCCAGTATTTCGATTGGTTACTCAGGAGTTACGCCGTCAACTCAAATCCGATCGCGTGGCAATTTATAAATTCAACCTAGATTGGAGTGGAGAATTTATTTTTGAAGATGTTGGTGGCGATTATCCGCGATTGGTCGGCTCTGACCGCGCGGTTGTGCGAGATACATTCTTGCAAGAAACTCAGGGTGGACGTTATAAAGATGGCGAAAGCTTCCGTGTTGAAAATATCTACACAGTTGGTCACAGTGATTGTCACGTTGAACTCTTGGAAAGCTGGGCAGCCAAAGCCTATATGTTAGCTCCAGTTTTTACAGGTGATAAGCTGTGGGGAATTATCGGTGCCTATCAAAATGATGGCCCGCGTCCCTGGCAAGACTACGAAGTTGAACTTTTAGGCCAGCTTGGGGTGCTCATCGGGATTTCAGTGCAGCAGGAAATCTCTGAGACAAAGCTACGAAATCAGGCAACTGAAATTGCTGAAACGGCTGCTCGCAATAAGAGTGAACGAGATAATCTACAGCAGCAGATCATTCAAATGCTGACGGCAGTGCGCCCAGCTCTAAATGGGGACTTAACAGTACGTGCGCCAGTCACCGAAGATGCAGTCGGGACAGTTGCCGATGCCTACAACAACACTATTCAGTCGTTGCGCCAGCTAGTCGCTCAGGTAAAAACAGCAACAACGCAGGTTAGCAGCACCTCTCAGGAAAATGGCGAGGCGATCGCCCTTTTATCTGAACAAACTCAAATAGAGCTAGAACAGATTACACAGGCGCTAAACCAAGTGCAATCTATGATGGATGCAGCTCAATTAGTTGCAGGGAATGCCCAACAGGTAGAGATAGCAGTTCAGCAAGCTAACCAAACGGTTCAGCAGGGCGATAATACCATGAACCAAACGGTAGAAGGAATCTTGACCATTCGGGAAACAGTTTCAGAGGCAGCTAAGAAAATTAAGCGGCTCAGTGAATCGTCTCAAAAAATCTCGAAGGTCGTCAATTTGATTGGCAACTTCACGACCCAAACCCAACTGTTAGCGCTGAATGCAGCGATTGAAGCGACACGCGCGGGCGAATATGGACGAGGATTTGCTGTCGTTGCGGATGAAGTGCGATCGCTGGCCCAGCAATCTTCAGAGGCAACCAGTGAGATTGAAAAATTAGTTCAAGAGATTCAAGCAGAAACAAGCGCGGTCTCTACCGCAATGGATGCCGGAATTCAGCAGGTGGTGGAAGGAACTGGTCTAGTTAGCCAAACTCGCCAGAGCTTAAATGAGATTGTGGCGGCAACAGCACAGATTAGTCAGTTAATTCAGGGCATTACCTCATCAACCCAGGCTCAAATCCATCAGTCAGAGACAGTTACAAAGACCATGAATGATGTGGCGGCGATCGCTCAAAAAACATCTGCTGATTCTACTCAAATTGCATCCTCTTTCCAAACGCTCCTAGCAACCGCAGAGACCTTGCAAGCGAGTGTGGGACAATTTAAGGTAGATTAGATAAGAATTTGATCACACCTCTACCATTGAGCAAAACCTAGTTAATCATGAGGGATATGATCCCCCCTTCATGATTTATTCAACTCTGCATAGATCCCAGGCATCTGCCAGCAACACTCTTTTTTTAGAGTGTAGCTAAGAATTTTGAAAGGGCTTAGCTGAAGTGTCAGAAGAACTGGCACTTCAGCACAACCCTATATAAGTTCGATAGAAAATTGGTAGTCACAGATAAATAATGTTTGAGTAACTAATATGTTCCCTTCCGAGTCGTTTCAAGATGAACATTTCCATTATTTTATTGCCGAAGCTCAAGACTTATTACAATCAATTGAGCAAGATTTACTAAGCTTACGCCAGGAGCGGTCAACTGCTAAAATTCACAATCTAATGCGAGCTGCTCATACCCTGAAAGGAGCAGCGGCTAGTGTCGGACAGCGCACGATTCAAGAGGTTTCCCATGTCTTAGAAGATATATTTAAAGCACTTTATTCGCCAAATATTGTAATTGATGCTGAAGTTGAGTCACTGTTATTCGACGGCTATGAATGTCTAAGACGACCGATAGCGGCTGCTATCCATGACAGTACAATTGATGATTCAGAAGTAATGAATCAAGCGGCTGCGATTATTGCTCAATTACAGGATAAGTTTGGTGATGCATTCAACCCAGACGTAGTGATCCCAAGTTCCGCAGAACTAGGATTTGACATGGTACAGTCTATGTTTGAAGTTGGAGTTACGCAGCGACTTGCTGCCCTAGAAGCAGTAATGAAAACAGAAAGTACATCGCAACTGACTGAATCACTACGAACCGAAGCAGAAATGTTTTTAGGGTTTGCTGAGTCTCTTAGCTTACCTGGCTTTGGTGAGATTGCTAGGCTGACGCTATCGGCTCTAGAGCAGCACCCAGACCAAATACAGGCGATCGCAACTGTGGCACTTCAAGATTTCTCAGATGGTCGATCGCAGGTTTTAGCTGGCGATCGTACAGTGGGCGGATCGCCTTCTGCTCAGCTTCGGCAACTTGCGGGATACACAAGCAATGTCGATTTAGATGAATTAGAGTTGGGGTTCATCGATCATCAAGAAGCCAGACCCGATCATGATCCGCTATCCACCTCATCCGTAAAATATCAGACTCAAGAATCTCAGCAAGGTCAGCAATCATCCAACATCAATGACACCTCTGGTCAGATTGAAACATTATTAGAGGACGTAGATTTATCTTCTGCTTATTCATTTTTACATCCTGAAGAACTAATAACTGATACGTTGTCGGCTCAGCAGAGTAGCAGTCTACAATCAGGGCAACCGACTGAACAGCAGTTCAGCAAACCTGAAGAAGGCAATGAGGTTAATCATCCTGATGTTAGTAACCACGATGCCAATCCATTATCGATTCCTACTGCTGACCCAGGTTTATCCGCAGCTTCTAGGGATTCCAAGGCTGACAAGCTAACTTCTCAATCAGTTACACCAGGCTCGCGACAGGCGATCCGCGTTGAGCTTGAGCATCTAGATACAATTAATTATTTTACAGGTGAGTTATTAATCAATCAAAATAGACAAGCTACGCAGCAGGCAGAACTCAACACCCATGTACAAGTATTGTTAGATCAGGTAGCACAACATCAACAACTCTTGTATTATATCCAGGATGACTTAGATCAAATACTGATTCGTTCATCTGCTGGACAGGTTCAAAGTTTGCCCCATGCTGCATCTCAATATGTGCAATCACCTTATCGATTTACATCTAATGGTTCTACACCAACCATTGCTTTACCTGAATTTGACCCACTAGAGATGGATCGATATAGTGAACTCCATGCCAAGGTGCAGTTAGCATTATCGCATTATTCCAAGCTAGAATCAGTAGTCGAAGCGCTTACTTATGCATCTAAGCAGACTCAGCACACCGTAAAACTTCAGCAGCGTTTGTTGACCCATGTGCGAGATGATTTAACTGAAGTTCGCATGACTCCAATTGCTGTAGTCTTGAATCGCCTTCCTCGCGTGATACAGCAGCTAGAAGCTACACATCATAAACCAATTCAGCTTACTCTAACTGGAACGGATATTTTGATTGACAAGGCGATCGCGGAAAAATTATATGACCCACTGTTACACCTAATTCGCAACGCCTTTGACCATGGTATCGAATCTGAAAACGAACGACGATCACAAGGTAAACCGTTAACAGGAAAAATTAATATTCATGTTTCCCAGCAAGGTAATCGAACCCGAATTGAAATTAGAGATGACGGCAGAGGTATCGACCTGAAAGCTGTTGCAAAACGTGCAGTTCAACTAAATTTAGTGACTCTTGAGGCACTACACCATTATTCAGACGATCAGATTTTAAACTTCTTATTTGAACCTGGATTCTCAACTCGTAACCAGGTGAGTAACCTCTCTGGCAGGGGTGTTGGATTAGATATTGTTCGGGAGCAGGTTTCTGCAATGCAGGGTACAATAGCAATTCAATCAACACCACAGCAGGGAACAGCATTTATCTTAATGATCCCGCTTTCCTTAACGGTTGCCAAGTTAATGGTATGCCAAGCCCAAGGTACAACCTATGCATTGCCGGTTCACGGAGTTAATCGCGTTATGCTTCCTCAGTTAAATTCTATTTATTCGACAGCTTCAGGACAGTCAGCGCTGAAGTTGTGGCATCAGGATGGAGAAAAACTGATTCCACTGGTTCAGTTGTCTAGTCTGATCAGCTACTCAGAGAATAGTGATTACCTATTGCAATATCGTAAGAAAACAGATTCTCAGCCCTCTGTGCAGCCTATTCTCTTACTTGATATTCATAAGCAACAGTGGGCAGTTCAAGTTGATCGTATTTTAGGTGAGCAAGAGTTAGTGATTCGTCCATTAGAGGGTATAACGCCACCTCCCTATATTTATGGTGGCGCTATAATGGGAAATAATGATCTAGCACTTGCGATTGATCCGGAGTTATTAATACTGAATCAACATGAGAAGACTTCACCAGTCAAGCTGTCGTCTACATCTATTCTATCTCTACCAGAATCAACGAAAACACATTCTTTACCTGATACACGAATGTCACGGGTGTTGCTAGTTGTCGATGATTCAGCGACGCTGCGCCATACGTTAACTAAGGCTCTAGAACGTGAAGGATATGAAGTGTTGCAGGCTAATGATGGACAAGAGGCATTGGAGACATTAGAGCAGCGCTCTAATATTGCACTGGTTCTGTGCGATATTGAAATGCCTCGTCTCAATGGATTTGAATTTTTATCATTATCTCGTCAACAAATCCAACAGCCTAGTTTGCCAATTGTGATGCTGACCTCTCGTAATAGTGAAAAACACCGTCATCTTGCTCTTGCTTTGGGAGCTAATGCTTATTTAACAAAACCCTATGCTGAGAAAGAACTCCTACACACGGTCGCTGCCCTGATCCAACAGGCTCGGCCGCCTGAGTCTTTGAATGCTGTGTAGAAGGTAAGACACTATCGGCGGCAATAGAGAACCAAAGCTAGTCCACACAATCAAGCAAATAAATTAATCAAAATTTACCGGGCATATCGATGCAACACTTATTAGGACAAAGCCTAAATTACCCAAACCATTCACCTATGCAGGAGTACTGTCAAGCGGTCGTTTTTCAAGCAGGAGAACATTGGTTTGCACTGCCAGTGAGTGCTGTTGTTCGAATTGCTCATACCACTGCGATCGCCTCATCCCATCTTTCACCTCATACCACTGCCGCATCTAAAAATATATCTCAACTGCAGGCTACAGCGCCATCAACAACAATCTTTGAAGGCGAGCCACTCTACTGGATACGATTAGGCTACTTATTATCCAATAGCATTCATCAGTTGGAACCTTCTGGAATGTCTACAATAGATAAATCATCATTTGCGATAGTGACACGAACGCGGGCTAACCATTTATACGGTATTACACTTAAGAACCTCCCTCAAGTTATCCAACTACCATTAAGCAATATCTGCTTATTACCTCCTTTTTACTGCGATCGCATTGCCCACGTTGCAAGTCATGCAGTCATCATGAGTGACCACCCAATATATCCGCTCATTTTCTTACTCGATCTCCATGCTCTTGACCGCCTCATCAATGGTTCACCACATCTGTTGGAGCCTAATCAATCATGACCCATCCAAATCCTCTTAGCGATTCTAAATAACTTGACATACAGATTGGCATTGTGAAAAAGGTTTCATTAGGATAGCTGCATATAGCAATCCTATTTGGATTGTGAGAAGGATTCCTGCGGAATCCTTCTCACAACAACCATTCTCACTTCACAACTCATTTAGGATTGCTATATCGTTAGAGGCTAGGAGCCGTGGATTGCGCATTGACCTGATTGGCTTGAATAGTGTTCCACTCCTCAGTCGTAAACGTTTCATAGTAAGAGCGCTCGGTATTAACATTCCACAGATCATGTTTTTGACCCATGATATTCTCTACTGCAAGCATGGCAGTTAGCATGGAGTGGTCTTGGTTGTTGTAGCGATGCATTCCATTTCGTCCAACTGTTTGCAGGTTTTGAAACTGAGATAAAAATAATCGAATCACTTCCAGATGCTGACGGTAGGTACCATCATAGACGGGATAGGCTTTGGGTTGACGAATCACAATGCCATCTATAACATCTGATGCATTGGACAGACCTAGACATTCAAGTTCATGGCTTGCCAATGTAATCAGTTCTTCCTGAGACATTAACCACAGTGTATCGCCTTCACTGCAAAAGTACTCCATACCTAGACAGGTTTTGCTACTGTCGGGCACCATCGCAGCACTCCAGTTTTTGAAGTTCTGAATCCGTCCAACTTTAACCTCTGGACTGTGTACATAAATCCAATTATCGGGAAATAAGTCTGTAGCGTTTATAATAAGTGACACAATTAGAAAATCTCGATACTTGAGCGATCGCGCGGCTGAGATAACAGACACTGGAGCGGGGGGATCTAACCGCTCAATCAGTAGAGATATAGGCATTGTCGAGATAAAGTGCTGGGTATCAACATATTCTGTGCCGGTTTCTCGTTGCATCGTTACACCTGTGATGTGCGTCTCCTTGTGATGGATGGCAACCACCTCAGTGTTAAGCTGAACATTTCCCCCAAGCTTATCGACCTTATTTTGTACACATTCCCACATCATACCAGGGCCAAGAATAGGATAATCAAATTCTTTGATCAGCGTTTTCGTATTGTTTGCACCAGAAAGAGCATTGATAACTGCTCGCTTCAGTGATAGCCCTTGTATTCGTTGAGCTGCCCACTCAGAGTTGATTTTGGCGCAAGGAATGCCCCAGACTTTCTCAGTATAGGTTTTGAAAAAGGTTAGATAAAGTTGTTTGCCAAAGCGATCGATTGCCCAGTCTTCAAAATTATCGGGTTCACCAGTCGGCTGCAATCGAGACTTGAGCTTAGCCCTTAAATAGCTGAGAAGAATTTGCACACTAACAACAATACCCAAATTTTGAAGCGTATTGGCAATGGATAGTGGATAGTTAAAATATTTTCCTTGATAGTAGATGCGAGATAGTCGTGGAACTTTAATGAAGTTATCTCCTAGAATGTGCATCCAGAATTCCTGAACTTGGGGAACTTTTGTGTAAAACCGATGCCCACCGATGTCAAATCGATACCCTTTGTATGCTTCTGTGCGAGCGATACCACCGACTTTTCCGTCGCGTTCTAATACAAGAGGCGATCGCCCTAGTTGAGCTAATTGGTATGCTGCGGTTAAACCAGCAGGGCCTGCACCGGCAATAATCACTGGATACTTTTTCAAGTCAGTCATGGTTTTCTTGTTGATGTGAGGTGGATGATTCTTGGGAGGGGCAGCACGATGTTGACCTAAGCTGAGTAGATGCATGGAGATACTTATTGAATCATTTGGGGCGGCATGAGATATGTACGGTATTTATACCCCGTGTAAAGCTGTTGAACGTGCGATCGCAAGAGCAATATGTCCTAGGAACTCGATAGAAAGGCGCTAGAATCTCAAAGGCAAGATTAGGAAATATAATGATTACTGGGATAGATAATCTGAAGAGCTAACCGCAGCAGCATCTGATGTAAAATTAGGTAATCGCCGAATAGAAGAAGATGTGTCTTCCTGAGTGAATGACAAAGTATTTCTGGAGTTACATTTAGATAATGCATGGATTGTACCGCCAATCAGGAATGCAAAACTGCTGTAAAGATAATATAACCAATGTACAGGGATCGCCTTCAGCGTAAAGAGTAACCCTCGCTTTACCAAGAAAAATTGATAGAGGTCTCGGTTCAGCAACAGCAACAAACCTGTGCTGATGCTCATAATGATTAAACTAAGCGGATACCACAGGGCGATCGCACCAGAGATCAGTAGACTGAGCAAACAGACGGCGCTCACGCGATGACTGATACGCAGATTCAAGTCATTTTTCATGCGATCGCGCCGTTGGAATAGCAACGTTGTCCAGGGGATAGCACGTTGTACCACATCTGTTTTTACAACGGAGCTTACCCGCCACTTCTTCATGTGCTTAACTTGGAGAGTATGAACCAATTCTAGGGTATACCCGGCTTCATGTAAGCGATAGCCCAATTCAATATCTTCAATGCAGGGAACACGATAACATTCATCAAAGCCGCCAACAGATAAGAAGACCTCTCGTCGGATAGCACCACAGGCTCCCCAAAAAGTAGATGCTGCATGAGATGAACATTGATGGATGTAGTGATGGAATAAGTTTCGATATTGTGACATAAAGTTAGATTGGCTAGGTTGGTCATCATAAGAACCGATCAGTGCATCAAGGTGGGAATGGGTTTGGAATTGCCGAATAACTTGACCGATCGTATCTGTTTTCACGAGTACATCTGCATCTACAAAGAATAATAAATCTCCAGTCGCAAATCGGGCACCTAGGTTGCGTGCAGCGGCTGGGCCACGGTTCTCCTGACGAATAACAATTGCCCCAAACTCCTGAGCAACTTTCCAAGAGCCGTCTGAATCCCCGTCAGACACAACAATAATTTCGCTTGGAGCTGGCTGGCAACGTTCCAAGTCTTCTAAGCACCAGCGAAAAGCATCTCCTCCGTTGTAGACGGGGATGATCACTGAAACTGTAAGTGGAGAGTGCGATCCTGCCATTGAAAAACCTCTAAGCGTTGGACTGAAAGACACTTAGGCTCTGATCTGAGCAACTCTGATATCAGATACCTGGGAGCAAACTAGAGGAACTGGATCTCAAGCCACGGCACGTAGCTGCCCTAGGGAAAGTGTGAAAAGAGCAGCCAACCCCATTCCATAGAGTTTGCCGATACTCAAATCCCACTAGACTAGAAACAGTTGAGAAAAAGTACACCTAAGCTATGTTGATACCCTGTGTACATTGTGCCCTAATTACTTGTCGCCATCGACATGCATTCCACCAAAACAGAAGTATTGCTCAAACGTTTGCCAAAATTATAAACGCAGGATTAATCTTCAACAAAAATTTAATCCAATTAGCCGGATATTCTGGTAAAGCTCACACGAACGATCGCTTCATAGGCATTGATCCATCAGCAAGCATAAAGGAAGAACCCTAAATGAGTGTCAAACCCGTTCCATCTCTAGCCCTAATCTATATAAAACTGACTATCATGACTCTCTTTTGGGGAGGAACTTTTGTTGCGGGGCGGGCAGCCGTCCAAACGATGGGGCCACTTTCAGTCGCATTTTGTCGGTACGCGATCGCAACAGTCTTACTTCTAGGGCTGACCATTGCGACCGAAGGTCGAATGCCTCGGCTAAAGAACACTCAGATTCTACCCGTTATTACGCTAGGGTTAAGCGGTGTTTTCGCATATAATTTTTTCTTTTTTCAAGGATTACAGACGATTCCAGCCAGTCGTGCATCACTTATTGTGACCACCAATCCAACTGTAATTGCCCTCTGTTCTGCATTATTATTTGGCGATCGCCTCACACCACTGCGGCTGCTAGGTATTAGCCTTGCCTTATCTGGAGCCATAGCCGTTATCAGCAATGGGCATCCGCTTACGTTACTATCAGATGGGATAACTCAAGGCGATTTGTTGTTAATTGGATGTGTAGCAAGTTGGGTGGTTTATACTCTAGTCGGTAAAATTGCGATGACTGATCTATCGCCCTTTGCGGCTACAACCTATGCTTGTCTGATTGGAACGCCGCTATTTATCATACCGGCTTTGCGGGAAGGATTCTTATCTCAGATCGGGGCGGTCGCCCCGGTCGCATGGTTCAGCATAATTTATTTAGCTCTATTAGGAACTGTTGTTGCATTTTGTTGGTACTACGAAGGGTTGCGTGCGATTGGCCCTGCTAGAGCCTCAATTTTCATCAACCTTGTTCCTGTTGTTGCGGTTTTATCTGGCGTGCTAGTCTTAAATGAGCCATTCACGCCCGCTCTGGCAGTTGGCGGATGCCTGGTTGTGCTTGGCGTATTTTTGACTAATCAACGACCTGCGTCATCTACTTCGTCAAACAGTTCGTAGCCAATCAGCGAATGCAAACACGTAGTTTCAATCCAACGCTGGCTTTTACAGAAGTGCAAAAAAATTTACTTGAATAATGAGCAAGATAGAAAAACTGACCACTTGTCCGGCCATCAGTGATCTATAGCAATCCTATTTGGATTGTGAGAAGGATTCCTGCGGAATCCTTCTCACAACAACCATTCTCACTTCACAACTCATTTAGGATTGCTATAGAACTGGGTAGTGATATTCATGTAATGATTTTGGTGAGGTGTCCCCCATATCACCAAAAATCATTACCAATAGAGGATGCCCCCAGAGCCGCTGTAGACAATCAGTTAGCTTAGCCCGTTAACTCAATCAACCATGTTTTGTTGATTTCCATCGAGCGATCGCATCAATCAGGTCAGACTGTATAGCTGCTGAGCTGGCAATGATGAGTCCACCCAGCGCATAGTCTGTGCAGGTATAGAGCGGAGGTAGTGGATCGCCTGTTAATGTCGATACAAGACATCCCATCTCTTGGGCTAAGAATGCCAGCAATGCGCCATCAATAAACTTACCTCCCCGCACGACAGCTCCCGCCACCTCTCCGGTCAAAATTGCATTCACATTAGGACTACCCTGCTCAGAAGAGTAATCCACCATCACAGAAACAATCTCATATTTATCAGAAAGATGCGATCGAATACCATCCATATCCCATCCCAAGAATATTATTGAATTTGGGTTGGGCAGTTTAACAGGGTGGCAATCTCCAAGAGATTGATCCAATGTGCCCCGAAATAATCCTTGTCCTTTGATAGCATAGTCAAATGATTTCTTGGCAGGACTGATAGCGATCGCCCCTTCAAACGTTTCCCATCCTAAAATTCCAAGCAGAATTTGATAATTATCATGGCCATCAAGATAAAATCGCGTGCCATCAATGGGATCAAGCGTGATTAAATAGCGGTCTGGACTTAGCTCTAGCGATCGTAGATATTTCGTATTGTAGGTTTGCTCATATTCTTCACCATAGAAATGCAGGTCAGGAAAATAACCAAGTAGCGCAACTTCTACCAATGTTTGAATTGAGAGATCCGCATCACTCAATGCCGCTGCAAAAAGATTACCAGATGACGGTTTTTCAGGTAAAGCAGCAATACGGCTTTGGATACGTTGAGCATAGTAAGCAGCTACTCGCAGGTGGGGTAAAAGTGCTTCAAGAATATGCAGTGGAGTGATGGCTTGAGACATGGTGTTTTATCAAGACAAACGGCTTTACTCTAATCTAATATGGGCAACTGAAACTGTACCCATCACAATCTAGCAGAACTGCCTCTGTTCTGGTAAATGAATGTCGTTAATAATAGAGCAAAGGTCAGTACGGACATCCTCGGTTAGTGAACCAGCCCTATCATTTTAGGGAACGTCGAACATTGGGAGTAAATGCAGGATGTCAAGATGCAGAAGGTACACGTAAACTATAGCGGTTTAGAAGGAATAGGAGCAGGTTAAGCGCGATCGCACAATCTTGTCTTCTGATAAAAGTAAGGTATAAATCATCTATCGAAATTATGAATACAAACAATTCATGAATTTTGTTGTCCGTGGGAGAGGCGATCGCTAAAGTAATCGTAACGAATCTAACCCACTTTAGCTCATGCGGTTTCTACAGGAAGCTGCGTTTAATTTACCCCAGATGACGCCGTTTTCCTTGCCAAGGGTAGGGCTGATCTGTCTTGAGATCATAGCAGAAGT
This sequence comes from uncultured Leptolyngbya sp., assembly GCA_964431105.1. Classification (GTDB taxonomy): domain Bacteria; phylum Cyanobacteriota; class Cyanobacteriia; order RECH01; family RECH01; genus RECH01. Next base: position 171 of record CAYSIR010000061.1, on the reverse strand, counting down.
CTTTGTAAAAGCTTATTTATGGCGGCATCCACAAGTGAACTTGAGATGTAGCAATCCTATTTGGATTGTGAGAAGGATTCCTGCGGAATCCTTCTCACAACAACCATTCTCACTTCACAACTCATTTAGGATTGCTATAGCTGTATTTAGATAGATTTGGCTTGCACAAAT
>CAYSIR010000060.1:11447-19247 GCA_964431105.1 uncultured Leptolyngbya sp. | reverse complement strand
ATACCAAACATTTTAGGCAAGTCAAGCGCAGGCTCGCCGGTGCGAGGATCTCTAAACAGCTCTAGATCCCAGTAGACCCAGTGCCAGCACGCTGCCAAAAATAACAGACCGGAAAGAATGATGTGAGCCGCTGCTACACCTTCAAATGACCAGAAGCCGGGATCAACGCCTGTTTCTCCAGTGATGCTCCAGCCGCCCCACGAACCGGTTACACCCAAGCGAGCCATGAACGGCATCACAAACATTCCCTGACGCCACATGGGGTTCAAAACCGGATCGCTCGGATCAAAAATAGCCAATTCATACAGCGCCATTGAACCAGCCCAACCTGCCACAAGGGCAGTATGCATCAGATGCACAGCAATCAGCCGTCCTGGGTCATTCAGGACGACTGTATGTACTCGGTACCAAGGTAGTCCCATCGACTACACTCCTCCTAAATCGTGTTTCAAAGCTTCCTACAGGATTTTCCTAACAGTGTATCAGTCGCTGATTCCATCGTTCCTAACCGCTTTTCTGCAAAGCCAGATGGACAATGCCTGACCAACAACCGATCGCACCTTGTCTACTCCGCTACTCGAAAATCGAGAGCCGAACCTGTTTGACAAGATATTTGTGAAAATGACAGTGTATGAATGAGTGTAACTATTGCTAAAGGCGAATGCAAGCCATTTGTTGGCGTTGAGCGATTTGACTCCGGAGAAAAAAGATCAAAATCTATGGCTACTATTACTTTTGTGAACGAAAACCGTGAGGCGATTGTCGCGGATAACTCCAATCTCAGGCAAAAAGCGCTGGAGAATAAAATTGACCTCTACACGTTCACTGGAAAACTGATGAACTGCGGTGGTAATGGTCAGTGTGGAACCTGCATCGTTGAGGTTGTTGAGGGAATGGAAAACTTATCCCCTCGCACGGATGTTGAAAATCGAAAATTGAAGCGCAAGCCAGATAGCTATCGCCTTGCTTGCCAAACGTTGGTGACGGGTGATGTTAGTGTTCGTACTAAACCCTAGGATGGGCCGGGGCTGGCTCTGTAAGTTCTTGTCGTGGAATCGCGGCAACTGTTGTTCCGTGGGAATGGTCAGTACACTGCTGGCTGACAATCCAGGCATTTCAACTTTACTGAGACTTAGGCTGTAGTTGGATGATAGGCTTATGCTGTTAGCCCTTTTGAAAACTTGACTAGCGCACCGAGATTCGGGTCTTGGTCAAGCAAGCACCGTTCTGAATATCAGAGCGTTGCTGCTGCGCGAGTTGGCGGAAAGGTTGGCTAAGCGGTTAGTTATTGGCGTTTTAGAGAGGCTAGGCTAAATGGAGACTAATGATTTAGGGTTTGTGGCAACTATTTTGTTTGTTCTTGTTCCGACAGTTTTCTTACTAATTCTTTACATTCAGACGGCAAGTAAGGGTTCTCAAGATTCGTAATGATGCCGAAATAATGTTGAGCTAGGGTGAAGGAATCGCCTATCAGTGATGGTAGGAGATGGTGATGATAAGCGATTGCAAGTAGCCCTAGCCATGTCATATTTCTGTTTAGCATTGGATGCTACGAGTTTCCAATGCTTTTTTTATGGAACGGCTCTGAATCAAAGGATTGTATAAAACCGTCTCAGGGATTAATAACAATGTTGCTGGATTTGCAAACAGTCACAGCCTTTGGAATGTTCTAGGTTGAAATGTTCGGCAGTGGTATTCATGTAAGGATTTTGGGTGGTGTAGGCACAGGCTGTTAAAAACCTTCTCACTGAGGCGGCAGTGCAGTCTGCTTTTGATTTGTGAGTTGAATTTGAATGATGAGAAGAGTTTTTTAGAACTTTTCCTATAAAGTTGCGGGTCAATGTAATTCTGTGCGGGATGTTTGTATTGTGGCGTAACTGTTTGTGGCACAACTGTAAAATGCGATCGCTTGGCATAGTTCTACAAACGGTCTGAATTCCTGGTATAACCTTTGGAAAGTCTAGATACAGCTTAAATGCCGCTGACAGCAATTCAGAAAAGATCGTAGTCTAAACATTGGTTTTTAGCATTTTGGAACAGCCGAGCAGACATCATTTCACCCGTATTGTGATAACCCGTATTGTCATCATTGGATTAGGAAACAGGTAGTTCAAGCTATGGCACTGATTGTGCAAAAGTATGGCGGAACATCGGTTGGCACGGTTGAACGTATCCAGTCTGTGGCTCAGCGCGTACAGCAAACGGTACGTCGCGGGTATTCGGTTGTCGTCGTTGTATCGGCGATGGGTAAAGAGACCGATCGCTTAGTGACCCTTGCAGGGAAAATTACAGAGAGTCCTAGCCGCCGGGAAATGGATATGCTGCTGTCTACGGGCGAACAGGTGTCGATTGCTCTCTTGAGTATGGCGTTGCAAGAGCGAGGACAGCCGGCAATTTCCCTCACTGGCGCACAGGTTGGGATTGTGACTGAAGCCGAACATACCCGTGCGCGGATTCTGCACATCACCACCGATCGCATTCAGCGGTGCGTAGCGGCTGGCAAAGTCGCGGTTGTGGCTGGCTTTCAGGGCATTACCAATAGTGCTGATTTGGAAATTACAACTCTGGGGCGTGGTGGTTCTGATACGTCTGCTGTTGCCCTAGCCGCTGCACTTCAAGCGGATGCCTGCGAAATTTATACAGATGTGCCTGGCATTTTGACGACTGATCCCCGCCTGGTGGAGGACGCGCAACTGATGGCAGACATTACCTGTGATGAAATGCTAGAGCTGGCTAGCCTTGGGGCGAAGGTATTGCATCCACGTGCGGTAGAAATTGCACGAAACTATGGTGTCATGCTGGTGGTGCGATCGAGTTGGACGGATGAACCGGGTACGCGGGTGCTGTCGCCGTTGAATCAGTCGCGATCGCTGCAAGGTCTAGAAATTGCCCATCCGGTCGATGCGGTTGAACTGGATATGAACCAAGCGAAGGTGTCTCTCCTGCGAGTGCCCGATCGCCCTGGTATTGCAGCGCGGCTGTTTGGCGAAATGGCGCTGCAAGATCTCAATGTTGACCTGATTATTCAGTCGATTCATGATGGCAATACAAACGACATTGCCTTCACGGTGACGAAAGACTCCTTTAGCCAAGCAGAAGCTGTTGCAGATGCGATCGCCCCATCCCTGAGAACTCCAGGCGGACTCGATAATGAAGCTGAGGTGATGGTGCAGCAAAATATAGCCAAAGTCAGCATTGTTGGCGCGGGCATGATTGGTCGCCCAGGCGTAGCCGCCCAAATGTTTACAACGTTGGCAGCGGCTGGCGTCAATATTCAAATGATCTCTACGTCGGAGGTCAAGGTCAGTTGTGCGATCGCTCAAGACGATTGCGATCGGGCGGTTGCTGCGCTGTGCCAAGCCTTCAGCATTGACAGTTCTGGGATCACCGGCACAGGGGCGCTCTCTCCATCGGTTCCGACTGATGTTCCCTCTGTGCGAGGAGCTGCGCTTGACCAAAACCAGGCTCAACTTGCGGTTCGTAACGTTCCCGATCGCCCTGGGATGGCTGCCCGCATTTTTAGCTTGCTAGCTGATTACAACATCAGCGTAGATATGATTATTCAGTCTCAGCGCTGCCGCCTGGTGGATGGTACGACGACTCGCGACATCGCCTTTACAGTTGCCCAAGCGGATGCTTCAACGGCCCAATCGGTGCTGGAGGCAGCGCGTTCAAACCTCCAGTGTGGTGAAATAGTAGTCGATGAAGCGATCGCTAAGGTGAGCGTTGTCGGCGTTGGCATGGTTCATCGCCCCGGAGTAGCGGCCACTATGTTCAATGCCCTAGCCGAACAGCATATCAATATCCAAATGATTTCTACCTCTGAGATTAAAATTAGCTGCGTTGTCGCGGCTAATGACGGCGTCCGGGCGTTGCGATCGGTTCATACAGCGTTTGGGTTATCCGGTTCCAAAGTTGTAACGGTTCCGGCATAAGCCCTATAGACAGAATTTGACAAGACCATTAGCTTCTAATAATCAACTCTTCTTCAACTCCAAAGGCTTAAAATCTGGAGGCTGTTGATCAGATCTCAGACTTCTTGCATAGCCACGATGACTAACCCTAGCTGATTGGGTCGAAGCGGGCGCGTCATCGCTTACCCCCGATCAGCTTCTATGATTGACTGATGACCGGACCTAACGAGCAATTTCAGCCATTTCAATCACCCGACCATCATAATCCTTTACCAAAAAATTGAGCGGGTCATCTCGCCGAATTTTGTGCTTGACACGGCGGGTCTGCACCCGTAAAAGAAGCTGTTCTAGGCAATCATGATCGAAACAGACATGACGTTGACGGCTTTTGTGACCTAAGCTAGCCCCGGAAATCACATGAAGCTGAGTATTTTTCTTCAACTGATACCAAAGCCCTTCGGCTCCGTTTGGCATTGTCGGCGGCGCTGCCAGACTGGGTGCAGCTAAATACATTGGGTCAGTAGCGGCTCCTAGGGTTTGTTCGTAGTTGTAGTAATACTGTAGGGGCACATCAGCCGCTGGTAGATCTAGCATTCCTTCATAGAACTGACGAGCTAACTCCAAGTCTGACACCATAATGGTATAAACTTTTGGGGCACTGGTTAAAAATAGCCACATCGCTCCTGCATAGGCCACTAAAAGCATGACCATGATGCCTTGGGTTGACAGAAGGCTATCTAGCGGAAAAACTCCGAACAGTGGGGATGATGTAAATCCAGTCAGACTGAGAGCAAGCATCATGGTATCAATCGCGTTTTACACTGAGCAGTACACTATCTCTCTACACCAGGTTGGGGCTAGGGTAAGTCATCGCTGTGATGGCGATGATGAGGGTGTTGCAACGAGAACCTACAAAACGCCAGATATCTGTGCCATCGGGACGTTCTAGTAAGGGCATCCCGTGCGGCGGCACTAACCTTACCCCAATCGGTTGATCGGTTGATGAGCTAAGCTGCCCACATTCTACCAATTTGCAGGCTTACTCATCGATGAGGTGATTCTCTGAACCTGTTTGCGATCGCGATTTTAGTGAGCATTTGCCCCATTGAAAGGGCGATCGCAATGAATTAAATTGCCCAAATCGTCATCATCTAAGCCGTTGCTGTAGCTGGGTCAGCAATCAGCTCAACGAATTGAATCATATCTTTGCGGGGATCAACATGGCTGACTTTCACCTCAAACCGCTCTCCTAGCTCTACGTTACGCTTAAACCGCATGGCCAGCTCAAGCCCTAGGTCTTCTATAAAAATTAGACCCAAACCATCATGCTCCCTGAGCCACCGAAGCAGCATGACCGACCAAGACCGCTCCCTGAATCGGCGAAGATATTCTAAACCCCAGTAGCGGTTAGTTTGTCGCTCTACCAAAACTGATTCGTAGGCCGTGGAGTTGACGGTTAGCAGCAGTTCTTCCAATGCCTCTATCGGAATCGGCGGGCGATCGCCCCGTAAGTGCGCCTTAATTTGAAAATGAGCAATCAGGTCGGTGTATCGTCGAATCGGAGAGGTAACTTGTGTGTAGGTGTCCAGCCCCAGGCTAGCGTGGCGAGTTGGAGTCGTACTCGTCTCACTGCGAGGCATACACCGCCGTACGGCACATTCCCTGACTAGCCCAGCCGGTAACTGCATCAATTCTTCGTCAGACGGCAGTTCTGGCTGGGGCTGTCCTCGAAACGGCAGCGGAATGCTGTGTTCCTGCCCATAGCGGCCAGCTACCTCTCCCGCCAAAATCATCATCTCTGCCACAAGTTGCCGCGCGTTGGAATCATCCAGCACTTGAATGGTAATCTCGTCATCCCGAACTTTAATTGAACTTTCCGGCATCCGAATCTGAATGGCACCCTGAGTGGTGCGCCACTGTTGCCGTACCGTTGCCCAATGAGCGATCGCCTGTAAGTCAGATTCAGCCTGAATGCCCAGTTCAACCATCTCATCTACATCTTCGTAGGTGAGCCGATAGGTTGGGCGAACCAAACTAGGAGTAATCATGAAATCCATGATTTCTCCAACTTCATCCAAAATGACCCCAAAACTAAGAGCTGTACAGACTTCGCCCTGCACCAAACTCATTGGCCCAGTGGCCAGCTCAGCCGGAAACATGGGAATCATTCCAGTTGGCAAGTAAACCGTTGTGCAGCGGCGGCGAGCTTCCAAATCAATATCATCCCCCATGGACAGCCAGCGCGTTGGATCAGCAATATGAATCCAAAGGCGGTGCAGTCCTGTTTCCATGACGTCTAAGCTCAGACCATCGTCAATCTCGCACGTTCCTTCATCATCAATGGTGTAGGTTTTAAGATGCGTCAAATCCAGCCGATCCGGATCAGCATCAGGTGGCGGAGATTGGAGACGGCTCTGAGCCATTTCAATGACCTTTTGGGGAAATTGGATAGGGGTCTGATTGCGCCGTAGAAATAGATTTTCGTGCGGTTCCCAAAGCCTGAGATTTACCAAAAGCTGGAACGCGCCATCAGCGTCTTCAGCATAGCCCAAGGCTGATAAAATCTCTAGCGCTGCTCCTGTGTTGATGGCATCTTCGCCAAATGTCGCCAACCGTTCAATGGTTTCAAGACGTGGGCGATCGCTCTTTTGCCACTCAATGGGTTCATTGTTAAGCCTCTGCGTCAGCCGTTGGAAGAAGCCTTCCCGCTCTTGGGCCCGCTGTGCCGCCATCATAAACTGATGCTTTAGCTCGGAAACCTGATTAACCGGTCGGGGTTCGTAGCGATCGCCCTTCTGCTTGAAGTAGAGCTTATCTTCTGACAATAAATGATGGGCAGCATACTGCAAGGCTGGCGAGCGGTCAGAGAACAATAGCTGAGCCATTTCAGCGGGGTTTACGGTTTCTCCATCTTCCCTCAGCAATTCCCACGCCACCTCTAAACTCGACGGATCAAGGTATGGCTCTACGTCCGCTAAGAATGACGAAATCTCAGCAACCGTATAGGTTTGCCCGGCAACTTCGTAGGTGATGTTTCGCTGTGGAAGTGTATGCGACTGACCGCGATCGTCCACGACGATCCACTTTTTCCCTTCTGAGCGATCCACCACTCCGAGGCGGCGATCGCCGTGTGATCGAAACTCAACTAGAGTGCCCTTATCCATAGGCTGCGGAGGGGTGAGGGTTTACGACGAAAGAGAAGCAAGATAGCTCCAGTAAACGACTGGCAACTGCCCACTGGCAAGCGCTTGGTCAGCGAACGCATACCGCCAGTTAGCCTTCGCGGTTGATAAATGGCAACAATGCCAAAATGCGCGCACGCTTGATAGCTTTTGTAATTTGACGCTGTTGCTTAGCGGTTAGCCCCGTAATGCGGCGAGGGAGAATCTTGCCCCGCTCGGTGATGAACTTGCGGAGCAAATCCACATCTTTGTAGTCGATGGGATCTTTCGGGTTAACGGGTGAAACGCGACGGCGATAGTAAGTCATAGAAATCGAATGCAGGGTCTACCTAACTGGAAATAATGCCAAAACGAAACGGATACCCACAAGCTTGCGCTACTTGGTTTCTTTGTGGACTGTATGCTTGTTGCAATGCGGGCAATATTTTTTCAACTCAAGACGACCGGTGGTATTCCGGCGGTTCTTTGTCGTTGTGTAGCGAGATACGCCGGGCGATCGCTTGTCAGGATTGCTGCGACACTCAGTACATTCCAACGTAATAATCAAACGGACACCTTTCGCTGCCATAGTTCAGTAACAACCAAATTATGAAAAACACAATACAAACACAAATTACAATTATTTCATACGATCGCACTCATCGACAATAGAAACAGCTCAAAAGTTGCGATCGCCCTTCGCTATTTTTCACCAAATTACTGGC
>CAYSIR010000060.1:0-11347 GCA_964431105.1 uncultured Leptolyngbya sp. | reverse complement strand
CGGTCTATCTACAACGCCCCATAAATTTCTATACAATTTCCACAATGATTCTAGACGTTTAGAATTAGGGATACGCGCCTGCGGAGGCGCGCTGTCGCAACATTGCCAAAAGAGCGCTATGGTATTGCCTGCTGAATTTATTGATGCATTCGATGTGATTGTTGTGGGTGGAGGGCATTCAGGCTGTGAGTCGGCTTTAGCATCCGCTCGACTCGGCTGCAAAACCCTATTGTTGACCCTAAACCTCGATAAAATTGCCTGGCAGCCCTGCAACCCGGCTGTTGGCGGGCCAGCTAAATCCCAGTTGACCCATGAGATTGATGCCATGGGCGGCGAGATCGGAAAGATGGCCGATCGCACCTATCTGCAAAAGCGGGTGCTGAACTCGTCCCGTGGCCCGGCAGTGTGGGCCTTACGGGCGCAGACCGATAAGCGCGAATATGCGAGCATCATGCGAGGCATTGTTGAAAACCAAGACAACCTCACTATTCGCGAAGGCATGGTGACAGATTTGATCTTGGGCACAAATGACGAAATTCTGGGCGTTCAAACCTATTTTGGCGTTGCCTTTGAATGTAAAGCGGTAGTGCTGACGACCGGAACCTTTCTGGGCGGCGTAATCTGGGTTGGTGACAAATCGATGCCAGCGGGCCGGGCTGGAGAATTTGCCGCTACTGGGCTGACTGATACCCTGAATCAACTAGGCTTTGAGACTGGACGCTTGAAAACTGGAACTCCAGCACGGGTCGATCGCCGCACCGTAGATTTTGAACGTTTGGAGTTGCAGCCGGGTGATGACAAAGTGCGCTGGTTTAGTTTTGATCCATCGGTGTGGGTCGAACGTGAGCAGATGCCCTGTCACTTGACGCGCACAACCCCCGAAACCCATCGCCTCATCCGTGAAAATCTGCATCTTTCTCCAGTCTATGGCGGCTGGGTAGATGCGAAAGGCCCGCGCTATTGCCCCAGCATTGAAGATAAGATTGTCCGGTTTGCCGATAAAGCCTCGCACCAAATTTTTCTGGAACCGGAAGGGCGGACTACTCCAGAACTTTACATTCAAGGTTTTTCGACTGGGCTGCCGGAAGCGCTGCAGTTGCACCTATTGCGATCGCTCCCCGGTTTAGAGCACTGTACGATGCTGCGTCCGGCCTACGCTGTAGAGTATGACTACTTGCCTGCGACCCAATGTTTTCCCACCCTGATGACCAAGAAAATTGAAGGGTTGTTCTGTGCTGGGCAAATTAATGGAACAACGGGCTACGAAGAAGCGGCTGCCCAGGGCTTATTGGCTGGGATCAATGCCGCTCGCTTCACTCGTCATCAAGACATGATTATTTTGCCTCGCGAGCAAAGCTACATGGGCACCTTGATAGATGACTTATGTACAAAGGATTTGCGGGAACCTTATCGAATGCTGACCTCACGCTCGGAATATCGATTGATCTTGCGATCGGATAATGCCGATCAGCGCTTAACGCCGCTGGGTCGGGAGATTGGTTTGGTCGATGAGCGCCGCTGGGAGTTGTTCACTCACAAGCAAGCCCATATTGCGGCTGAGAAGGAGCGACTGCATAGCACTCGCCTGAAGGAGCATGATCCGATTGGAAAGGCGATCTGTGAGGCTCAACGTCAGGCTAACAATACGGATCAATGGACAATTAAAGGATCGATTACCCTTGGGGATCTGCTTCGCCGCCCCAAATTTCACTACGCTGACCTAGAGCGGTATGACCTGGGTAATGCTGAACTGACTCAGGCAGAGAAAGAAGGTGCTGAGATTGACATCAAGTATTCGGGTTACATTCAGCGTCAGCAGCAGCAAATTGACCAAATTGTGCGACAGGCTAAGCGATCGCTCCCTGCTGATTTAGATTATTTAGCTATCCAAACGTTGTCGATGGAAGCGCGAGAAAAATTAAATCAGGTCAAGCCACTCACCATTGGTCAGGCCTCCCGCATTGGTGGCGTGAATCCGGCGGATGTGAATGCACTGCTGGTCTTTTTGGAAATGCGATCGCGCTCGACAGCGCTGACTCGATCGCCCAGTCAATCGTCTATCAACGCAGTAAACTCGAAGGCGACGATCGCCTAAGCCGCGAATGCCATTTGCTGGCGGCCAGCTAACCCCCAGACGTGCCGAGCATCCAACCCAAAAAAGGCAGCCCAACGATAGAGCTGCCTTAAAGAATAGTGGTTGTATTCAGTGATGTTTGGTAGTGTGGGCGTTGTCCACACTACCCAGAACGAGACCGACGGAGGACTACCAAAGGGTGACTATGCATTCAGAAACGCAAATCGGACAACTTGAGATAAGACGTCGATTAGTTTATTAACTGCTTGTTGGCTTTGGTTCTATCTGAATCAACGACCGGAATTTCAATAATCGGTTGATCCAGCGCAATCATTAGAGCATCATCAGGAACATCAACGTTAGCGACATCATTGGACGGCTCTGGAATTTTGCCCAATTCTGGTGTCAGCGTTGAGTTGAGCGGAATGAGGGCTGAAACCGTCCCTACAATGGTAGCCGCGATCGCTGCACCGCCCCATGTCCAACGGCGGCGGCGATCGAGTTTACCAAGGACACCATCTATGAACTGCTCTGTAGACTGGGGTGGGGGCGAAATAGGCAACGATGTCATGGAGTGGCGCACCATCAGCAACCGCTCATATAAACGTTGGGTATTAGCATCAGTTTGGAGCCATGCTTCAACCTGACGGCGTTCATCAGCAGTTACTTCACCATCTAGATAGGCGCTGAGTAGCTCGAAGCGATCGCGATTTGCAGTTTCCAGACGTGAAGAGTGAGAATCAGTCACGGGTTCACCCTCCAAGGTTGTAGACCATGTTCATACAGCAAGCCCTAGGGAAAAGTTCAGACAGCAGATTTCGGTAATGGTAACGATGCCACAGTTGCTACTTTAGGCATTGAAGCTGTCTAATAGTCTAGCGTCTTTCATTGGCTCGTCAGATACTCGGCAATTTTGGGTTGGTGCATTCCAAAAAATCTTGATGACTGCCTAGCAATTAGAGCGATCGCAAGGTAACCATCAGACCCATTAGTGCTTCTACAAAGTTGCCTTCACAGCAATTTGGCAACACGCTTGCCTTGATCACCCATGACTGCGGGCCATTGAATTTTGTTGCCCGATCGCCCGCCCAATTCAATAATTCAGTATATGCACGTAGATATCACGGAGGCAGCCCCGGTAACGGCTGTAGGCAAAAATCATTAGGCTCTTCATCCTAGTCCAATCCGGCAGAGGAGGATGCACGACATTCGGCGATCGCCTAGAATGCCGCCCGGTGACTACTGTTGCAGGTAAGGCTGAAGTTGAGACTGCAAGCGTTGGCGGGCCCGGGCGATCCGTGATTTCACTGTGCCTAGGGACACCCCTGTAATTTCAGCAATCTCTTCGTAGGCCATGCCTTCAATCTCACGCAAGACAATTGTGACCCGAAACACTTCAGGCAAATCAGCGATCGCCTCCCGCAATTGGTCATAAAATTCGCGAGTTGCCAGCTTCTCATCTGGGCCAGGTTCATCCGACGGCAACTCCCAATCCATCTCGCCGTCAGATAACTGCCGGGGTGCATCTAGAGAGAGCGGACTTCTGACGCGCTTGCGCTTGCGAAGTTCGTCGTAAAACAAATTCGTGGTAATTCGACTCAGCCATCCGCGAAACTTGACAGGATCTTGTAAGCGCTTCACGTTGCGATAGACACGTATCCAGACTTCTTGCGCCAAGTCAGAGCGATCGCTCCAGTCTGGAGCAAGGTGATACAGCACCCGCTCTACATGGGATTGATAACGGCGCATCAGTTCTGCAAAGGCCGTTTTGTCGGGGCGCAGTCCAGCCTGACAGCGAAGAATCAGGTCGTAGTTTGAGAGTTTTTCTGCTTGCACAGGTATCTGAGGAGAAAGAACCTCAGCCGTTGACCAAGAGATTGGTAGTGATTGGCTCATGGACAGAACGTCGCTCCAGGGGATGCTTTGACAACAGTGATGCGGTTAACCTGCTAAAAGTTCCTAACACGTCACATCTATTCACATCTGTTCATAGATGATTTACTATGGCTTGTTGTTGAACTTGGCTAGGCATAAACGGCTGCGATGCCTATAGGCTAGCGATCGCAAGATTCAGACAAGGCACTCCTCGCACCCAACCGAAATGGCGATCGCCGACCTGAGACATCTCACCACTGACTGTAATCAAACGCTGACCCACGTTTAGCTGCCCGTAGGACGATTTTTCATCTGTACACTGAACCCCTGGACTAAACGATTGAGCCATACGCCATAGCATATAGAGCGAGTAGAGGGGCTGTAGATCAGACGTAGTCAAGCTTTTGTCCCCAACCCAGTTAAATCCAACGGCTGCTACACAAAATTAACCAAAGATAAACACACCTCTAACGTTGCCATTACGGATTGGCTAAGTGAATCGTAATCATAGCCTCCCTCCAGGCCAAACACCACGCGATGAGACACATCCAGGCAGGCTTGAGTCAAAATGCCATAATCCTTTGGTCTCAAACTCACACTGGCCAATGGATCGGCTTGATTTGCATCATAGCCTGCACTCACAATCACTATATCCGGGCAAAAGGCTTGCAAAAAAGGAATCACCGCTTGTTCAAATTGGGTGCGATAGTCATCAATGATACTACCGGCAGGCATCGGAATATTTAGAACGTTGCCATGGTGTCCGCGTTCGTGGGCCGCTCCGGTTCCGGGGTAAAAGGGAGATTGGTGCAATGAACAGTAGGCAATATTGGGATGACTTTCGACGATCGCCTGGGTTCCGTTGCCGTGATGCACGTCCCAATCCAAAATCGCAACCCGTTTTACAGTCGGCTGCTGGAGGGCATAGACAGCCGCGATCGCTGCATTCGAGAAGATGCAAAATCCCATCCCCCTCGTCGCCAATGCGTGATGCCCCGGCGGCCGACACAGTACAAAAGCTGGATGTTCGTCCCTCAGTACGATATTGACCCCATCCAGCCAAGCACTAACTGCCAGCACTGCCACTTCATAGCTCCGAGGGGACACGATGGTATCTGGGTCAATGTGCCCACCGCCGCGATTGGCTAGGTGACGCACGGCTTCAACGTACTCCGATGGATGAACCTGCAAAATGGCATCCATGATCCGCTGATGGTCAGTGTCTGGGCAGGTCGGCGATCGCCAGTCGAGTTGATTGGCCCACGGTGCCGCATTGAGGGCCTTGACCACGGCATCGAGGCGACCCGCATTCTCTGGATGATAAAACCCAGTATCGTGCAGCTTAAATGTATCGTCGTAAATAATCGGCAACATGGCAATTAGGAGGAAACGTGTCGCGTGTTTGGATAAACACGTTTGGTCTCTTTTGATCTTATAGGCAGACGCGATCGCTCGTTAAGCCATGACCCACATCTCCAGAAAGCCCCCCTTCACGCCTTGCTGACCCGTGACAGGCCGGTTGTCTCCTAACGGGTAACGCAAGTCGCCGAACATCCGGATTTCTGGGCGACCTAGTTCTACAAAAGAAGCAGAGATTCGCACAATCTAGGGTGTGCCATTTTATTACAGAAAAAAGAAATCGGTAAAGCAATGCCGCGCTTACGCCAACACAATTCGCTCACCGTCGTCATGGTTCTAGACAGAGATTGAGGCTGACACTTGAGGCTTACAGGTAAGCCCTAAAAGATGACAGTCCCGGCATTACAAAATATCCCAGGTTTTGGGTCAGCCTCTTAAGATAAATTCACGTTGATTTAGATAGGAAAGTCGGGGGATTTGTCCGCTAGCGATCGCGGTTATCGACTGTCTAAAAGTACCTGAAAGCAGTGATAAATCATGGATTGACGCGGATAGCGATCCCCGTCATTCATCTCGAAAACGTGCTACTATATTCAGGAAAAACACACAATTTTTTAGATTGTCTTTGCAAGTAAATCAGCAGCGTTTCCTGTCACGCAACAGCGAACGGCTGAGCTTTTTAATTTTTGGAGCGTTTTAGTCTATGAGCACCCCACAGGAACGGATTGTCTCCACGGATCTGCGGAGTGAAATGTCTCGCTCTTACCTGGAATACGCCATGAGCGTCATTGTTGGGCGAGCCTTGCCGGATGCCAGGGATGGTCTAAAACCTGTTCATCGTCGCATTCTCTACGCGATGCATGAGCTGGGGTTAACGCCCGATCGCCCGTTCCGAAAGTGCGCCCGTGTCGTGGGGGATGTGATCGGTAAGTACCATCCCCATGGCGATACAGCCGTTTATGATGCCTTGGTGCGGATGGCACAGACGTTCTCGATGCGATCGCCCTTAGTGGACGGTCATGGCAACTTTGGGTCAGTCGATAATGATCCTCCGGCAGCGATGCGATATACCGAATGTCGATTGCGGCCCATCACCACCGATGCGCTGCTGCAAGACATCGAAGCCGAAACAGTTGATTTTATTGATAACTACGACGGTTCGCAGCAAGAACCCATTGTGATGCCCTCTCGCGTCCCTCAGCTATTGCTGAACGGATCATCGGGAATTGCAGTGGGCATGGCGACCAATATCCCGCCCCACAATTTGAGTGAACTGCTTGACGGCGTGATTGCCCTCATTCACAACCCAGAACTCACCGATATAGACCTCCGGCAATACATTCCAGGGCCAGACTTTCCAACGGGTGGCAAGATTCTGGGTACGAGCGGTATCCGGGAAGCTTACGCAACAGGGCGCGGCTCGGTCACTATGCGTGGTGTAGCTGAGATTGAAACCATTGAGCATCGCGGTCGCCCCGATCGAGATGCCATTATTGTCACCGAGCTACCGTTCCAAACCAATAAGGCAGCGTTGATTGAACGCATTGCCGAAATGGTGAATGAGGGTCGCCTAGATGGGATTTCTGATATTCGAGACGAGAGCGATCGCTCTGGCATGCGGATCGTCATTGAGCTGAAGCGCGATGCCTATCCCCGCGTGGTACTGAATAACCTCTACAAGCAGACGCCACTGCAAAACAACTTCGGGGTGAATATGCTGGCGTTGGTGGACGGCGAACCCCAACTGCTGGGGCTGCGGCAAC
Organism: uncultured Leptolyngbya sp.; assembly: GCA_964431105.1. GTDB lineage: Bacteria > Cyanobacteriota > Cyanobacteriia > RECH01 > RECH01 > RECH01. Next base: position 4,276 of record CAYSIR010000060.1, on the reverse strand, counting down.
TGCTGCAAGTCTTCCTTGATTTCCGCATTGAGACTATTATTCGCCGCACCCGGTACTATCTTCGCAAAGCTGAAGAACGGGATCACCTATTGCAAGGCTTGTTGACAGCGCTGGGAAATCTAGATGCCATTATCGCGCTGATCCGTCATGCGGCTGATGCGCCTACCGCAAAACGAGAGTTAATTGAGTCTTACGGGCTTTCCGAATCTCAGGCCGATGCCATTCTGCAAATGCAACTGCGCCGCCTGACTGCCCTGGAAGCCGAAAAAATTCAGCAGGAACACGAAGACCTGCAACTTCGTATTGCCGATCTAAATGACATTCTGGCACGACGGGAGCGTATTCTTGAAATCATTGAAACTGAGTTAGAGCAACTTCGTGCAACCCATTCCACCCCTCGCCGTACTGTGATTGAGCTGGCAGACGGCGATCTGGGCGACACCGACCTGATTGCAAACGAGCAAGCCATCATTTTGGTGACGGAGCAGGGCTACATTAAGCGGATGCCCGTCAGTACGTTTGAGGCGCAGAACCGAGCGACTCGTGGCAAAGCCGGTGCCCGCATGAAGGATGATGATGGGGTTGAGCATTTCATTGCCTGCTGTGACCATGACAGTATCTTGTTCTTTAGCGATCGCGGTGTGGCTTATTGCTTGAAGGCTTATCAAATCCCAATGGGGTCAAGAACGTCGCGGGGATTGCCGATTGTGCAAATGCTGCCCATTTCCCATGAGGAAAAAATCACGTCTGTTATTCCTGTATCAGAGTTTTCAGATGATGAGTATTTGATTATGCTGACTCAGGCGGGCTATGTCAAAAAGACTCAGCTCTCGGCATTTAGCAATATTCGCGCTAATGGATTGATTGCGATTTCCCTGGTTGAAGGCGATCAATTGCGCTGGGTGCGGCGGGCGCGATCGGAAGATAGCGCTATCATTGGCACGCGCAAGGGGATGACGATCCACTTCCGGACTGACCAAGAGCAACTGCGTCCGCTGGGTCGCCCAACCCGCGGGGTCAAGTCCATGGCATTGCGGGAAGGGGATGAATTAATCAGTATGGACATTTTGCCGAGCCAGGTAGTAGAGCAGGTAGTCCACTCTGCCGAGATGGCTGCTGCTGAGGCTGACACCGAAACCGATTCTGAGGCGGCTGATACGGAAGAATTGGATACCAATTCCCCTCGAAATCAAGGGCCGTGGGTGTTGGTGATCACTACTGGCGGGTTGGGTAAGCGTGTTCCGGTGTCTGAGTTTCGGTTACAGAACCGCGCTGGCATGGGCGTTCGTGCCATTAAGTTTCGCTTGCAGGATGATGAGCTGGCGGCTTTGCGGGTGGTGAATGAGTCAGATGAATTCATCATCGTCACCAGTCGCGGCATTATTATTCGCCAGGTGGTAAACGCGATTACCTGTCAGTCGCGTTCTGCAACGGGAGTGCGGGTACAGCGCTTAGATGGTGATGATGCGATTGTGGCTGTAGCGCTGGTTCCGCCTGCGAATGAAGTGGATGAAACTGCTGAAGAGGGTTCCGAGGTAGAGAGTGCAGCGGTAGAAGGTGCAGCGGTAGAAGGTGCAGACGGAGTAGCGATCGCCCCTGATGAGAGCGTGACGGATGCGGCCGTAACGGATGGTGTTGGAACAGATACAGATATTGAAGCAGATGCCGCAGATGAAATCGACGGCGACTAAGCGATCGCGACTTCCTCCATCGCTTGAGTCTCCCCGGCGGGGAGAACTGGTGGCAGCAGCGGCAGGAGTGCTGATGGGACTGACTCCGGCCCCGGTGGAAGCCTGGTGGCTAGGATGGATCGCGATCGCGCCTCTTTGGGTCATTCTCAGACAGCGATCGTACCAATCTCCCTCTTGGCAGGTCGCCGTTCGTTCTGCCTTCTTACCGGCACTGGCTTGGGGCATTGGCTATCACGGGCTGGCGCTGTGGTGGATTACGGGAGTGCATCCCATGGACTGGATGGGTGTGCCTTGGTTGGCCAGCATCATCATTGCTGCCCTCTGCTGGATTGTAATCACCCTTTGGGGGGCTGCGATCGCGGTTGTTTGGGCAGGGGGAATGGCCATTGTTCTGCGCCGGGCTGGACTACTAACCTCTCTGCTTTGGGGAACAGGATTATGGTGTGCGATCGAATGGCTGTGGAGTCGTGGTGATCTCTATTGGTCGGCGATCGCCTACAGTCAAAGTCCCCATAACCTGCCGATCCTGCATCTGGGGCAACTGTCGGGCCCCTGGGCAATCACCGCCGCGTTGGTCGCCGTCAACGGATTGCTAGCTGAAGCTTGGCGGCATCGTTTCCAGCCCCAATTGCGATCGCTGACTGCCGCCGCCATCGGTCTGCTCATTGTAGTGCATGGCGTTGGCGGCTGGCTCTATGTCCAACCCTTGCGCGATCGTTCGACCGCTGCCCTAACCGTTGGCATCATTCAAGGCAACATTCCCAACACCATTAAGCTGTACGACGAAGGATGGCGACGAGCAATCGAAGGTTACACCACCGGATATGTACAGCTATCCGACCAGGGTGTAGACATTGTGCTGACCCCCGAAACCGCGCTGCCATCCCAATGGGCGGGGGCATCACGCACCCGCACGTCGATGTATCAAGCGATCCGTCAACAGCAGACCCCCATTTGGCTAGGGGCGTTCGGCGGCGGCAACGGCGACATAGCCAACAGTCTGTTTACCGTCCTCGGAGATGGCACAACATTCAGCGAATATCGCAAAGTGCGCCTAGTTCCTCTAGGCGAATATATTCCCTTAGAACCCTGGCTAGGAGGGTTGATCAATCGCCTCTCGCCTCTGGATGCGCGAATGCTGCACGGCTCCCCCAATCAGGAGTTTGATACCCCCTTTGGACGGATGATTGTGGGGATTTGCTACGAGTCCGCTTTTCCCCAACATTTTCAGCAGCAGACCGCCAATGGGGGAACGCTTCTACTCACAGCATCCAACAACGCGCACTATGCTGAAACCATGCCGCGTCAGCACCATGCGCAAGACGTGATGCGCGCCATTGAGAACGATCGCTGGGCCGCCCGCGCTACCAACACCGGCTATTCTGGCATTGTTGATCCCCACGGACGCACGCTGTGGCTGTCTGGGTTGAATACCTACGAACTTCATGCCCACACGGTGTATCGTCGTACTACTAAAACTCTGTATGTTCGCTGGGGTAACTGGCTGACTCCGGTGTTGCTGATGGGAGCGATCGCGACTTCTATTTGGGAACGGCGATCGCAACGACCCCGCTCAGTCCACTAGCGGTCAACCCACTAACGGCATGACACAAGCTAGCATCAGTTCTTGTCTGCCTTTGCTGCCTTCGATACATGAGCGATCGCAGAGTCAGCCCCATTTTGGGATTGGGATGCCGCCGCACGGTTTGAACCATCCCCGCTGTCGAGGGCGCGATCCAATATTTGACGAGCCTCTTCTGCCTGAGAGCGCGCTTCCCGATACCGCACATTTGACTGAGCAAACGTTTTCAAGACCTTAAACCCTTGCTTAAGGTTCGTTAACTCCTCCTCCGTCACCAGCTCATCACTGAAAAGCTTATCAATCTGGGCACGAACTTCCATCGCCTCTTCACGGGACGACTGCACCTTCATCTTCAAAGTCGCCAAATTACTCAAAACCTGAACAGCATGAGTAACCGCATCTTCGTCATCGGATGTTTGGGGGACAGGTTCTTTCACTTCAATAAACTCACTAGGGCTGAATCCATCGGACAGATCCGTGGGCAGTTGACCTGCATCCATCAACTCCATCAATTGCTCCATCGCTCGATTGCGTGCCTTGTCAGAATCTTTGCCCGACACCGACAGAATGACATCTGGACTTTGGGCAAGAGTATATTGAACCATTATTGAACGCCTCAAATGATTAAATTTGTGGTAACTACTCAACCGGGTTGACAAACCTACAAAAGCAGGATGTTGCCTGTAGTGCGATCGCAAAAACTGCACCTTCCCTAAAAATGGTACAGGTGTATTGACTGCAACACAGTCATCTTACCGGATCAGTCCACATTTTGGCGACTGGATTTAGAACCGTCAAAGGAGTGTCCCTAGAATTTTTTGGTTATTCCGCCTGCTCTACCTTTGCCCGTGAACAACAGTCAAGAAAAAGCAGTCCCCCGGTTGGACTGCTCAATGACTCTAGGATCAATGTGTCTCTAGTACAAAAATACTATGATCGACCGAGGTTGTCTAGTCTTTAGTCGCTGAAAAATAGAAAATCCCCGTAGACCGGGGATTAATTA
>CAYSIR010000059.1:4380-19376 GCA_964431105.1 uncultured Leptolyngbya sp. | reverse complement strand
CGCTGATGCAGCCGGTGCGATGGCGGATTATCCATTATCAATATCGGCTATCAATGTCGGCGATAGCCTCCAAAATGGACACTTCAAACGGAACCAGAGAGCTGGGGAGTTTTATGATCTCTCCAAGCTCGTAGTTTGCGGTCGATAAAAGTACCTTCCACTGCTGAGGCACAATGGGAACGTCCGTCGTTAAGTCCTTTTGGTAAGAGAAATTGATAATCACTAACACCCTCTCATCCTTCCACTCTCTCAGATAAGCTAGATGTTCAAGCGGGTAAGCAATCAAGCTCTGCCAGTTTCCCTGACTGAGCGCACGGCTTTTCTTGCGAAGCTGAATCAATTGTCGATAAAAGTTAAAAATAGAATTGTCATCACTCTGCTGCGCTTCAACATTTAGAGTCTTAAAGTTATCATTCACAGGCAGCCAGGGCTGGACATCTACGCCAAAGCTAAAGCCAGCTTGGGGTGAATCATTCCATTGCATCGGCGTGCGAGTGCCGTCACGAGAGGGAAGACATTGACCATCTAGCCCGCAAAGCAGCGCGGCCTGATCGCGAGCCAGTTCTGGCGGAATGTCTTCATGATTCACCATTCCAATCTCTTCGCCGTAGTAGAGGAAAGGTGTACCGCGAACGGTCAGCAGTAAGGCAGCCGCAGCTTTTGCGATCGCAGTTGAATCGATGCACAAACTACACTCAATCCAGCGAGAAAGATGTCGGGGAATATCATGATTATTTAAGAAATAAGCCGGCCATTCACCCTTGGGCGTCACCAATTCTTTTTTCTCAATTTCTCGCTGAATATAGCCAGGATACCAAGGGCTGAAGGGAAATTCAAACGTCAGTGGCAAATGTAATTCTTTACGAGCCTTGCCATAGAAAATAGTTGAATCATATAAGCGACTATCAATAAACGTTTCGCCAATGAGAACTCGTTCATCATATTCGTCCATGACGGCACGCATCTCTTGAATGATGCTATGATTTTCCGGCAGATTTTTATTGTAGATATGATATTGGTTATTGTAGTCGTTGCGGTCTGTAGCCTCAAACTTAACCGGATTATTCCGGAAAAGCTCATCCTTGCTATAAACACTTGAGGCATCCAATCGAAAGCCATCAACGCCTTTATCCAGCCAGAAGCGCATCATATCATAGACAGCCTGGCGCACCTGGAGATTTCGCCAGTTTAGGTCTGGCTGATTGGTATTAAACGTATGATAGTAATACTGCTGTCGTGTTTCATTAAACGTCCACCCTGAACCACCAAAATAAGAAAGCCAATTATTGGGTACGCCGCCATCAGGGGCTGGATCAAGCCAGAGATACCAGTCATGCTTAGGATTATGTTTATCACTGCTAGACTGAATAAACCAATCATGACAATTAGAGGTATGATTTACAACTAAGTCGAGGATTATTTTAATACCCCTCCGGTGCGCCTCCTCTAGCAACAGGTCAAAGTCTTTCAGCGTGCCAAACGTGGGACAAATGTCGTAGTAATCGCTAATATCGTAGCCATTATCAATCATTGGCGACTTGTAGATCGGAGATAGCCAAATAGCATCTACTCCTAACGATGGTGATGAGTTCAGCTCACCATTATTCAAACCATCGTTTAAATAGTCGAGTCGTTGGGTAATGCCCTGTAAATCGCCTAGACCATCACCATTGGCATCGGCAAAAGTGAGGGGATAAATCTGATAAATAATGCCGTGTCGCCACCAGTTTAGCTCTCTGAACGTCATAGTACGTTTCTCATTCTCTACAATTTTTGATAGTGGTATTCATGTCAGGATTTTTGGTGATGTAAGCGACGCCTACATCACTAAAAATCCTGACCAATGGAGGACTATCCAATTTTTCTCTATAGCAATCCTATTTGGATTGTGAGAAGGATTCCTGCGGAATCCTTCTCACAACAACCATTCTCACTTCACAACTCATTTAGGATTGCTATAGGCGGTAATGTATGGCTTAGACCTGTTGCCGGCCTAAAATGCGTACAGGAATCCTAGCTTGTCCAATCTGAGCGTACCGCATTAGTGCGGAGTTTTTGCAGCTTTTCTGCTCAAATAAGCCACTAGAGCGAACCAAACTGCTGCTGCCACATAAAAGGTGGTTGTCCCCATGGCTATTCCTCCAATTAGGAAAGCGGTAGCGATCGCGAGGGAAAGAAATGCCAACATCTTCCATTGTTGTCTAGTCATAGCTCTATTTCACAGCATTAGCTTTATCCTAGCTGACCAGATATTGTGAAAAGATGCAATAGTCCCCATCCGCAGAACTAGAAGGGAGTAAGTGTTGCCAAGGGATGGAGTATCAGCACTTTTAACGGAGCGATGGTTTAGACAGGCGGCTGCACAATAAAAAACCCCCGACACCGATGGGGCGCGGGGGTGAAATCAGGGTGCATCTACCATTAGAATCTTCTGGATGGAGATGACAAACCCGGACAAATCGGAAACGATTTTAGAAGGCTCCGTCTAGAGCATGAACACAGCGCTCACATAGCGATGGATGCTCTGCTGATTCACCAACGTGGGTAGAGTAGTTCCAGCAGCGATCGCACTTTTTACCCTCTGCATCCGTTACGCCAATCCCTAGAGCATCTGACTGAGCGGCATATTTCAAATCTGCCAACGCCGTTGGAGCATCTAGCAATTCAACCTGAGACGTGAGAAACAGGTAGCGCAACTCATCAACATGATTTCCGCTGAGGCTATCACTGGGATTCATGGCCAGCAACTTCTGGTGTAGGTCAGCATCGGATACAAACAGCAGTAGCTTAGCTTCCAAAGAAGAGCCGATCGCTTTATCCGATCGCGCTTTTTCAATAACTTTGTTTACCTCATCCCGAATCTGACGCAGTTCGCTCCAGGTTTCAGCTAGTTCAGGCTGTTTCCACTGCGGTTCAAGCGCGACCCAGCCCGCCTGAAATACCGACATTGGGGGCACGTCATAGGGTAAGAATTGCCAAATATCTTCGGCCATGTGCGACAAAACTGGGGCGATCGCTTTAGCCAGGTTCTCGATAGCGATCGCCAGAACGGTTTGGCAAGCCCGACGGCGCAGGGTATCGTCCGCACTGATGTAAAGCCGATCCTTAGCAATATCTAGATAAAAGTTGGATAAATCTACAACACAAAAATTCTGCACCGTCTGGAAAAATCGGAAAAACTGAAAACTCTCAAATGCATCCGTGACTTCAGCAAACACCTCAGTCATACGATGCAGCATATAGCGATCGAGTTCTGGCAATTGCGCGTAGGGAACCGTATGGGTTGCGGGATCAAAATCGTGCAAGTTCCCCAACAGAAATCGTGCGGTGTTGCGGATTTTGCGGTAAACATCCGACATCTGTTTTAGGATAGTGTTGCCGATGGGCACATCGGAGGAATAGTCCACTGATGACACCCACAGCCGCAGCACATCCGCACCATAAGGTGGATCTTGCTTTTGATTGTTGCCGCCATTGATAACAATTGCCGGGTCAACGATGTTGCCTAGCGACTTACTCATCTTTCGTCCTTTCTCATCCAGCGCAAATCCGTGAGTCAGGACAGTTTTATAGGGAGCATGACCGTTGGTAGCAACACTGGTAAGTAAGCTAGACTGGAACCAGCCTCGATGTTGATCCGAGCCTTCCAGATACATATCGACCGGATATGTTAATCCGTCACGCTGCTTGGCTACGGCCGCCCAAGAGGAGCCGGAGTCAAACCATACATCCATAGTATCCATGCCTTTTCGATAGCGATCGGCATCCTGGCGATAGGGTTCTGGCAACAGTTCTGCCACCGATAGTTCCCACCATGCATCCGAACCTTGTTCGGCAATAATGGCTTTGACATGGGCGATCGTATCTGCATTCAGCAGCACTTCATTCGTGTCATTATCATAAAATACAGGAATTGGCACTCCCCACATCCGCTGCCGGGAAATACACCAATCTGTGCGATCGCCCACCATTGGAGTAATGCGGTTTTCGCCCTGCGCCGGAATCCAGCGGACTTCTTTGATAGCCTTCAATGCTTGCTCACGGAACCCCTCGACGGAAGCAAACCATTGCTCGGTTGCGCGAAAAATGGTGGGTTTCTTGGTGCGCCAATCGTATGGATATTTGTGAACATAAGCCTCTTCCTTCAGCAAGGATTGCGCTTCGATGAGGGCTTGGATCAGTGCTTCATTGGCATCTTTCAGCACATTCAGCCCGGCAAAGGGCCCGGCTTCTTCCGTGAAGTTACCGGCTTCATCTACCGGACACAGAACCTCTAGCCCATAACGCTGCCCTACTTTGAAGTCATCGACCCCATGCCCCGGAGCGGTGTGGACTAATCCAGTTCCCGACTCGGTCGTGATGTAATCACCGCCAATCACAATCGGACTGGTGCGATCGCACAATGGATGACGATAGGTAGAAAATTCTAGCGCTTGCCCTGGCAACTCGGCTTTGACGGTCAGGGTTGCGCCTAGTAACGCTGAAAGGCGCTCGACTAGATCCTTGGCAATCAGGAGGTAGCGAAAGGCGATCGCCCCTTCGCCATTTTCCCCGGATTCAACTTCTACCACGGCATAAATCAGTTCAGAATTAACCGCAACGGCTAAGTTGGCCGGAATCGTCCAGGGTGTTGTGGTCCAAATGGCAACACCCAACTCAGCCAGATAGGGTTCGAGAGCCTGGGCAGACTCGGATAGATGAACCATCGGAAAGGCGGCGTAGATGCTGCGAGAGGTGTGCCCTTCGGGATACTCCAACTCCGCCTCGGCCAAGGCAGTGCGCGAACTCGGACTCCAATGCACAGACTTCAGCCCGCGATAAATGTAGCCCTTCAACACCATGTCGCCAAATACGCCAATCTGCGCCGCCTCATATTCTGGGTTCAGCGTCAGGTAGGGATCATCCCAATCGCCCCACACTCCATAGCGCTTAAAGCTTTGCCGCTGTTGTTCAACTTGGGCCAGTGCCCAGGTTTTGGCTTTGCGCCGCAATTCAATCGGGGTCAGATGTTGGCGATCGCTCGCCTTCATTTCTTGTAGCACTTTCAACTCAATGGGCAACCCATGGCAATCCCAGCCAGGAATGTAGCGCCCTTTTCGCCCCTGAAGCAGGTGATACTTGTTGATTATATCCTTCAGAATTTTGTTGAGAGCGTGCCCCATGTGCAGCCTGCCGTTGGCGTAGGGCGGCCCGTCATGCAGCACAAAGGGTTCCCCCGGATTCTCGGCCAAAAGGGTTTGATAAATTTGGTGGTCGGCCCAAAATTTCTGGATTTCAGGTTCGCGTTTCACTGAGTTCGCCCGCATACTGAACTCAGTCTTGGGAAGGTTTACGGTGTCTTTGTAGCTGCCGGGTGCTGTCACGATCGCTCTTAGGAATGGGAGTGTTTACAATGGTGAATGCCAAACAGGAATGCCCCATTAGGGTCGATGGCTGGTGCCAATTTTTGACACCCATACTGTTGATAATAGGACGTAAGTTCAATAATTGTATCGATAAATTTGTGCGGCGGACGGCGATCGCATTGATTCGCATTGATTCGCAGTGATTCGCAGTGATTTGGGTCGTCTGCATCAGCCATTCGGCGATCGCTGCCATTGTGGAAAACTGTCCGCGATCGCCCCCGCTGCAACTAGGTTTAGATTAGGTCTAGATTAAATCTCTGCCTGACGGAGATCGACTGACGAAGAAATAGCCTGACAAGGCATAGACTGATCAATGGCCTAAACTCTAACCCTGAAAGGGGCGGGAGAATTATCCCCTACACTGTCTAAAATATCGTCTAAAATCGAGCGGTTCCGCGCCCAGCGTAGAATCTCGGCCAATCCGGATCAAACCTACACCCATCAACCCATTTGGCAATAGTATATGATTAAAAACCTGAGCGATCGCAATCCAGTATTACTGCTCCACGGTATTTTCGATACCGGACATATTTTTAATTCAATGGCAGCCCATCTCACCCAGAAAGGATGGGCAGTGCATCATTTGGATATGCGCCCCAATTTTGGCATCGCCCCAATTGAACGCTTGGCGGCTCAAGTGGCAGATTATGTGGCTGAGCAATTATCTGAACAGCCGATCGATATTGTTGGTTTTAGCATGGGAGGTATTGTTGCTCGTTATTACCTACAGCGCCTCGGTGGACTCAGCCAAGTTCAGCGGTTTATTACTTTATCTTCACCCCATCACGGTACGTTAACTGGCAATGCCTGGCCGCTCAAAGGGGGGCAACAAATGGGCTATAACAGTGATTTTATGCGATCGCTCAATGCAGATCGGCACCAACTGCATCGGGTTCAATTCACGTCAGTGTGGACACCCTACGATTTGATGATTGTACCGGCTAACAGTTCTCAACTGGGCATCGGTTGTGAGTTGACGGTTCCGGTGCTGGTGCATCGATGGATGGTGTCAGATCCTCGCTGCCTAGCGATCGTGACGGATAAGTTATCTGAACCGCTATCTCTTCCCCACACAGGAACCTATCCGTTACGCAGAAGTCACTGAAACTGCTGCCCCTACCGTCTCAAGCTCAACAGTTGAAGGGTGACAAAAGGTCTGGCGACGTTTGCATCATGGATAGTGCCGCAGCCCCCTCTAGAAGCGAGCTGAAGAGCTAGGAAGCATCGGCATTGAGCCAGTTTAGAGAATGGGGAGCTTCGCCCATATAATTGCACTATAGCTGTATCGTTTAACCATTCTGACCTATGCCGACTCGCCGTTCAAAATCCTCTGCGATCGCGTCTCAGTTCTCAACAGTGCCGAAGTGGTCAGCGCGAACTGAATTAGTCGGGGTGCAGTTTTCGCTGCGACCGCAGAAGTCGGCGCAGTTGTTTAGCCAATATTCAATCGGGCTACACGCTTGGTTGTTACATCAAGTGCAGGCTATGGATAAGGAATTGTCAGCCCGGATGCATGATAGACAATCGGATAAGCCATTTAGCCTATCTGGACTAGATAGTAAATTTGTCTCGACAGGTCAGAAGTTGACCGTAGAAGTGAATCACACCTATGCGTGGCAAGTATCAGCGTTATCGAAGCCGGTTGTAAAGTGGCTGGCGCAGTGGTTGCCCAACTGTCCATCGCAGTTAAGTTTGGGTGATGTCCCCTTTTCGATCGAGGCGGTAGATATGGTGCTACCGCCTACCACTTACCGTCAATTGCAAAGTCAGGTAGACATAGGGGGCGCTATAGATCTTAGCTTTTTGTCTCCGACCAGTTTTCGACGTAAAGGCAATCATTTCCCGCTGCCTATTCCCGTTAATGTATTTCATAGCTATCTGCGACGCTGGAATCATTTTTCGGGGGAACCTATTGAACCTGAAGATTTTTTAAGCTGGGTGGAAGAGTCAGTCGTGATTGCAAAAATGCAGTTGGATACGGCGCAGGTGTCAGCGGGCAAGCGAGGTACGGTCACAGGTTTCATGGGGGCGGTGCGGTTTGCAATCACTAAACAGGGGCGATCGCATCCGAAGTTTGTGCCATTATTTTATTCGCTCTGTGCCTTTGCGCCCTATGGCGGAACCGGACATAAAACAACCTTTGGGCTAGGACAAACGGCGTTGGGATGGATGCCAGAACCGCGATTGCCCCAGCCCCCACAGGATCAACTAGCCGAACGGATTAGTGAGCTGACAGCGCTCTTTTTGGCACAGCGCAAACGAACAGGCGGAACCCGGGCAATGGCGATCGCCCAAACTCAGGCAACTATTATGGCGCGGCGAGAAATGGGAGAGTCACTAAAGGCGATCGCAGCGGATTTAGATTTGAAATATGAAACAGCCCGCACTTATTCCAAACTTGCCCGCAAACAAGCCAAGCTCTGAAATGGCTTCGCCGCCCGATTGCAATTATCGGTGTTGCTGAATATAGCAATCCTATTTGGATTGTGAGAAGGATTCCTGCGGAATCCTTCTCACAACAACCATTCTCACTTCACAACTCATTTAGGATTGCTATAGCAGGATGAATGGGAACGGCGTTTCAATTCCTTTCAATTCATTGGTAGTTCTCTATTGGTAAGGATTTTGGGGAGTGTGAGCGTTGCCCACACCCCCCAAAATCCTTACATGAATACCACTCCAATTCATTTAATTCTAAAATTCATTCCCAAAATTAGTAACGCCCAATTATCATTGCTGATTATCATTGCTGAAGTTTATCGCTGTAGGACTCGTAGGCGCAACCTGTCATTACGTTGCAAAGGATTTGAATGAGGGCTGATTATTGAACGACTATTAGATGACTATTACAACGGAGAGCGATCGCTTTTTGATAGAAATGGACTGATTACCCAGACTCAATCATAATCTCAAATGGATAAGTTAAGGATTCTTGTTCCAGTTCACTCTTGCGTAGGGTTTTTATCCACTGCTTAGTTGCAGCACTCCAGCGAAAATCCAGAGCTTTGGCTAAGTCTCGATTATCATAACTCACTTGAGCAATGACGGTGATCTTTGGTTCTTGCGATCGCTGGATGGCCTGTTTCAGCAATCGCTCTAGATGCCCAACTTGATAAGCTTCAACGCGATCGAGTAAAGCTGCAATCAACTGACAATCCGTTAAGGCTCGATGAGCAGCACTCACGCCAATGCCGTGATTCAGCGCAGTGGTAACTAAGTTAGTTGGCTTAGTATTCATGGGCCAGATAAAATCTTGATAGGTACACAGCCACGGTTTATGGATGGCCGGCAGTGGTGGATAACCAAACCATTGCCGATCGAAGTTAGCATTATGAGCAACCACATAGTCAGCCGCGTCTACCCATTGCTGAAAGACAGGCAACATCAGATGGTAGCGATCGCTCGCCGCCGCACAAGCATCAACTGAAATCCGGTTGATTGGCTCGGCTGGGTTTTCAGACACCGGAAATAAAGTGGACATTTGTTGAATCACACCATGGTGGGGCACTGAGTAGAGGATAGCTCCCAGCTCGATTACCTGACATTTATCAGGCATCAATCCCGTAGTTTCTAAATCAATAATCAAAAGGTGGGTCATTGTGCTGTAACCAGAAGTTATAAACAGAACTGAGAAGACGATTGCAAACAGAGAAAACACCTGACTTATAAGTTTATCTATCACATCTTAGCTTCACTGCCTAAGTTAGCGAAGAACTAAACCATACCAGATTTTATCAAGACTAGACTCTCTCAATAATCTCCTTGCAAAGGTTTGGCGCTGGTTGACTGACAGATCTTACTTCCCCTCATCCCCCAACCCCTTCTCCCACAGGGGGCGAAGGGGAGCCAGAAAAGTGGTGTGCTTCTTAAAGTCCCGCTCCCGCTCTAGGCTATCCATTACGCAGATCTCGCTGAAACCCGCATTCCTTAGTTCAACAACGAGGATTCTGAGTACCCCTTAGAAAGGTTGTGAGGCAAAAGGTCTGGCGACTTTTGCGTAATGCATAGCCCACTCTAGGAGAGGGATCTAGGGTGAGGGCTGTAAGCTTTTGTCAGTCAATCAGGGTTTGGCGTTGCGAGCGTCCATTAATGGTAAAGATTTTTGATTAGGCACAGCTCCACCCAAAATCCTTACCAATAGAGAACTACCCATCACAGAAACGAATCAGGGTAAACTCGCTTGGCTGACAAAAGATTCTGCACCCGGTGCAAAAATCACGCCCAGTGCAGAATTTTAGGCAGGGATCAGGTTTCTTTGACCCGCGCAATGGTGTAGCCGGTTTTGTCAGTCAACTAACACAATCCACAGAATTCACAGTAGAGTAGCTTTTCGATGATTTTGTTAGTCAATCAAGGAGAAAACACGCGCCTCAAATCGTCTGCTAGAAACTGTCAAGCTGTACAAGGCGTTTGAGAAACATTTATTATAGCCAGTTCGCAGTGCCTTGAATGACGTTAAGGATGGTTAATCCTTAACTGTCCTATACCTTTCTAGATAGGATTCTTTATCAGCGCGGTGCCATTCTCAACTGAGTCAGTCCGCCACAAAACTCCATCGGCAATCAGGCGTTAGGTAGTATTCCTGCAAGGGTCACTAGGGGCAACCAAACATTGAATCATCATTGAGAAAATGTGGATAATTAATTTTTCTATGTTTAGAATAAGCAAGTTAGAACCAGTGGAGCGATCGCAGTCAATCGCACGCTGCCCATGATTTGCTTAGCATCCCAGGATAGTAATGTCACCCGCTTCTGTTGCCATGCCGCCTGATCCGCGTACTGCCATCCTCCGCCAGTTCGTTACGGTGTTGCCTGATAAAGTGATGGCCGATGCCGTTCGGCTGTTGAGCCAGTCTAATGTGCAGATTGAGGCTTTATCGCCTAACCCAGCCCAGTCCAGCCCCCATCTGCGGGTTCCGATCACTGGTTTGGTCGTGGTGGACAACGATCGCATCGCTGGCATTTTAACCGATCGCGATGTTGTACGCTGGATGGCGGAGGGGCGATCGCTGACCCAGACCACGGTGCAGCAAGCCATGACTTACCCCGTTGTTACTTGCCCAGCAGCAGACGTAACCAACCTATTTGAGATTCTACACCGGCTTCAGCAGCAGCAGATTAGTCACCTGCCCATTGTGGATCAGCAGGAGCGACCGGTTGGGCTAATCACTCAGGAGAGTATGCTGCAAATCTGCTGTTCGGTTGACCTATTGAAGCGGCAGCGCGTTTCAGGCCGTATGATGCCACCTGTGATGCAACCGGCGGTGGCGGCTTTGCCTGCGATCGCCCAGCAGATGGCCGCGCAATCCATCGACTGCATAGTGCTGACAACTGACTCATCCCATCCGGTCGGTATGCTGAGCGAACGCAACATTGTGCAAGCGCTAGGGCTGGGTATGGGGCAATGCTCAGCTCGGCAAGTGATGACACCGATGGTTACAATTCAGGACACCGAAACGCTCTGGCTGGCTCAGCAGTTGATGGCTCAGTATCGCATAGGTCAAGTGATGGTGATGGGCGATCGCGGCATCGTTGGCATCATTACGCAGCGCCATATTTTGAACGCGCTTAATCCCGTTGAACTGTTTCGCTGGACTGAAGTGCTAGGTCAGAAAGTCAGTCAACTAGAAGCAGAGCGGACTGCCCTGATCGAGCGCCACGCCGCTGCACTACAGCCAACTGCCACCCAGTCCAGTGAAACTCCGTTTCGCGCCATTTTCGATAATATGTTTCAGTTTATGGGTCTCCTGTCACCACAGGGGCGGCTGCTGGAGGTAAACCAAACCGCATTGATGGCAGCGGGCACAGAGCGGTCAGCGATTATCGGGCATTTTTTTTGGGAAACGCCTTGGTGGCAAACCCCGCATGATACCCAAACGCGCCTAAAGCAAGCGATCGCCCAAGCGGCTCAAGGAACCTTTGTACGCTATGAAGTTGAGGTAATGGGCCCCAATCGGCAACTCATTCCCATCGATTTTTCCCTGCGTCCCATTTTTGATGACCGGGGCGCTGTGGTGATGCTTATCCCAGAAGGACGGGATCGAACGGAAGCCAAGCGCCTGCAAGCTGAACGCGAGGCCGCTCTGCAACAGCTTCAAGCCAGCCAACAGCGCTATATGGCTTTGGTGGAGGCGGCCCCCGTCGGCATCTATTACAGTGATCGGGTTGGGCACTGCACCTTTGTCAACGATCGCTACTGCCAACTGACTGGGCTGACAGTCGAAGCAGCGCTGAACCAAGGATGGCAGGCCGGGGTGCATCCTGATGATGTCGAACGGGTCGCCGCTATTTGGCAGGCCAGCATCCAAGCTCAACAAACCTTTCAACTTGAATATCGTTTTCAAACGGCTGAACAAACCGTGTGGGTCTATGGGCAGGCTGTGCCCGAACGGGATGCAGCGGGACAGGTGGTGGGTTATGTCGGCACAATTACCGATATCAGCGATCGCAAGCAGGCAGAAGCTGCACAACAGCAAAATGAAGTCCATCAGAGCGCTTTGATCCGCGCCATTCCAGACTTGATTGTGCGCGTGAGTCGTGGGGGTGTTGTGCAGGAATGTATCTCCACACCCAACTTTCCAATGCTGGGTAGCCGTGACAGTGTGCTAGGACAACATTTAACTGAGCTGTTGCCTGCGCCCTTGGGCACTGAACGCATCGCTGCCATCGAAGCTGCCCTTGATACCCAGCAGTTGCAGGTATTTGAACAAGATTTGTCAGTACAGGGTAAGGATCAGATTGAAGAAATCCGAGTCGTACCCTACAGCGCTGATGAGGTGCTGCTGTTGGTGCGGGATATGAGCGATCGCGCCCGTGCTGAACGGGAACTGCGAGAAAACGAACGCAACAGCCGCGCTATGTTATCCGCCATTCCTGATTTGATGGTACGCCTAAGACGGGATGGAACCTATCTGGGCATCATCAGCCAACCACAATCGTTTGATGCCGTTTCGCCAGATACCAATCACATCGGGCAACCGCTCAGCCAAATTTTGCCCGCCGACCTGGTTGCTCGACATTTGCACTACACTCGTCGCGCACTCGAAACAGCAGAAATTCAGATTTATGAACAGCAGGTGACGGTGGGCGATCGCATTCAAGATGAAGAAGTCCGCATTGTGAAAAGTGGTGATGATGAAGTGCTGCTGATGGTGCGAGACATTACCGATCGCAAACGGGCCGAAGCCGCCCTCCGGCAGAGCGAACGCACCAACCAGATTATCATTGACACTATGCCAGATTTACTTATCCAGATGAAGCGCGACGGCAACTATACCTGCATTAGCGGGGGCAGCAGCGTTAACGTTATTTACCCAAAACCAACTGCCAATCAGCCAGATGTATATGCCGCCTTGCCGCCCGAACTCGCTGCCCAGCGCTTGCGCTACAGTCACAAAGCTCTCGACACTGGAACCGTTCAACTCTATGAACAGACCATCGAGATTGATCACCAACTCTGTCACGAGGAAGTCCGGATTGCGCCGCTCGATGAGAATACCGTGCTGGTGATTATTCGAGATATTAGCGATCGCAAGCAGGCCGATGCTGAACGTCATGCCGCCGCGCAAGTTCGGCAGGAATTAGGGCTACTTGAGAAAATTTTGGACGTGGTGCTAGCGGGATACTGGGACTGGAACATGGTCGATAACACTGCCTACGTCAGTCCAGGCTTTAAGCACATGTTTGGTTACAAGGATCACGAACTGCCTAATCACCCCGACAGTTGGCAACGCATCATTGTTCAAGATGATTTACCTGATGTCATAGACTGTTTGAATAATCATATTCGTACCCAAGGGCGACGACCGTTTTATATTGAAGTCCGCTATCATCACAAAGATGACGGCATTGTTTGGGTGATTTGTTCGGGTCAGGTCATTGAATGGAGCGATGATGGGCAACCGCTACGCATGATTGGCTGTCATGTGAACATCAGCGATCGCAAGCAAATTGAAGCCGCCCTAGTTGCCAGCCAAGCTAAGTTTCAGCGATTAGTAGATGACATCGGTGACAGCTTTGTAGTGTTCAGCCATACAGGCATTTATCATCCCCAACGGCAGCATATCTTAACTTACGTTAGCAGCGGCTGCACCTCGGTTTTTGGGATCGCACGGGAAGATGCGATCGGGCAACCCTGGCAGGCACTTGCCGATTGGGTAGACGCCGATATTATCGCTGCCGTTTCCCAAACATCCCAGCTTAGAGAGCCAAGTTTCCAGCAGCTTGAAATGCGGTTTCACCATCCCGAAAAGGGACTGCGAACGCTGCAAGTTTGTCAGCACCTGGTGAAGGATGCCAACGGACAAATTATTGCGATTGAGGGCATTGCTGAAGATATTACCGATCGCAAGCAGGCTGAAGCCCAACTCCAGCGCAGCAACGAAGAACTGAGGCGGGCGACGCGCCTCAAAGATGAATTTTTGGCCAACATGAGCCACGAACTGCGAACGCCCCTAAATGCCATCCTAGGAATGACGGAAGCCTTGAGGGAACAGATATTTGGCAGCATCACGTCCCGTCAAGAGCAGGCTCTCGAAACCATACACAATAGCGGCACCCATTTGCTAGAGCTAATTACGGATATTCTAGATGTTTCTAAAATTGAAGCCGGTCAGGTAGAATTATCGCTCGCACCAACGGCGGTGGGGCCGCTCTGTGAGAGTAGTCTGGTTTTTATCCAACACCAAGCATTGCAAAAGCGAATTCAAATCAGTCTGCAATTGCCAACTTACCTACCCGATCTGTGGGTGGATGAACGCCGCATCCGTCAAGTGCTGATTAATCTGTTGAATAATGCGGTGAAGTTTACGCCAGAGGGCGGGCGCATCCTTTTAGAAGTCATGCCTGCCCCGATGGTAGATGCTGAGGGCGATCGCCCTTGGCTGCGATTAGCGGTTGGTGATACCGGTATTGGCATTGCGCCGGAGCATCTGGACAGTTTGTTTCAGCCCTTCATGCAAGTTGATAGTGCCCTGAATCGGCAATATGCTGGCACAGGGCTTGGGTTGGCACTGGTGAAGCGCTTGGTGAAACTCCACGGCGGGCGCGTATCGGTCACCAGCAAAGTGGGTGTTGGCAGTTGCTTTAATGTGGATTTACCCTGTGTGGAGAGGGTAGCCCAGTCGCAACCGACTGATTCAACAGGATTTGTAACGAATTCAAATAACCGTCCTTGTTCGTTGAATGCGATCGCACCGACTCAGATTTTAATCGCTGAAGATAATGAAGCAAATATCGCAACCTTATCTAGTTATCTAGAAGCACGAGGTTATAACTTACTGCTAGCTCAAAATGGTGTAGCGGCGATCGCTTTAATGGAATCTGAGCAGCCGGATGTCATCATCATGGATATTCAGATGCCAGGAATGGATGGACTAGAGGCTATTCGCCAAATTCGACAGAAGCCGATCCGGCAACCGCTGATCATTGCACTAACGGCATTGGCGATGTCAGGCGATCGAGAACGCTGCTTGGCAGCAGGGGCAGATGAATACCTCAGCAAGCCGGTCAAACTGATGCATCTCGCCACCATGATTCAAGCCTTGCTTCAGCGCGATCGCTAGTTCCTGGCTGGCAATCGTCACGGGCAATC
>CAYSIR010000059.1:0-4280 GCA_964431105.1 uncultured Leptolyngbya sp. | reverse complement strand
GGCAATCGTCACGGGCAATCATCACGGGCAATCGTCACTGACGGTAATCCTCACTCCCAAACCAAAAGCGATCGCCTTACCGTAAAAAATGAGCGTTAGCTGGATGGTTTACTTTTTATAGCTCAACTTTTATAGCTCAACTTGAGAATCTCTAAAAGGTGGGTTGGAATCCAGAGAAAGCGCTGCGGCTCTGATGATGTTTGGGCTTTGCCGGAGCGGGTGTTGCTGAATAGCAGGATGAATTGCAACGACGTTTCAATTCATTCAGCTCTAAAATTCATCCCCAGAATCAGTCATGCCTACCGAAGCAAACTGAGTGGGCATAAGCCTTCCACAACTATCACCCAAACGCAGGCTGTATGAAAGGCATTCTGGTGGAATCCCTCTGACCATCCAAGTCGAATCGCGGCTCAGTATCAATACTGATACATCCTGTGCATCGTACATTAACGTCTGTGCAGCCTAGATCACGACCGTACCTTAGACATCATTTGGATTGAAACACTATGCTATCCTTGGCTACCTTTGCACTATTTATTTTCGGATTGATTACCATACTATTCCAGTTTGCATCCGTCTAAGCTACCGCTATGTCCACAGCTAGTTGTGATGCTGCCCGCGATCGCATGATTATCCATGAATTTCTTTCATGAAAGCCATCCACCTCATGCGTTGAATCCACTCTGGTCACCCGGCTACAGTAGGGATGTAGATGAGGAACACCGCTAAATCCGGTAAATCGTTCATCTAGGTTACTTGATGAACGCATCAATGCTGCACATAGCAAAGATTGCTAACTAATCCGTTCAACTGGAATTATGCAACCGTAGTGTTTTAACTGTAGTTTCCTAACTGCAATCCGATACGCCTCATCCTTACTACCCTGATTGACTGACAAAGATTTGCATTGGGCGCGAAAACCGCTCCCCCTACCGAATTTTAGACAGTGTAGGAGTCAGGTCTCCTGACCCGCCTGGTGGTTAGGGCTACATAAATTTTGTCAGTCAATCAACGTACTGTCTCACCTTCTGTCGGGAATTATTATGACCTACATTCGCCAAAACTATCGTCAGCAGCTCGAAAATACATTCCAACTAGATTACACCCGTCAGTCTCGGCTGCGTCAAACGCTCAGTGCGATCGCCGGAAAAGTTGTGAATGCTTTAACTCACAATTACAACAGTCCCAAAATCTGGTGTACCGTTGACGATGCTGGTCAAACACACTGGAACGTCTATGATCCAATCGCGCAAACTCGTAAGATGTACAGCAGCGAACAAGAAGTGCGGGAATGGCTAGACTGTCGTTATTATGACGTTAATCGCTAATGGTTGCGATCGCAGTATCTAACGTTTTCCCAACTTCTAACACTATTTTGTTAATGCCCCTAATGGTTGCACTTGTTGCACTTAGGGGCATTATTATCCGTCGTGCTGCCCAGTCTCGGTGAGCGGGCAGATTCTAGCTGCGATGCACTCAGGCGTTAGACCGTCTGTCGTGCTTGGCTAAGATATGCTTCTAGCTCAGTCAAGGCATCTGCATCTACTTTCGTTTGCATTGGGCAAAACTTGGGGCCACACATCGAACAGAACTCAGCCGTTTTGTAAATATCAGCCGGTAAGGTTTCGTCATGATATTCACGGGCCCGCTCTGGATCTAGCGATAGCTCAAACTGCCGATTCCAGTCAAAATTATACCGAGCCTGGGAAAGTTCATCATCGCGATCGCGAGATCCCTTCCGATGACGCGCAATATCAGCCGCATGGGCCGCAATTTTATAGGCAATTAGCCCCGCCCGAACATCCTCTGCATCCGGAAGACCCAGATGCTCTTTAGGAGTGACATAGCAAAGCATTGCCGTGCCATGCCAGCCTGCGATCGCTGCTCCAATGGCAGAAGTAATATGGTCATATCCTGGGGCAATGTCGGTTACAAGGGGCCCAAGCACATAAAAAGGCGCTTCTGAACAATCCTCCATTTGCTGACGAACATTAAACTCTATCTGATCCATCGGGACGTGGCCTGGCCCCTCAACCATCACCTGAACATCATGCTCCCAAGCACGTCGCGTCAGTTGTCCCAGGGTTTTTAACTCCGAAAGTTGAGCCTCATCAGAGGCATCATGCAGGCATCCAGGGCGAAGAGAATCCCCTAAGCTAAATGACACATCATATTTTTTGAAAATTTCAATGATGTCATCAAAATGACTGTAAAGTGGGTTTTGCTGATGGTGATGCAGCATCCATCGAGCAATGATACCACCACCACGAGATACAATACCTGTCAATCGATGTTTGACAAGGGGCAAATGCTCAATTAACAGTCCAGCATGAATAGTCATATAGTCCACACCCTGTTTCGCATGGGTTTCAATCACATGCAGGAAGTCATCAGGGGTCAGGTCTTCAATGCGTCCATGTGCCTGTTCTAAAACTTGATAAATTGGTACAGTTCCAATTGGCACAGATGATTCACCAATAATAGCAGTGCGGATAGCATCTAGGTCGCCGCCGCCAGTCGATAGATCCATTACCGTATCTGCCCCATACTTCACAGCCAAGCGAAGCTTGTCAAGTTCAACATCCATATCTGAGGAATTGGGCGAGGCTCCAATATTGGCGTTCACTTTGCAGGAACAAGCAATCCCGATCGCCATCGGTTCCAAATTTGTATGGTTAACATTGGCAGGGATAATCATTCGTCCGCGAGCCACTTCATCTCGAATCAGGTCTGGCGATAGAGACTCACGCTGTGCAACATAGTGCATCTCTTCTGTAATTACGCCTTTCCGTGCATAGTGCATTTGCGTCACGTTCGTTTGCCCATGACGCTGCGCAATCCATTCTGTACGCATATTAATTGTCCTGATAAACTGCTTCCCTCCGCCGGTATAACCCGGTCTCAGGTTCTAAGGGTATGATCTCAGCCCAGTGCTTATACTCAGGCACCCCTAGCTAATTACAGAGTCTATCATAACTGGACGGTGTGCAGTATTTTTTTTGAATTTTTTCAGATTCAGCAAGAATTAGGTAGTATGCTACAACGCAGTGTCCATTGCGACGTACTACGATTGTCTTAGGGTTTGCCTGCAATGGTTGCCATAATTTCTCCTGTCAATTGAGTATCATATTTACCCAAGATTTCAAGCTGGGAAATTACTCGGCGATACCCCAGAGTATCTAACAGTTGCTTAGTCAGCGGCTCCTCCAGGTAAGTCTTGAAGGTTACTAAATCATATCTGGATTTGCGAAGAGGAATAAAATCCAGGTGAAAGACATCTGCAACCGAAGCAGTGCTAATCCCGGCATCTGCGATGCCTGATGCGATCGCTTGAGCAATAGCATAATGAGACAATACAATGCGATCGCACCCAGACACCATATCTTTAGCAATTCCTACTTCTGCTAGACTCTGATCCAGTACATCCCGGCTGCCCGATCCCTGCTCTCGGTTTACAATGGTAATATCTGGACGCACTAAGTCAGCGATCGACCGAATATGTTTAGGATTGCCAGCCGCAACCAGTAAACCCTCATCCCAAATTCCTAGGTTAATCAGCACGACTGTTCTATCCTGAATAAGTTGTTGAACAAACGGAATATTGTGCGTTTGTGTGTTGGGGCAGTACCGATGGATTCCGGCAATATGAGCTTCTCCACCCATGAGGCGAGTGAGTGCGGCGGTGCTGTTTGCAAATCTAACCTGCACTCTCAGGTCTGGATTCCAGCGTTCGGCTGCTTTTGCCCAAGTCAATAAGGATGGTGAGCATCCAGCGACAACAACGGTATTTACAAGATAGGAAAGTTCATCCAGCAACCTTACGATAACGCGACCCTCATTATCGTATCCGGTCACTTCACCATCGGCTGGAATTAGCTCTACCTGGAATGAATCCTCTTCAATGAGTGGATAAGCAATCCAGCGATCGCCCACTTTAGATAGGCTAACTTGAGTGGGCTTGTTAGAGTGAAACGAGGAGGCTGGAACAGCCGTTACAGAGTCTTGTTCCAGCCAAAATAAATCCTCCACATGACAACCTAACGCACGGGCCAGCCGTAATGCAACCGTCACTGAAAGAGCGGTCTGCCCTGACTCAACCCCTCCGATAGTTTGCCGACTGACACCGGCAACAGATGCTAGGTCTTGTTGGCTCAGCCCCAAGCGCATTCGGGTTTGTTTCAATTTATTATGCAGTTCATTTTTCATATTTATTGGATAGTCCTCCATTGGTAATGATTTTTGGTGGCGTGGGCGACGCCCACGCCACCAAAAATCATTAC
>CAYSIR010000058.1:0-19466 GCA_964431105.1 uncultured Leptolyngbya sp. | reverse complement strand
AGGGGCGATCGCATTTTTTATAGTTCCGTTGACCCTGCTAGCAGGCACTTTAGGCGATGGCTTGGCATTATTATCCTGCCGCTACCAATGGTTGTTCGGCACTGCAAGCAGACCGATCCAACTGGGTCAAGGCGGCTTGTAAGTCCTGCGTCAGTTGCTTGGCATTTTCCTTTTGAGAATGACGCCGATACTGAGCCACTACTAGCGGTTTGCCAATTTGAATGTCAACATTAGCGCCAAACTGCGGAACCACAGGATCATAACGCAGACTAATCGGCACTACTTTCACACCAAGATTCGACTGACTGGCTTCGGCCGTCAGTGCAATGCGGGCCAATCCGGGTCGGAGGTCATGCACTTGGCGATCGCGGAAAATGCCGCCCTCTGGAAAAATTACCAAGACTTCACCCTGCCGGAGCAGTTCAACTCCTAAACGTAAGCTGGCAATCGCAGGGCGCTCTGGATCAATTGGGAAGCCGCCCAGCCGCCGAATAAACCAGCCCTGCACGCCACGTACTTCGGTCGCTGTCACCATAAATTGCAGATCTCGTCCGGTCACAAGTCGCCCAGTGGCATAGGGAACTAAGAGTGCATCCCAGCGCGATCGATGGGTGGGCGCAAGCAACACCGGCCCGGACGTCGGCACATTTTCTTGACCGGTGACAGTAATGCGACCAAAGAAGCCGGGCAGCAGTAGCTTACAGCCGAGAGGGTACACTACAGACGCTAGCCATGGGGAACAGTGCGATCGCAATGCCGTCTTGTTTGAGGAAGCAGCTATCAATGGTTGAGACAATTCGGACAGAATCATGGTTTGGGTTTGGCAACGCTATGGTGGAAAACTGGCGGAACTGAGACAATCCTGGGCGATCGCCTCAGCTTTATTGTCTTTCTACCCTACTGAGATTTGTGTTCAGCACAGTCTATCAAACGGACAGTTTTGCGGGTGTCCTGTTCCCAGAGTGCGGCGCTAATGTTTGGGATTGGCAAAATAGATGGGTGAAATGGATGAGAAGCATGAGAGGGCTGTCAGGAAGCCGGGCAGAGAGGTAGAGGGCCCTGCGATCGCCGGATTCACCATTGCAGAAGGTTCGGCTGTCCATTCTGCGATATTCTCAACATGGCTACGGTGCTTGGTCGGCTGGATGATGGTTCGCCAACTGTCCAGTAGTTGCAATGATTAATAGCTCAGACCAATGTTGGTTCTGGTAAATTTCACAAAAACGGGATAGGGGCGATCGCGCAAGCTATGGATCTAGCCGTTGTTCACGAATGGTTCGTCACTCATGCTGGGTCAGAGCAAGTTGTAGCGCAAATTTTGAGCCAGTATCCCGCTGCTGATGTGTATGGCTTGGTGGATTTTTTGCCCGATGATTTGCGATATTTCATTCAGCAAAAATCCGTTCATACCTCGTTCATCCAGCGTTTACCCTTCGCCCGTCGCCAGTTTCGGCAGTACCTGCCTCTCATGCCGATCGCCATTGAACAATTTGACCTGAGTAACTATGAGGTCGTTATTTCTAGCAGCCATGCGGTTGCTAAAGGAGCCTTAACCCGCGCTGACCAACTGCATATCAGCTATGTGCATACCCCCATTCGCTACGCATGGGACTTGCACCATCAATATCTCAGAGAAGCAAAACTGACGCACGGGATGCGAGCGATCGCCGCCCGTGCAATTTTGCACTACCTTCGCCTCTGGGACGTCGCCACCGCTAACCGAGTCGATGCATTTGTTGCGAACTCCCGCTACGTTGCTCGCCGCATTTGGAAAACCTATCGCCGTCCTGCCACAGTCATCTATCCGCCAGTGGCGATCGATCGCTTTCGGCCCGATCGCCCTCGCGATGAGTTTTACTTGACCGTGTCCCGGTTTGTTCCCTACAAGCGTGTAGACCTGATTGTACAAGCCTTTGCCCAGCTTGGGCGATCGCTGGTCGTCATTGGCGATGGCGATGATCGCGCCAAAATTGAAGCCATAGCAACGCCCAATATCACCGTTTTGGGTTCCCAGCCGAATCAGGTCGTGACCGACTACATGGAGCGGTGTAAAGCGTTTATATTTGCCGCCGAAGAGGATTTTGGTATCACCCCCGTTGAAGCGCAGGCCGCAGGCGCTCCGGTCATTGCCTATGGCAAGGGTGGCGTGACTGAAACCATCGTGCCTGGCAAAACGGGGGTGTTTTTTCCGCTGCAAACTCCAGAAAGCTTAGTTGCGGCCGTTCAGCAGTTTGAAGCCGAACGGCCATTCTTTATGCCGGATGTGCTTCGTCAAAATGCCGAACAATTTTCGCCCGAACGCTTCCGCAGCCAATTTTCTGAATTCGTTGATCAAAAGTGGTCACGCTTTCGGCAAGGGGATGACATAGAGTAAAAAGCGTGGGGAGGAGGAATGGAATGCAGTTAAACCAAACGATACGGCCGGCGCTGTCTGCCCTGCGGGTTTCGACCCGGTCCTGGCCAACGTTGGTGATTACCATGAGCGCCGATCTCGCGGCATTGGCGATCGCTGGCGTGGCTAGTGTTTATATTCGTCTCTTTTTTAATGGGCAATACCATCCGTCGCTCTATTGGCAACTGTGGCCGGTGCTGGGTCTTTTCATCCTGGCTTATGCCGTTGTGGGGCTGTATCCTGGCGTGGCCCTCAGTCCAGTCGATGAACTGCGCTGGATTAGCGTCACGACTACGCTAATTTACCTCGTGTTAGGCTCCGCAATTTTTTTGCGCCGAGCCGGAGAAGTCTATTCTCGCGGCATTTTCCTAATGGTTTGGCTTCTATCAATTTTGCTGGTGCTGATCGGACGAGTGACCATTCGCCATCTCTTTGCCCATCGCAACTGGTGGGGCTATCCGGTGATGATTTTGGGCGCTGGCAAAACTGGAGATTTAGTGATTCGTACCCTGAAGCGGCGGCCGGGCATAGGGCTGAAGCCTATTTTGGTATTGGATGACGATCCTGAAAAACAGGGTGCGATGCATGGCGTTCCAGTGGTGGGTGGTCTAGAACTGGCTCCGGGGTTGGCCCGATCGCGCCAAATTCCTTATGCGATCGTGGCAATGCCGGGAGTTCCGCGCGATCGCCTACTGCACCTGCTAGAACGCTATGGTCAAACCTTTGCCCACCTGTTAATTATTCCTGACCTGTTTGGCTTTTCCAGTTTGTGGGTCGCCGCCCGCGACATGGGCGGTGTGCTAGGGCTAGAAGTACGACAGCAGTTGCTCTTGCCAGGGCCGCGGTTCACCAAATTTATGATCGATCGCACGGCTACTCTGATTGGCGGCGTCCTGATTCTGCCATTGATTGCAGTGATTGCGCTGCTGATTCGGCTCGACTCACCCGGCGCGATCTTTTATCGTCATACCCGCCTAGGGCGAGGCGGAAAACCCTTTCGGGCCTGGAAATTTCGCTCAATGGTGCATAATGCTGAAGATGTCCTGCAAGATTATTTAGATCATCATCCTGAACTGAGAGAATCTTGGGAACGGGAGCATAAACTCAAAAATGATCCGCGTGTCACCTCCATCGGTCGATTTCTCCGCCGAACTAGCCTGGATGAACTACCGCAACTGTGGAATATTTTGCGCGGCGAAATGAGCTTGGTGGGGCCGCGTCCGATCGTGGATGAAGAAGTCAAGCATTATGGTGACAAGTTTGAACTGTATAGCAAAGTGACGCCGGGGCTGACGGGGTTATGGCAAGTGTCAGGGCGAAACAATATTACCTATGAAGAGCGGGTCAACCTGGATGCTTACTACGTTCGGAACTGGTCAGTTTGGCTAGACTGCTATATTCTGATGCGGACGATTTGGGTGGTGCTGTTTGGCGAAGGCGCTTATTAAAGTTGGGTAGAGGCGCTCTATGCTTGTCGTTACTGGTTGAGCCTGTTGTGAACTGGAGTCATCGAATTTTTCGACTCAGCCTAGTCAGTTTGCCCTATGTAAGCTATGTGAGCTTTCCAGGATTTTTGTTTGTTATGGGTTCGATGCTGCTGCACTTTCGGCGGGTGGCGATCGCTCGTTGGATGCAACTGGGGCTGGGGGCGATCGCGATTTTGATGGTGCTGAGTACTCTCACTGCCTACAACCGCACTGAGGCGTTCTTACAACTCTGGAACTTTGTCCCTTTCTTTCTGCTGTTTGCCATTCTGCCCTATGTGCTGCATCAGGCTGAACGGCTGGAGCGGCTAGCGCTCGATTTGCTATGGGTCAGTGTGCCGATTAACCTGTACGCGCTGGTTCAATATATCGCCAAGCTGCAAGCCATTCCCCGCGATGTGCGCCGCCTGCCGGTTGTGCAATGGCTGCGGCAAACCCCGCACCGAGAGCGGGCCCTAGCGGTCTTCGGGCATCCCAATACGCTGGCAAGTTTTCTGGTGGTGGTTTTGGCGTTGGGCTTGGGGGTCATTCTTCAGCGATCGCTCGTTCAACGAACCAACTCCTCTGAGCGCGGCTCCTTTTCTTCTGTCCCTATGCCTGTTCTATCTGCGGCGACTTACTTTAACCTGATTGGCATTTTCTGTTCGGGTTCGCGCAACGGCATTTTAGTTGCAGTGCTGCAAATTGTTTTGGTTAACCTATTGCTGCTGGTTATTCTGAACAATCGCGTGGCGCTATGGCTGGGGTTGGCTGGCTTGGGAGCTACGGCCGCCGCCATTGGCAACATTGGCCTGGGCGGGCGATCGCTCTCCTGGGAAATTTTTACCAATGACCCTCGTATCGGCGTGTGGCAAGTGGCGATCGAGCTGATTCAAGAACGACCGTGGCTGGGCTGGGGGCTAGGCAATTTTAAGTTTTTATTTGCAGAACGGGCGATCGGCACTACTGACCTACCGATGGTGGTTCATGCCCACAATATCTGGCTGCTGCTATGGGTTGAGTCGGGTGTGTTTGTCATGCTGGGGATGACGCTGATGATCGGCTATGTCTATTATCAAGGGCTTGTCACCCTATGGTGCGACTGGCAACACGAACGCCGCCAAACTGGGATTTTGCTGGGCTATCTACTGGCCTTTGGTAGTGTGTCCCTGTTCGCGCTGTTTGATGTGACGCTGTATGATGCCCGTGTGAATATTCTCAACTGGTTTTTGCTGGCGGCCATCTACGCCAACAGCCACGCCATCGAAACGGAACCGCGATCGCCCCTTACGCTGGAGCCGCCGGGATGAACCGTTTGACTACGGATGTGTTGGTGGTGGGCGGCGGCGTGGGCGGCACAGCCGCGGCTATTCAGTCGGCACGGCGGGGGGTGCAAACGCTGCTAGTAACGGATTTGCCGTGGCTGGGTGGCATGCTGACCAGTGCAGGGGTGGCGGCTCCTGATGGCAATGAACTGCTGCCGTGGCAGACGGGACTGTGGGGACAGTTTTTGCGCGAATTGCAACGGCGGCAGCCGGGCGGATTGGATCAGGCCTGGGTTAGCTTTTTTACCTACGATCCAGCGATCGCCGCTAAGATTTTTGCCGACTGGGTGCGATCGCTGCCAACCTTGACCTGGAAACAACTGGGGCCGCCACTGGCAGCGGAAAAACAAGGCGATCGCCTCACCGCCGTAGACTTTGCCGAAGTGCGGGTGACGGCTCGGATCATTGTGGATGGTACCGAACTCGGCGATCTGCTGGCGTTGGCAGAGGTTCCCCATCGCTGGGGCTGGGACTGGCGATCGCAATGGCAGGAACCCAGCGCCCCGGATGCACCCACCGCTTTGACCGAAAAATATCCGGTGCAGTCGCCGACCTGGGTTGTCGTCATGCAAGACTTTGGGGATGCGATCGCCCCTGCTATTCCAACAACGCCCCTAGACTCTGGCGACGATTTTCAAACAGCATGGGACGGTTACGGGGCTGAGAAATTCCTGAACTATGGGCGCTTACCGGGCAATCGCTTCATGATCAACTGGCCCCAAGACGGCAACGATTATGGCTACAATCTAAACCGCTTGGTGGAATCTACGGCAGCCCGTCAAGCCTATTGGCAAGAAGCTCAGTGGCACAGCCAAAATTTTGCGCGATTCATTCAGCAAGCGATCGCCCCCCGCTATGGGCTGGCGATCGATACGTTTCCTGACCATTCCATAGGCGGTGGAGCCTTTGCCCTATTGCCCTACTACCGCGAAAGTCGGCGATTGGTCGGTCTGAACACCGTCACCGAACTCGATATTTTGCCGGTGGCGGATGGCACCACCGCACCACTGCCGATGGATCACCAAGGACAAACCACGGCGATCGCCCTCGGCAACTATGCCAACGATCATCATTATCCCGGTTTTGATTTTCCATTAGCCCCCAAATCCATGCGCTGGGGCGGCCGCTGGACGGGTACACCGTTCACCATTCCCTACGGCAGTTTGGTTCCCGCCACCACTAACGGACTGCTGGTCTGCGAAAAAAATAGTTCAGTGTCCCACATTGCCAACGGTGCAACGCGGCTTCAGCCCATCGTCATGGGAATTGGACAAGCCGCAGGCATGGCAGCAGCGCTCTGCATTGAGCAACAGTGTCAGCCCCGCGACCTGCCCGTACGATCGCTCCAAGACGCATTGTTAACCGATGCGATCGCCCCGGCTGCCGTGATTCCGTTGATAAACCTGCCGCCTCACCATCCCGACTGGCTCACCTGGCAACGGCATTACCTCGACCATCCCGATCGCTACCCTGCCGATGGCGATGCGCCCATTACAGCCTCAGCCAAACCGGTGCGATCGCCCCAGGCTGAAACCCTCACTGGCACAGTCCGCCGCCTCAACGCACAGCAATACCAACTCGCAATTGAGGCGCGATCGGATTTGCCCAGCTATTTGGGATTAGTGACGCTTGATCCCGCCATTGATGCCCAATTGCAGCCGATCAAAACGGGCGATCGCCTAACCGTATCGGGACGAATCAACCGATCGGGTCTGTGGTGTTTGGTAGAAGCGATCGGTTAACCTGCCGTGATGCCAGCGTCTAACCCAGCGCAATATCCAACACCATCATCACCACAAACCCCAGCATGGCCCCGACCGTGCCCTCTTGATCCCAGCCCTTCTGGCTCACTTCAGGGATAATCTCATCCACAATCACAAACAACATCGCCCCAGCGGCAAACGCCATGCCCCAGGGCAAAATCGGCTGGGCAATGCTCACCACGCCCGCCCCAATCACCCCGCCGATTGGTTCCAGCAATCCGGTCAAGGTAGACACACCGATCGCATAGGGCACAGAATACCGCAATTCTCGTAGTGCCAGCGCCACCACCAATCCTTCAGGAATATTCTGAAGACCGATGCCAATCGCTAGCGCCATCGCACTGGCCCTATCGTCTGAACCAAACCCAACGCCAACTGCTAACCCTTCAGGAAAGTTGTGCAGGGCGATCGCAATCACAAATAGCCAAATTTGCTTAAAATTTTGCCGCGTCGGCCCTTCTTTTCCCTTAAAAAAGTGTTCATGCGGAAAATTATTGTGGGCATACCAGAGAAATCCACCACCGAGCAGCACCCCAACCGCCACGATTACAGCCGATTGAAACTGGGATGCGCCTTGAGCGATCGCCGCATCGGTTCCGGGCACAATCAGCGAGAACGACGTTGCCGCCAGCATGATGCCGCCCCCAAACCCTAGCAAAATCCCCTGAACCCGCCGACTAAGATTAACGGCAAACGCCACCGGCAATGCCCCAACGCCAGTTCCTAAGCCCGCCAGCAAACTGGCAATCAACCCCATCATGACCGTATTCACCGCCCCGCCTCCTGATGTACCTTCTTAATTTACGCTGCGATCGCCCCTTGATCATACTCATAACGACTTCAAGTTACAACAGTTCCCGCACCGACTGCGCAGGGCCGCACTGCAAAGGCTTAACCTGCTGTAATGGAGATGAGTCGCTCATTTGGGTTTTGGGCATAATAGGGTGTGCTGACGTTGCGTGGAACTATGCCTTCTGAACCGTTTTTGACGATCGACGACCAACCCATCACCATTACCCAAGCTGTTCGCTACCTGCAAGCCGGGCGCAAATTTGAAGGGTTTATTGGCGACATTTTGCGGCAGTTCGTTTTAGAGCGCGAACTACAGGAGCGATCGGATGAGATTAACATCGGCCCATCCACCATCGAGCAAGCGATTATTGACTTTCGCCTAGAGCGGCAGTTGACCGATCCCAAAACCTTCCAGGAATGGCTGGCCAGCAACGGACTCAACTACGATGCCTTTCATAGCCAAGTATCTCAGGGCTTTCGCTTGCGGAAACTGCGAGAGATTATCACCGAAGGCAAGCTGCAAGAGTATTTTATCGAGCGCAAGATTTATCTCGATCGCATTATCCTATCTCGTATTATTGTCGAGGATAAAGATGTTGCAGAAGAACTCAAAACCCAGATCAATGAAGGCACAGCCACGTTTGAACATCTAGCGCGGGACTATTCCATCACCGATGACAAACTGGTGAATGGCATGGTGGGCCCCATCAGCCGAGGCACAATGCCAGATATGCTGCGATCGGCAGTGGATGATGCAACGCCGGGGGATGTCGTCGGGCCAATTGGCTTGGATGACAAATGGGGACTCTTCCGCATCGAAGAATTTTTGTATGCCACTCTGGATGATCCCCAGGTAAAGAGCAGCTTACAGGATGAGCTATTTGAGAAATGGCTGGGTGAAAAAATGCAGACGCTGCCGATTAAGCTGCAATTGGATGATTAACCTCGGCGATCGCTCCCCACGGGTCTCAAAAAGGAGCATTCCACTGGTACCGGTTTGTCCTGAATCAGTGTGTCCTCAGCCCTCAGAAATGGGCAGTCGGGTTCAAAGTCCTGCGTCTCAGCACAGACCTCTGGGGAGAGGGTTGCGAAATAGGTATCCTTGGCTAATCCTTTCCTGGACTACTACCCATTTTTATAATCGTGTCGATTTCTTCGTTGTAAAACTCTTTTTTGTGATCATCTTATTTTCCTTGCGTCATGACGAACCAGACACTCCCGACTCTAGCCTGGGACAAACCACCTCTGAGCTGGCTGAGTTCCGACGAGCAAATTCAAGTTAAACAGCAGGCCGAGGAACGCACCTATCAGCTCGGTGAGGTGCTGTGGTCAACGGAACAGTTGGGGCAGCAATTTCTCATTCTGTCGGGCAATGTGCGGCTGCTGCCGGATCAGGGAACATCGGTGATGCTAAAGCCGGGCGACTGGTTCGGGGATCTGCCTGCCTTGTCGGATCAATGGAAAGCGCGAGCGGCTAGCAAACGTGTGACGGTGTTGGCGTGGGATAGCGACCTATGGCTGAGCTTTGCGGAGGCATCTGGCAACGGCAGCAACGGCAGCAACGGCAATACCCACACAACGGTCGATCGCGCCTCTGAACTACGGCAATATTGGCGATCGCTGCGATCGCGCTACCAGCCCAATGCATCAGGAACACCGGAACCGATTGACGGCTACCCCTTTGTGCAGTCGGTGAACACAGCGGCGGCGAGTCTGACCATGGCGGCGCAATACCTGCAAGTGCCAACCCGGCTGGAATGGGTACAGCGTCAACTGCATGGTCAACGTCCCAAAGATATGGTGACAGCCGCCGAAAAACTTGGGCTGAACCTGCGCCGGGTGCTGATGGGCAAATGGTCAGACCTGAACAATCTCAACTACCCTGCCCTGCTGCACTGGAACGAGCAAGAATGGGTCATGGTGTATGGGGTGCGGGGCGATCGCCTCATCATTGGGCATCCCCTCTCCCCCAACCAAAGTTGTGAAACCATGCCGCGCCATCTGGTGGAAGACGCCTGGGATGGAATGCTGTGGCAAGTTGAGCTAATCCAAAAGCAGGACAAATTTAACCTGACCTGGTTCTTGCCAGCGGTGATGCGCTACCGGCGGTTGTTGGGGGAGGTGCTGCTGGCGTCCTTCACGCTGCAACTGTTGGGCTTAGGAACGCCGATTATTACTCAGGTCATCATCGACAAGGTAATGGTGCAGGAGAGCATCCCTACCCTCGATGTGATGGCGATCGCTCTGCTCAGCATTGGCATCTTTGAAGCACTGTTGGGCACGCTGCGGATGTTCATCTTCACCCACACCACCAACCGCCTCGACCTAGCCCTCTCCGCCCAGCTTTTTCGCCATCTGTTGCGTCTGCCCCTGGCTTACTTTGAAGCGCGCCGAGTTGGCGATACGATTGCCCGTGTGCAAGAACTAGAGGAAATTCGTCAGTTTTTGACCAGCACTGCCCTCACGGTCATTCTCGACAGTATTTTCTCGGTGGTATACCTGGTGGTGATGTTTTACTACAGCGCCAAGCTGACGGGGATCGCCTTGGCGGTGCTGCCGCTGTTTGCCATCCTCACGCTGATTTCTACGCCGATTTTACGAAACTGGCTGAACGAAACCTTTAATCGCAGTGCCGACAGTCAGGCCTTCTTAGTAGAAACTGTTACCGGCATTCATTCTGTCAAAGCCCATGCCGCTGAAAAAGCCTCTCGCGATCGCTGGGAGGGTCTCTACGCTCGCTTTGTCCGCACCGGCTTCCGCGCCAACACCACCGCCAACATCAGCAACCACGTCGGCGATTTCTTTACCAGTTTGTCTACGCTGCTCATCCTCTGGTTTGGCGCAAAGCTGGTCATCGAGCAGCAATTTACTATTGGTCAATTGGTGGCGTTCCAAATGCTGTCAGGACGGGTGACGGCTCCGCTGCTGCGGCTGGTGCAACTGTGGCAAAATCTGCAAGAAGTGCTGCTAGCTGTCGATCGCATCGGTGATATTCTCAACGTACCGCCGGAAGCTGAACCCGGCACCGGCCTGACATTACCGCCCTTGAAAGGCGAAGTCGTGTTTGATCAGGTCTTCTTCCGCTACAAAAATGACCAAGAACCGATCCTGCGAGGCGTGAGTTTTACCGTTGAGCCGGGAATGTTTGTGGGACTGGTCGGGCGCAGCGGCTCTGGTAAAAGCACCCTCTCAAAACTGATCCAGCGGCTCTATCTGCCGGAGGGGGGGCGGATTGCGATCGATGGGTTTGACATTAAAAGCGCTGACTTGGCCTCCCTGCGCCCGCAGATTGCTGTGGTGTTGCAGGAAGATTTTTTGTTCAACGGCAGCGTTTTGGAAAACATTATGCTGGGCAATCCTGATGTGAGCGCTGAGGATGTGGTGGAAGCGGCCCGCCTGGCCGTCGCCCACGATTTTATTTCCGACCTGCCCTATGGCTATGAAACCAACGTGGGTGAACGGGGGACATCCCTGTCTGGCGGGCAGCGGCAGCGCATCACCCTAGCGCGACTGTTCCTCTCTAAAGCGCCCATTCTGATTTTGGATGAAGCTACCAGCAACCTCGATGCTGAAACGGAACAGCAGGTACTCGAAAATTTGAAGCGCACCACCGAAGGACGCACGGTCTTCTTGATTGCCCACCGATTTTCACCGCTCAAACGCGCTGACCTCATTTTGGCAATGGATAAGGGTGTGATTGTTGAACGGGGCACTCACCAATCCCTGCTGGATCAAAAGGGATTGTACTGGTCGCTCTACCGCCGCCAACAAGCTGCTATTTAGGCTGAGGACTACTCCATGCTGTCGATTGCTGTCATCACCACTTTCTTGGGCTACCTCTTTGCGCTGATGCTCGGTTGTTGTATTGGCAGTTTTTTGAATGTGGTGATTTATCGCCTTCCGGCTGGGCTATCGCTGGTTCATCCGCCGTCCCGCTGTCCCCACTGTCTCAATCGCCTCAAGCCTTACGATAATGTGCCGGTGCTGGGGTGGCTGTGGTTGCGGGGGAAATGTCGGTATTGCAACAGTGCGATCGCGCCTCGCTATCCCATCGTCGAAGCGACAACCGGCATTTTGTTTGTGGCGGTATCAGCAGTGTATGGTCTGTCTTGGCTGACCTTGGGTTACTGGATTTTAGTAAGCTGGCTGCTGTCTCTCTCCCTTATCGACTGGGACACCATGACTCTGCCCAATTCTCTAACGCGATCGGGGGTTATTGTTGGGCTGGTGTTCCAGGCCTGGCTGGGCTGGACTCAAACCGGTACGGCGGCTGGCGTGGCTAGTTTTCTCATGGGTGGCATTGGGGCAGCGGTTTTAGGTTTATGGCTATTTGATCTGATCGCTATTTTGGGCAGCGTTGCCTTTGGGCGCACGGCGATGGGCGGCGGTGATGCCAAGCTCGCAGCGTTGATGGGCGCATTTTTGGGCTGGAAGCTGCTGTTGCTATCGGGGTTTTTGGCCTGTGCCATCGGCGCTTTTGCTGGGGGTGGGGCGATCGCCCTCGGCTTGCTCAACCGTAACCAACCGATGCCGTTTGGGCCATTTTTGGCGATTGGGGCAGGGCTGTCCCTCTTTGTGGGAGATTGGATCATTCGGGGCTATCTCACTATTTTCTTTCCCTCGATGGTGATGCCTGGCTAGGGACGTGCGATCGCTCTTCTGCCAGAATTGCCCTACATCAACGTTATAAAACGTAATATTTGCAGCGCAGTAGCGTCCCCCTATTGATATTGGGTTCATTCATCATCAATAATGATGGGGACTTGCGCCGGTCTTCCGTCGTGTTTGATAGGATTATTAATTATTTGCTGTGACTTGGATCACTCTTAGAACGACTGGAACTCGCTGGGAAGCCGATCTCATGCATCAAATCCTGGTCGCCCATGAAATTCCTTCCCGCGTCGTCAACCACGGCATCGCCCCTCACTTTGGCTGCGGCACTCCGGCCGCCCTGCAAGTTCGTGCCCAAGATCAATGGACCGCACTGCTCCTACTCAGCCCAGTTGAAGACGAGGACGATACCTACTACTCAGACTTTTCATGAGCGGGTTGATTTCACTGCCCATTACAGCGGTTGTCGAATCACACCTAACCGATCTAGAGCAGGCAGGGTGCGTGAATACTGCGATCGCAGAACGCTAGTTCAATCAAACCCGTCTCCACCCCTGACGATGCCACCCTGAATCGTAGCCCTTTAGTTAAGACACAACTCATAACCTTCATGTCTTTATTCGACTGGTTTGCAAATCGGCGGAAGTCTGCCCCTATCAGCAAAGATCGCCAAGAGCGCGAAATTGCTGACGGACTGTGGAGTAAGTGTGAGGCCTGCGGTGTCCTCACGTACACCAAAGATTTGCGGGCCAACTGTATGGTCTGCCCAAGCTGCAATCATCACATTCGCATCTACAGCGGCGATCGCATCGCCCAACTGATTGATTCCGGCACTTGGAAATCCCTCGATGAAACCCTGCTTCCGGTTGATCCTTTAGAATTTCGCGATCGCAAATCCTACCGCGATCGCATCCGCGAAACCCAAGAAAAAACAGGATTGCCAGACGGCGTACAAACTGGCATTGGCCAACTCGGTGGACTCCCCGTGGCGCTCGGCGTCATGGACTTTCGATTCATGGGCGGCAGCATGGGTTCCGTTGTTGGCGAAAAGCTCACCCGCTTGATCGAACGGGCCACCCGCGAACGGCTGCCCGTCGTCATCGTTTGCACATCCGGCGGGGCACGCATGCAGGAGGGAATGCTCAGCCTCATGCAGATGGCTAAGATTTCTGGCGCACTGGAATTTCACCGCGAGGCAGGTCTGCTCTACATTTCAGTATTGACCCATCCCACCACTGGCGGCGTCACAGCCAGCTTTGCCATGCTGGGTGACATCATTGTGGCAGAACCCAAGGCTATGATTGCATTTGCAGGGCGGCGGGTGATTGAACAAACGCTGCGCGAAAAACTGCCCGATGATTTCCAAACCGCCGAATATTTATTGAACCACGGGTTTGTAGATGTCATTGTGCCCCGTCCCAATCTCAAGGAAACATTGGCAAAATTGATTCTGCTGCATCAGCCCTATGTCCATACGCCTCACTTTGTCCGAGTTGCCGACACCCGTCACATGGAAACAATGCCGCCGGAATAGGTCTACTCCTCCTCGGTCATTTATTCCGCTAGGCGGTCTTAGGGGCAGAATCGCCCCCAAAAAACCATGACCGAAGCGATATGACTACAGCCGCAACCTAGATTTCTACAAAATTCTATGCATTTTGCGGCTGCACTAAATTGTCTGCACCACTTACCACGCGAATCGATTCGATCACATCACCCTGCTTGATCTTGCCAAGAATTTCTCTATTCTCAATCACATATCCAAACACAGCATAGCGACCGTCTAGCAGATTTAGCCCGGCTGGAGTTAGCTCAGGCTCAAACAAAAAGAAGAAAAACTGCGACGATCCCCCATTCGGATCATCCCCAGGCCGGGCCATCGCCACCGTGCCATAGGCTGAGAAGGGGAGTATGGGCTGCTCTAAAAACATCCCAGCATCTTCTAGCGTGATGCCATACACCGGTTCATCTTCGCCTTCCACCATCACCTCTAGAGGGATTGCGCGATACTCATTAGTCTCTGGGTCAATAAATCCTTCCTCTGGCCCTGGCGGATCACCC
Organism: uncultured Leptolyngbya sp.; assembly: GCA_964431105.1. Taxonomy (GTDB): domain Bacteria; phylum Cyanobacteriota; class Cyanobacteriia; order RECH01; family RECH01; genus RECH01. Next base: position 5,059 of record CAYSIR010000058.1, on the reverse strand, counting down.
GCCTGCACGACATAAAAGTCCTCCGCGCGGGTAAACGGCAACCCATCGTAAAAGCCTCGCTGCACCAAGTCCACAAAATTTCCGGCGGTCACTGGTGCGTTATATCCATCTACTACCATTAGCAGACTGCCCCGGTTTGTATTCACTTCCAGCGTGGCTCGCCCTTTCAGTTGGGGCAACGTGCTATATTCTTCGGGCACTTCAAATGGAAAGCTCTGCACCATGTCTTCCTCGATCTGCCCAATGTGACTGAGGATGTCAGCGCGACCCAGCCAAATCGACTCTTTGTCGCGGTTATCAATCGCATCTCGCAATTGCTCAATATCAGATTTAATTTCTGCAACGAGCGCAATCACCTCATCCTGCTTATCTGGGCGAACATCGGGCAGGATCGTCTCGTCGGCTTGATCTAACACGCGCTGTGCCCGAATTAGATTGCTATTGATAGAGCTTAAGCGTCGTCGTCCCCGTAGTGATTGGGCAATGTCTTCAATGCTGGATTGCGCCTTACGGATGGGTTCGTTGTCGATAGGTAGGGAATATCGGAGTAAGGCCTGCCCGCTAGTGATTGCATTGCCTGGAGGCAGTGCCTGGGCGGTGCCGCAGAGTCCAACGCTTGATAGTACAAGCATAGTCGCTAGTGCGATCGCTCCTAGTCCTTGGTAACGCACCCAACGCCAGGTGTGTTGAAGCCGTGATATGTAATGAATCCGCATGAATCTTTCTCAGGATTTCCCAGTGCTTACAAACGCATCGCCTACGCATCCAGATCTTCAACCGAACGTTTAGCAATGGCATGACTGATTTCAAACCATACATTTCAAACCATACATTGGTTAACGTTGGTCAGATCGGCTGCGTAAGCCTTAAAATTGCAACGCTGCTGCTCAGCAGACGAGAACACGCCGCCCATCTATCTCGTTGAGCGCACTTGCTAATCTAAATCATTGATCTCACGCATTGGGCTGAGTCCAGATGCAGCCGAAGTGCTTTGAACCCAGCATCTTAATAGAATACTCAGACGGAGCGCTTTAGACGAAATGCCTGAGATTACAAGGCATTCATGATGTGCTAAAGCAATGAGACAACGATTGGGCTAGGCGTCCACTGGCATCAGGTTCATGTTTAATCTTGCCATAGGCTGTCCCCCCAACCGCTCTTACCTTGGGGTGGATTGGTTAAATTATGCATCCTGGGTCGCGATCAGCAGAAAGCTTAGGAATGGTTGGTAGGAGGGCTAAGCTGTCTCACCAACCATTCCATGACAAAATTCCATAACAAAATGGCTACTATTTGGCATGTTGTGGTGTGCAGACAGCCTAGGGATTATTTGAGAGTGCCGTCCGTCAAGCATTCTCATGTCCTGAGCAAAATGGCTGGTGCCATGTTGGTTGGGGCAGCTTGGTGCGGCATCAGTCATCTAGGATTGCCATACAACAAATGGGTGAACGAGATGACCCGTGAGCGGTAAAATAGGTTGCCGATTGTTCTTCTTGACGACATCTCCAAGACAGGAAACTCATGATCTCCAGCAACGACTTTCGTACCGGCGTTAGCATTGAACTCGATGGCTCTGTGTGGAAAGTAGTCGAATTTCTGCATGTTAAACCCGGTAAAGGCTCGGCATTTGTCCGCACTAAACTCAAAAATGTTCAAACTGGCAGCGTGGTTGAGCGTACCTTCCGTGCTGGAGAGACCGTACCTCAAGCGGTCATTGAAAAAACGGTGATGCAGCATACTTACAAGGAAGCTGACCAGTTTGTGTTTATGGACATGGAAACTTACGAGGAAAACCGGCTATCGGCGGATCAAATTGGCGATCGCGTCAAGTATTTGTCGGAAGGTATGGAAGTCAGCGTTGTTCGCTGGAATGAGCAGGTCATTGAGGTTGAACTGCCCAATTCTGTGGTTCTTGAAGTCACTGAAACCGATCCAGGCGTGAAGGGTGATACGGCCACCGGCGGCACTAAGCCTGCGATCGTTGAAACTGGCGCTCAGGTGATGGTTCCGCTGTTCATTTCGGTGGGTGAACGCATTAAGATCGATACTCGCAATGATAATTATCTAGGGCGCGAGAATTAGTCTTGCTGATTTCTGAACACAGCGGCTTTGGTCGCTGATCTGGGCTACAATTGCTTTTCTTTGGCAACTCTTCCGTTGTCATTCATGAACCATTCACGACGAGCGACTGACGAGTGGAATTTAGTTTCAACGATCTTTGCGAACTGCTGACTGTCCTAGATCAAACGGATGTAGCGGAATTAAATCTCAAAAGCAGTGAGTTTGAGCTGAGCATCCGCAAAGGCGGCGCTGAGCTAAACGGCAAGGCGATCGCCCTTGAATCGCTGGCGGCGGCTCCTGTTGATCGGGCGGCAGAACGGCCGATTCAGTATGCCGTTGATGCACCGCCTAACCAACCACCCGCCTCTCCTCTATCGAGGGTTGATCCAAAATGGGTTGAAATTACCGCTCCGATGGTGGGTACTTTTTATCGTTCTCCCACTCCGGATGAGTCACCATTTGTCAATGTTGGCGATCGCATCTCTGTAGGGCAAACGGTCTGTATTCTAGAAGCAATGAAGCTGATGAATGAACTAGATTCAGACGTGGCTGGTGAGATTGTTGAAATCCTTGTTGAAAATGGAGAGCCGGTTGAATATGGTCAGCCGCTGATTCGAGTTAACCCGCTGTAGGCTTGAGAGTGTCCGCTTTTGTCCAATCTGGTGGGGGTTAGGTGCCGCCATAGGGTTCTGATACGTTCGGTGGATCGTTTGTTATCGTGGCTCATGGCGAGCGGTTGCTCTCGGTGTCAGGTTGGAGAGGCAAATGGGGTAGTAGTATTCCGGTTAGGATTTTGGGTGGTGTGGTCAACGCCCACACCACCCAAAATCCCGACTAATAGAGGACTACCGCATCAGGTCAAGCAAGGGCGATCGCGAATTTGCTAGCAATTTTTGAATTCCGGACAACTATCGCTAGAATGGGGATTGATGAGACTGTTAATGCTAGCTAGGTTAGCCGTCAGTTTAATATTGATGGATTCGCTAACTCAGCAAAGCTCAAGCGGTTCACGCAGTGGTTTTGTTGTAAGACAGTGCCACTTAGCCATCGCTCTGTAACCGTCTGTAACTGTATCGCCCTTCAAATTGCTATCGACAATGATTTTAATGGCGTCTTATTTCGGTTTCGATCGCATTCCTGCGGATAACGTTCCTGAACGTGTTGATTGTGCTGCTGCTCCAAGCGCCTCACCTTTCGGAAGCGCACAGTCCTATTGTCTTGAACCTTCAGAGCAATAGTCCAACATTTTCGGTCAGAGCGTTACATTCAATGTGGCTCCTGACTATCTGATTTGTCTGCGATCGCGCGATCGCTACACACAAGAATTACCGTCTCAGGAGAAGCGGCTTTATGCTACACCGTAAGATTTATCAGCTTTGCTGTGATGGACGCGAAGTTTGGATCTTCCTTCGAGATCAGCAACGATGGATCGAACGCGCCAAGATTTTGGACATTGAAGGCGACCTTGTTACGCTACGCTACGAGTCTGAAGAAGATGATGAAACCTGCTCTTGGGAAGAGATGGTTCGCTTGGAAAGTATTGGGTCAGTGATGCAAAAACTGTCTACCGTTCCAAGAGGCGATGTTGAACCCCTAGTGTCTGATGACTGCCCTGAAGCTGAGCGCTTGCGTCGTTATCCTGACTCTCATCCAGATTAGTGCCAGATTAGTGATGGATGACCGAGATTGCTGAATTAGGCCAAAACTCAAAATGCCAGGCATTCCCCATTGATCAGTGGGCTATGCCTGGTATTTTGCTGTGTGATGTTGGTGCTAGTTAGCGATTACGCTGCTCTCTTGCACGGCGGCGGCGATCGCGCCATTCCACAATCGTCAAATAGGCGACACCGCCCGTAAATGCCACCATCAGCACCAGTGCAGCTACCGCTAACCCACTCAGAGCGATCGTATCCGCAGCCATATTAAAACCCGTTACGTGCCCAAACAACCATTGAAATTGAGAAGGTGAAGACCACCAGTAAACCAACCCAGCCTAACGTCAGAATATCCATAGATTTATCGTCAATGTGAAATCTCGGTATAAATATTGTGCCATCTCATCGCTGTTGAATGCTAGCCTCGGTGAATTTGTCCGCTGTTCAAAATGATGTAAAAAGGATGCTCGTGCTGCATTTGCGATCGCCCTGTGGGTTTATCCAATCAAAGCGATAGGTCGTTCAACTTACTCCGCCGTGGTTGTAAGCCGTGGTTGTCAATCAGTCCCGGCACTACGCAACATCTGCTTCGGACACGCTAGCCACCTTCTTATCGGCATGATCTTTTAGGTCATTCGGCACACTGACAATTTCACATTCCGAAGTGTCGGACTGCTCAAGAACAAACATGGGGTCTGCCCATACAGCCGCCCCTGCCGATACTACGTTGAAATTCTCCCATGCTGGAGTAAACGGTGGGATCGCTAGCGGACAAGCTGTCCAGCTTCCCTTGACTGGGCTATCAAGCTGTTGGCATTGGCCACCGCGCCGCCCCTCGGCGACGTAATGCCGACAGTAACGACAGGCAGAGACAGGGGTAGAGTTTCTCATGGGAGGAAGGGTCACGGCACGAAACATTAATTTCTATTATTGTTCTCAGTATTCCCATCCTTCGAGATGTGATCTCCCTCCCAATCCTTGAATAGGAATATTATCTAGCGATCCCGAACAAAAAATTAAATTTAGGATCTTTTTAGAATTCTATTGCGGCTTATTGCCGAATATTGAGGAATAGAAACCTTATTGTTGCTTTAGTGCTTTTGACTCTCTTTTTGAAAGAAACTTGCTGGGGATCATCTAAAAGTAGGGTTGATGCAGAGGGAAGCTTTGAGGTTTTTAGCTCTAATCGTGCTGTGAAAATATTTTGTTTGAATTTGTAACTGTTTGAGGAATTTTGTGATTTGAGTGCTAGAAACTGCATTGAATTGCGATCGCAAACAATGAGCAAAAAGGGTGCATGTCACCTTTTCGCCCTCTCTCTAAATCTCTCTCCCAATGGTGGG
>CAYSIR010000057.1:0-19749 GCA_964431105.1 uncultured Leptolyngbya sp. | reverse complement strand
ACGCCAGTCCAATCCTAGTGATGAATCGCCCAGTGATGAATTTTACAGTGATGAACCGCATAGTGATGAATCGCACAGTGATGAACCGCCCAGTGATGAATCGCACAGCCATGAACCCCAAGGGGACGACTCCCCAATGAAGGGAGATAACCCCCATTCGTCATCAGCGATCGCCCCTACATCAAACCCGTCGGGGCAATTGCAGACCCACACCCCAATCAAACCGGATCTCATTCCGGGGGATGACCTCGATGATGATGATCCGTGGGTGTAGGGGGAACCATGCTGGACTTTGGCTTTGAACCGGGATGCCGCATCCGCACCGCTACCGGGCGTACCGGAACCGTCTGTAATCCCGTCGAATATGGTGAACCGGTGCGATCGGGGCAATTACTCGTCAAATTTGATCATGACGCTGCCCCAACCTGGATTTTAGAAGCCCTCTGCCAGCCAGCTTAGAACGGGGGGTGGTATTCATGTAAGAATTTTGGGTGGTGTGGGCAACACCCAAAATCCTTACCAATACTATTCATTAAGCAAATCTAGCTGAAACCCGCCGTCCTCGATTCAAAAACGAGAACTCTGAGTGACCGCTAGAAGGGTTGTGAGGCAAAAGGTCTGGCGACTTTTGCATAATGCATAGACCAACCGAAGACTAACCCCTAGAGCGTTTCAACACTGCCAGAAAAGACGAGTTGCGCCGGGCCAGTCATGTAAAGATGCTGGTCGGCAGTTGACCATTCAATCACCAACTCGCCGCCGGGCAGGGCCAGCGTGGCCTGGCGATCGCTCCAGCCATTCAGCACACCAGCCACCAGCGTGGCACAGGCTCCAGTTCCGCAGGCCAGCGTCATGCCTGCCCCTCGCTCCCAGACTCGCATTTTTAAATAATCCGATCGCACCACTTGCACAAACTCAGCATTGATTCGCTTTGGAAATACGGGATGATGCTCAAACTGCGGGCCAATTTGCTCTAGGGCGATCGCATCCACATCATCCACCACCGTAATGCAGTGCGGGTTGCCCATGCTGACACAAGTAACCTGCCAAGACTGCCCCGCCACCTCAAGCGATCGCGCCACCACCTTCTCATCCGCAGCCGTCAGAGTCGTCGGAATTTCGCCCGCCAGCAAACGTGGCAAACCCATATCGACCGTCACTTGCCCATCGGCTGCCAACTGGGGCGAAATCAAACCCGCCAAGGTGTGAATGCGGTAGGTTTTGCCGGTTGGGTCTTGTCCATCAGCGCGTTCTAGATCCGCGACAAATCGCGCCATGCAGCGAATGCCATTGCCACACATTTCCGGTTCCGAACCATCGGAGTTAAAAATTCGCATGGTGTAGTCGGTGTTGCCCTGCCCCGGCAACGCAAAAATCACGCCATCCGCTCCGATCCCAAAATGGCGATCGCACCAGCGCATGGCTTCATCCGGCGTGAGGACTGGGTCAGACTGATGGCGGTTGTCAATCAAAATAAAGTCGTTGCCAAGACCGTGATATTTGATGAAATTGATAGCCATGCTGATTCCTAGGCGGAAAATAAAGTACGTTCGATCACCCCCAACCCGCTGCGGTGAAGCGGGCTAGGCTGCTCCATCAATTATGACGGATAGCGGCAGAGGCGAGACATCGCCCACAAAGCCCATGCATTCTGCAAAAGTTGCCCAACTGTTTGCCTCACCACTGTTAGCCGTCCCACCCAACAGCCATCCCACCCAACAGCCGTCCTACCCAACAGCCATCCCGCCCAAAATCCCTCGGCGTTCTGCTTAGCGCCATATCCCAATTCACGATAGCTGAACCTAAGAATGAGAGTTTTGGCGACATCGTCCGGACAACGCGAGGCGGGGAGTTGTGCTAAGAACGCTAGGGCTGAACTGTAACCGGCATTCCAATGTAGAGTGCATCAAACAGCGCCTCAACGTCGGCATTATGCATGCGCAGACAGCCATGGGAGACCGCCTGCCCGATTAGGTCATCTTGGTTTGTACCGTGAAACCCGAAGGCGCTGTTGTCCTGGCGCAAAAATTCAATCCAGCGAGTACCAACCGGGCTGTTGGGCCCCGATGGAATCACTTCTTTGGTGACGGGATGCCGCCAATCAGGGTTCACCGTCATTTGGGTAACGTAAAATTCGCCAGTTGGCGTTTCCCAGTTTTCTTTACCGATCGCCACCGGATAGGTTGCAACAATGTCATCACCCGTCTGAATCCAAACTTGGCGATCGCTCAGGTCTACAATGACCCGAGTGGGCAGATGGGCCGCGATTACCGGTGCGATCGCCAACTGCAAACGCGCTTGAATTGGCCAGACGGCTGGCTCAGTAGAAGCCACCTCAGCATCTACCGCTGATGGCTCAGCCAGAGATGGATTCACCACTACCCCGTTTTGCTTGTTCGTCTGGTGCAGAGGCTCTGTTTGCCATTGGGCAGAGATGAGACTCGCCGCCGCCGAAAAGCAAATGACCATGCCGAACAGTCGATTATTTAACCCCATTGTTCTAAAAAGCGATCGCATGAGGGAGCTTTGCGACTGGCTCCCCTAACCGATCCGGCTAATCTAATGTCAGTAGCAGCATACCCCAAACGCCGCTAAAGCCTTAAAAATGTCCAAATAAAAACCCCCGAACCTAATGGATCGGGAGCTGGAGTTCCTGAAAATCGTCACTAGCTTAAATATTAGCAACTGCGACAAATGTTACAAGGGGGGTCTCACCCATCATTCGCAATGATCATGCTCATAACGAGTCGGTAATCATCTGGGCTACGCGGCTTTGCTCATTGAGGTGGCTGCGTTTTTCAATGGGAATGTATGGTTCATTATGGGAGCCAGTGTAAATTTGGGTGGGTCGATAAATGCGGTTTTCGCTGAGTTGTTCTTTCCAGTGAGCTAACCAACCGGCGACACGGGCGATCGCAAAAATTGGCGTAAACAAATCCGTCGGGATGCCCAGCTTACGATAGACCAGCCCCGAATAGAAATCTACGTTGGGATAAATGCCCCTATGACCCAATCTTTCTTCAACCGCTTGCTCTAGGGCAAGGGCAATGTCGTAATACTCATCCGATCCAGACTTGACGAAGAGTTCTTCTGCTAAGGATTGCAAAATCGTGGCCCGTGGATCTTTGACTTTGTAGACCCGATGCCCAAAGCCCATAATCTTAGACTTAGTCTCAATGCAGCGATCGAGAAAAGGACGCACATTCTCAACCGAGCCAATCTCTTGCAGCATCGAAATCACTTCTTCATTAGCACCGCCGTGCAGCGGCCCAGCCAACGTTCCTACCGCAGATGCCACCACCGCGTAAGGATCGGTCAAGGTCGAGGCTGTCACCATTGCCGAAAAAGTTGAGGCATTGATGGTATGTTCAGCGTGCAGCGTCAAGCAAGCATCAAAGATGCGAGCTTGGAGGGGGTCGGGTTCCCGTTCACTCAGCATATAGAGAAAATTGGCTGCATAGTTCAAATCGTCGCGGGGTTGCACCGGGTCGTTCCCTTTACGAATAAGCTGGAAGGCAGCAACCATCGTGGGCAGTTTGGCCAACAGGCGCACTACCGCCGCGCGAATGTAAGCAGGGTTGTCCAAGGCTCGCCGGGAATAGAACAGCCCCAACGCCGCTGCGCAAGCCTGAAGTGAGTCCATTGGATGTCCGCTTTCCGGAAAGCATTTCATCATGTCGCGGATGCGGTATTTGAGGCGACGGTGATAGCGAATTTCATGCTCGAATGCGGCCAATTCGTCTTTGGTGGGCAGTCCGTTCCAAATGAGGAGATAGGCAACTTCAAGGAAACGGCTATGTTTGGCTAATTCTTCAACGCGAATGCCTCGGTATTCTAAAATGCCTTGTCGGCCATCTACAAAGCTGATACTGGACTGTTTTGCAGGAATGCCCTCTAAGCCGGGCTTGAATTCGCAAACCGTCATGACTCTATTACTCGCCGAAGTGAACAATGGATAAATGTGCGCCGCGATCGCAACCTAGCGCTTGAGTTGTGAAAGGTGTGAGCTGTAAACCAACGGATGGCTGAGTAGTGACGGAACACTGACCATTCGTTGGATGTACGCTCAAAGCTAGCCTCAGGCTGACCCTCTGCCTCCATCCGCTCACTCCGTTCATGGAGAACCGATGACAGCCCGATCAATGCTATTGCCTCAGCCCAGCGTGCTTGCTGTGCCTAATTCACGCAAAAGCATCGATCGCAGACTCAGGATGCTAGCACTGTTATCTTATGGGTCATCGCCCACTCAATTTGTCAACTAGCGTTCTAAACGTGCTTTAGGCAGTGAGTGGCGGCTGGGAGACGGGTCGCCAAAACTGAGCGATCGCAATGGAACATCGCCATTTCTAAACATCTACACCAAGGAGATTTTGGTATGGCTGGGGTAGGTGTTCTGGATGACGTTGATGCTAAATGAAAATAGTATAAAGGGTCTTTCTGGTTTGAGCGTAGCCCGTCGAGAGTTAGTGGGGTTGAGAGAGGCTATTTTAGGACAGCAAAACGATGATGTTGACCTTCAACCTAGCCCCAACTGCGAGAATTGTTCTCATACTGAGAATTGCTGGGGGATCAGAGACAGACTTGCAAAAGTGGGATGCTTCTGGATCAGCTCACGTCCTATCCTGACTTGCTGATGGATACATCGAAGAAGGGGATATGCGACGGCATTTCCAGAAGCGTTGCGCCTAGCTTTTTCAGGTCTTCCTGTCGCAATCGATTGACTCCGCAAAACGTGTTGAGGCTTGGGAGCTTCCCCGGTTTGCAGCTCCTCCCTAAAGCTTTCTCACCGTTCGCTGATGACCCATCTGCCGTAACTGCCGTGACAGACTTCACTCCAGACTTCTCGACAACCAATCTGCATACCTATGATCGCCTCAAACTGTCGCTGCAACTGGGACTACGTCGTCAGGTATTTCTGGCAGTGTGCGATGACCTGACCTGGCGCGATCGCATGGTTCGCCAACTTCAGCACGACCTCGAATCAACCCGCCAGAGCGACTATCCAGCCGTAGTCACCCTAGTGCTGAACCTCAGCGACCCCAACCCAATCGCCCAGATTACCCAATGGTTGAAACAATCCCCGCCCCCTACCGTTAGCGGTCAGCGAATGGCGATGCCTGCGTTTCAGATTGTAGGGATTGAACAATTGATGCGGCAGAGCTTGGTGCAACGACTGTTTTATAACTATTTACAAAATGTTGAACGCAGCCTACCCCGCCTAGAATCCAGTCTTATTTTTTGGCTGCCTCGTCCGTGGCTAAATATGCTGCCCGTTTCGGCTCCTGACTTTTGGCGATGCCGAACGGCTGTGTTTGAATTTGTGGGCAATCCAACGCCTGCGCTCCAGTGTACGGATAATGCTTTGGATGACGACACGATGCAGGCGATCGACGACTGGGATCTACTGTCGGAACCCGCAGACGACCTGGCCCATTCAGTCTTTGCGGACTTGACGATGGATGATGAACCGTCTCCGGCTCAGCCCGCGCCTGCGTCCACTGTTCGCCCCCCTGACTCTCGCCCCTCTGACTCTCGCTCTTCTGACTCTCGCTCTTCTGAATCACCGGATTCTTCAGACCGGGTTCGTCCAGGTTCTCGGATGGAGCCTGCCCCCCAGGATGGCGCTCTGCCGCTTTCTCCTGACGAATTATGGGCGATTTTGCATCATGATATCAGCGTGGCTCCCGCAGAAATCCGTCACGAGCCGTCACGCGATCGCCCGATGCCCCATTCACCGCCCACTCAGTCACCCAATCCGCCATCTCCACCAGGGCTGCCCGCCGAGCATGGCGATCGCGACCCGTGGGATGAGTTGACCTATACCGATGATGAGGGCAATGGGCGATCGCCAACTCCTCACGAGTCTGATCCTCCCCCATCTGACAATAACCACCATCCTCCTCGGCTACAGATCATCCACAGTGCCGATCGCACCCACGACAGTCAACCAAACGCTCCACGGCGAACGTCCAACGGCAATGGGCATGGCGATCAGAAAACCCTGGTGCCGCTGACGATGAAAACAGCCGTTGCTGCTGATGCGATCGCAGATTCAGCCTCCCAACGCACTGCCCAGACTCTTCGCCAAACCCTGAAACGAAACCGCACAGCCGCCATCAAACCGGCAGACCAATCGGTTGTTGTGGTTGCCCGCGAGACGAAATCGGTGCCAACTCATGCGGATGACGGGATTGAAGCCCAGGCTAAGACCCCGACAACAGCGATCGCCCAGGATACTAAGGCGGCCACTCAGACCCCGCTTGACTCATCCGATCTAGATCCAATTAGCCTGAAAGACCAGATCGATCATCTCCACAAACAACACGCCCCTCCCGATCTGCTGGCCAATGCTTATCGCACCTTGGGCAACGTGTATCGCGATCGCATCGAGCGCGGACTAGCCACCGCCGAAGACCTCGACGCCGCCATCCAAGCCTACGAACAAGTGCTAGTTTGGCTGCACGAAACATCGCCGCTGTGGGCAGATGTATTAAATGACTTGGGTAACTTGCATTGGATGATGTCGCGGCAGTCCTCCACTCCCCATGATGTCCTAGCCAACTTGCAGCAAGCGATTCAGGCGTATCAACTAGCCTTGAACAAGATTAATATTCAGAATCAGGTTGCTAGCTACACCATGGTACAGAGCAACCTCGGCGCTGCCTATGGGGATTTGGCTCGCTATCAGGATACGGTCAACAACTTACAGCGATCGATTCAGTCTTACCAACAGGCGCTTCGCCACCGCAAGCCTGATACCGATCCCCAGCGCTATGCTCTAACCCAAAACAATTTGGGCACAACGTACTGGAACCTGGCTCAGCACCACCAGCCCAAGATTTATCTCAAACAAGCGATCGCATCTTATTCTGAAGCCCTGCGATTCTACAGCCCGGAAGTCGAACCCATGAACCATGCCATGATTCAAAATAACCTAGGGACGGCGTACTGGAATTTAGCCCAGCATGAACGGCCGCGTGAATGGTTGATGTTGGCGCTGGCTGCCTACCGCACGGCTCTCCGATACCGCACTCGCAAGGCTGCCCCCGCCGCCTATGCCGCTACCCAAAATAATCTAGGAACCGCCTACTGGCACCTAGCCAACCATGCTAAAGAGTCACCTGATGCTCGGCTAGATTATCTACAGCAAGCGATCGCTGCCTACAAAGCCGCTGTTGCCGTTGCCCACCAAATCCAGCAAGACAACCCCACAGCCCCGCCGCTAAACTTTGACCTCTTCGCCACTTACAACAACCTGGGATTGGCCGACTACCAGTTAGGGAACGATGCCCATATTTCAATGGATGCCAAAACCCGGAACCAGCACATGGAATCTGCCCTCGAACACCATCTCAAAGCCCTAGAAGGATGGAAGCAGCGCCCCGAACTCCGCGAGGCCACTATGAAATGTGTATTGCAAACCATTCGGGCATTTTATACCCAAGGCGGCATCAGCGGTCAAAACGTCGCGCTCTCGAAAGTACCCGGTCACTTACTTCCTGAGCTGCTGCCACAGCTTTAATGGCTGTCGCCAGCCGGAAACTCGCCGCAGATTCAATTGACGGACAACAGAGTCTGCATTGGCTGCCAAAACCGCTCCTCACAGAACGTGAGACAACCTAGGGTAGGTTTCCTGCCCGTCTCAGTGGTTCAGTTTTAGCCAGTTTTGTCAGTGAATCAGTGTTGCAAATGTTCAAATCTCCCGGATTGGCCAACGCTGAACAGAGGAACTGAGTAGAGAAATAGTCTGCTGGCAAAATTAGATTCCTTTCGTCCATTCACTTACTTTGCATTTCAAGTTTTTATGAAGCGTCAATTTTTTGCTCCAGTCCTGTGTGCTGTGATTTCAGCAACAGCACTGCCCGTTCGCGCTTTTCAGGTTGATCACCTGACGCGCTTGCAGCGAGCCAATAACTGTAACAATTGCAACTTGGTAGCCGCCTACCTTGTTGGAGCCAACTTGCGCGATGCCCACCTGCTGGGCAGTAACTTATTTCGTGCCATGCTGCGCGGCAGCAACTTAGAGTCTGCTAACCTTGTGGCCACCAATATGGAAGAAGCGGACTTGCGGGGCGCAAATCTCCGCAGTGCTTATCTTGAATATGCATTTTTGGGTCATGCCAATTTGGAAGGGGCCAGCCTGGATGGCTCAAATTTAGACCAAGTGTATTTTGGCGATGCGGTATTAATTAATGCTAGCCTCACGAATGCCAGTTTGCGCCGGGCCAATCTAGAACGGGCAATTTTGCGGGGCGCTAACTTAAGCGGTGCCGACCTGAGTAATGCAAACTTGCGCGGAGTGGATTTCTCCGGCGCAAGTTTGGGAAATGCAGATTTGTCGGGAGCTGATCTCTGTGGAGCAACGCTGCCTAATGGGACGGTCGAATTGGATGATTGCTAATCTGCGCGGTCAGCCGTTGTTCAAAGGCTTGGCGATCGCGATAGACCGTAAACATTTGCTCTGTATCCGTTTCCTCTAACAACATCCGCGTTTGCCCCCCCAGCGAACAGAGGGATAGCGTACTGCCGACCGATTGTATCTTGGTCAGTGCGACGACTAGGGTTCCCAGTCCGCAGCTATCCATAAACATCACGTTACTCAAATCAATCAATAAATCTTTTGCACCCGTATCTAGGGCGTGGTTTACCCAGCACAAAATGTCGGTGGTGGTGGTAGCGCTCAAAATACGGCTGGTTGGAGTCAGAATTCTGGTCTTAGACATAGGAAAACGCATTGAGTTGTGACGATTTGGTGGATTAACAGGAACAAAGATTAACAGGACGAAAATGTTGAACTGCGATCGCTGTGATAGATGCCTACGCTGGTATCTAAATAAAATACTCGCCGAGACTCATCGTGACTAGCGATCGCAATTAAGTCTGATGGGCAATAATGCCGCGTCAGTTGGATTGCATGGTTTTGGGTTGCGGCCCAGCAAAGATCACTCGGCTAGCGATGGTTGATGGATGTTATAAAAGGAGTTCCGCAGAAACCCTTTCATAAAACCCAAGTCGATTTACGGCTGACAACGCTCAATTTATCTGCACCCATCAGCCCTCTCCAACCGCCACATACGTCTAGAGCAAGACAGCTTAGATAAAATAAGAGTTGCCCAGGAAGTGTAACAGTTTTGTTGAAGTGCAAGAATGGTTAAGACAAAATAAGCAACAGCCTGATTCTGCCCCACTGTCAGCCACTGAGGTCAGCATTTTTGTAGAAATGCACTCTGAAACTGCCGATCGATCGCAGTTGATCCAGCCGTGAGGATAATACCTGAACCTATTTACGAAATGCTCGGAAGCCTTAATAAAGAAGTCCTGAAATAAGAAACTACGCTGACGGCCGAAGCTGAAGTTTGGTGCAAAAGCACAAGAGGCTACTGCGATCGCTAACAACAGAACCCATGATGGCTCTGTTGGGGCATTCAACTTAGCGATTGGCTCAAGCCAAGTAGCTGCAATCAAATTAGATGCAATTAAGTCAGTGCAACCCGGTAGGTGTAAGTTGATCAGTGCAACCTTAATCAGTGCAATCAGAGGTTGGGGGCATCCGATTGAGCTGTAGAGTGAGGGCTAAGCTGCTAACTGAATCAGTATGGCAACGGTGGCTAAATAAAATTGCTCTGCAATTCAAACTGTGAGGCTGACCCTGTTAAATGGCGACTTTAGCACCCTCGGTAATTAAAGATGGTCATTCTACTTGCGATCGCCTGCGGGCAGCGCTTCAGTCACGGTGGCGGTAGATGCGGCTTACCTCACAAGGGGCGCGATCGCAGAAATATACTCTCGCTAAAAATTATACTAAACCATTGTGTAGATTCCTCGGTATTTAGCAGCAAAATGGTGAACCTCTCATGAAGATTAGCATGTACCGGAACTTGGCATGAATGATGGGGATGGTGGTATTCGTATAACGGTTGGTGGTGGGCGACCCCCGCACCAACAACCATGACCAATGGAGAACTACCAATGATGGAATGATTCTTTATTTTGAAAGCCGGTTGTCGAATTCTCGTCCGTGCGATCGCGGTATTTTTTCAGTCACGTTGCTGAAGGTGAAGCATGACTGCCGCTGGCATGAACCGGATGAATGCCCAACTAGAAAACTTGACCAGAAAGGAACGGCGGCTCGACCACTTTGATCATCGATTTGGTTAATGCCATGATCACTGAACCGCTCGTGCCTATTCCTAACTTGGGCACTGGCTAAGGCTCTGGTGGCGTTCCTTATTCTTTACTATCCATTCACCGAAGATTTATGCACCGGCTCCGGGATCTAGCGATCGCCCCCGAACAATTGAGATGAATATCGCGCACCCAAGCGCCGGATGGTTGAAGACGGTTGCGCTGCGTGTGGATACTCAAGTCTTTTACCATCTCAACTTACCATCTCAACTGGACGGAGGGAATCATGTCTAATCGTATTTTGGGTCGGCGATGGCTGCGGTTGCTGGGTGGGGTCGGCGGCACTGGATTGATTGCTTGTTCACAGGTTACATCACCTCCTCCAACCTCTTCCGTGACCTCAGTGCCCATTCCACCCGATGAAGCCGCCGTCGCCGAGCCAGTCAGTGATGAGACGGCGTTGGAAGAGCAGTCGCTGACACGCCCTCTCTGTTCTGAACTGATTGACCATTACGATGATGGCAATATTGAACAGGCGATGGCGCTCGAACAATCCGTTGTGGATGGGGATGCGGCGATCGCAAACCGAGCGGCACTGGGCGCAAAATGTTCAGAGATACTGCGCGAAGATATTTCCATGGCGCTGGTAGACGTATCGCTGATTTTGGATGAGTTAGAAAGTAGCGAGACGGTAAGCGATCGCACGCTCAACCAACTGACCGGCGGCGAGTGCTGGTTGATCTCAGGCGCATACTCTGGCACCGATGCGCTGGTTAAAGCCGTTGTTGAAGATGATTTAGCCGGTGAAAACGTAGTGGGTCGTCACTGTGCAGCGCTGTTTGCCGATGCTGCCGAACTGTATGCGCCGCTGCTAACGGCAATGGAAAATAATGCCGATCTGTCGCATCAAGATTGTTGGCTGCTGCGGGGCGCGTATGATGCTGAGGTTGAACGTGTCAAAGATGCGATCGGCGATACACCAAGCAATAAACCTGAATTGTCAGATTGCGCGGTTGAGTTCGGCACTTAAGCTATTAACGGTGAGTCTGAGAACATCTGCTAATTCACAACTTGGCTGCCGTGGCTGCGCGGGTCATCATTGCTAGAGGGCGCAACAGTGCGCGACTCGACTTCAGAAACCCGACCGCGGGCCTGCAGATGTGGGAGCGGTACACCTGCAATTAGCGCGTCCACATTATCCATCATGATCGATTTCGGCTGTTCGCCGATGGTGCTGGCAATTTCCTGCCCGTCATCGCTCAAAAATACAAAGTGCGGGATGCCATCTACCTCGTAGTGCAGCATTTCTGGCAGCCATTTGGTGTTATCCACATTCAGCATGACGAAATTAAGGCGATCGCTGTAATCATCCTTCAGCTCGCTCATGTCCCCCGCCATAGCCTGACAAGTTGTACACCAGTTCGCATAAAACTCCATGAGCGTGGGCTTACCATTGGTGAGCGCTACTTCAAGCGGAACAGCATCTTCAGCCAGAGAACTCAATGAAGCGCTCGTAGACTTACTTTGCAAGCCGAGGAATACAGTGGTTGAAAGGACGATCGCCACCAATACAATTACAAAATTGCGAAGGCGAGCCATCAAATTGGGGGTAGCCGTTGAGTCAGTCATGGGTTAAGTGTCGGACTATCACTGAAGGTCTATTTTCTATTGTGGGGATAGGTTAGGGTGATAGGCAAGTGGTTCTTAAGACGGCTTTTCAGCGGATCAAACGGGCGATCGCTACCGTTCGTTCAGCCTGGGGCAGTGGCATTTATGTAGCGATTTGTGTTGGTGTGAGCGTCGCCCATACTACCAACAATCCTTGCCAATAGAGGCCTACCGCCCGTTGAATGACATTTATCCTTACATCACCATGAAAAAACGTGTCACGCTCACTTTTCCGAAGCGATCGGTTCACATCCCTATCACCTATCGCCTCGCTAAAGAATTTAACGTTGCGGCCAACATTATCCGGGCCCAGGTTGCGCCCAATCAAGTCGGCACATTGGTGGTTGAACTGTCCGGCGATATTGATCAACTCGATGCCGCGCTGGAGTGGATGCAGAATTACGATATCGGCGTGTCTAGTTCTAGCCGTGAAATTGTGATTGATGAAGATGCTTGTGTGCATTGCGGGCTATGCACCGGCGTGTGCCCCACCGAAGCCCTCGGCCTTGATCCAAACACCTTCAAGCTCACCTTTGCCCGATCGCGCTGTGTCGTCTGCGAGCAATGTATTCCGACCTGTCCGGTTCAGGCCATCTCAACAAACCTTTGAACGGCGAATGAGTAGCGCTTAATCAGGCGATCGCACGGCTCATTGTCGCCTCTGCCCTGCTGCTGCATACTGTCTGTCTCAGCGTAGGACGTTTCTGCTGCTTGCGCTGTTTCGGCGTGCGGCTTTAGCGCGATCGCATACACCTTCCAACACCAAAACAGGTGATCCTCCAGTGGTTATGACCTTTGGCGGTGTGGACATTGTCCACATCGCCAAAAGCTATCACACAAATACCAACCCCCCAAAGAGAAGTGTTTCTATCCATTACGCAGATCTAGCAATCACCCGCATTCCTCCGTTCAAAAACGAGGACTCTGAGTGACCGATAGAAGGGTTGTGAGGCAAAAGGTCTAGCAACTTTTGCGTAATGCATAGAAAGAAGTGTTTGAGGGGCGGAGCCGCTCCTCAAACCCTCTCATGTCCCAAGTAAAACCACGACGGCTGCAAAACTAACGAAATCTGAAAAAATCGTAGAAGTTGAAAACAGATGCCCCCAGGGGGGATAGACAATGTGGTATGTTAACAAAGATGAACAAAATTAATAATCTTAACCATTGCTTCCCCTCAACTCATACAAAAGCTCGTATATGAACACTGTTGATGCTGTGGCTCCTGTCGATACCTGCCCGCCAGCGTCCTTCCCATCGCTGCCAATCCTCGGCATGGGGCATCGTGCTGCGCTGTGGATTGCGGTCTTCTTAGTTTCGGTTCCGGTTCTGTTTCAGGCGTCTCTTGTCCGCTGGCGACCGGAACTCAGCTTAGCGCTAACCGCTGGTTGGCTAATGCTGGCGCTCTATCTCTGTCGATCGCCCAAGACGCGATCGCTCGGTGATTTGTTAGTTGGGTTTACCTGGACGTGGCTAGCTGGCTCAATTTATTGGGGATGGCTACGCTGGGAGCCACTCTTCCATCTCCCGATTGAGGCGATTGGTCTACCCCTCGCGATCGCCTGCTTAGCCCGTCGGCAAGCGATGATTGGCAGTTGGTTCTACCTCGGTTCGCTGTTCGGAACCGTCGTCACCGACGTATATTTTTACATTACAAATGTGATCCCCCACTGGCGACAACTGATGATTGCAGAGCCAGACTGGGTTCATCCTATCTTTCAGGCGGCGATCGCCAATGTGACAACCCCCTGGGGGGTCATCTGGGGACTGACACTTGCGGGGCTGCTCATAGTGGTGGGGGCGATGCCGCTACAGATGCGCCAGCCGTGTTATTGGGCATTCAGCGGGGCAGTTTTGAGTACACTGTTGGTGGATGGACTATTCCTAGTCGCTGCGATCGCAGCCTGAGTAAAGATATGATTGGAACACGCTGAGGCCGCTCATTCGTGC
The DNA here is from genome assembly GCA_964431105.1 of uncultured Leptolyngbya sp. Lineage (GTDB taxonomy): Bacteria > Cyanobacteriota > Cyanobacteriia > RECH01 > RECH01 > RECH01. The sequence continues at coordinate 6,009 of CAYSIR010000057.1, read as the reverse complement.
TGCGGTTCCCTGAGTTTGGAATAGCAACCTGTTCGTAAATTCCTTTAGATTGGAATTATAATTTCGGACGGTGCAGCAGAGAATTCCATATTCTAATGTCGTGCTGATCGCGAACGGGTGCCTCGGATACCTTATAAGGGATAGCTCAGTGGTTTCATAATTGTCTGTAGTGGATTCACAACACGTTCCCCATTTAATACTACGGACAGAGTCCGGCAACCGTTATCTCTCCCTAACAGGCACAAACTGTTGGACTATTGGGCGGGGAGACGATAACAATTTTGTGTTGCCTGATCGTTGGATTTCCCGCAACCATGCCATGCTTCAGCAGATGGAAACGGGGGATTTTTACTTGATAGATCTAGGCAGCCGCAACGGTTCGTTTGTGAATGGACGGCGAGTGACAGTGCCCGTTACCCTGAAGCACTGCGATGCGCTAACCTTTGGGCAAACTGAGCTAGAGTTCTACTGTCCGTCCAACGAGCCAGTGTCAGACATTCAGCCAGTCAATAGTTCACAGGATTTCACTGCAACGGCCACACTGCACGTCCGACGGCTCATTTCAGTGTTGGTTGTAGACATCCGCGACTATACGGTAATGACCCGTCAACTGGATGAAAAGATTTTGTCTGAGGTCATTGGGACTTGGTTCCGACGGGCTGGCGATATCATTCGAGAGTATGGCAGTTGGGTGGACAAGTACATCGGTGATGCCATTATGGCGGTCTGGATTCACGGCTCCCAAGGGGTAGATCACGCTGAAATGATCCGTATTGCCCAGGCAGTTCGAGCGCTGCATCAAATGACAAGCCAACTGCACGAACGCTATCCGCTGCCGTTTCCGGTGCGGGTTGGGGCTGGGCTGAATACGGGGTATGCCATGGTAGGAAATACTGGTACGGGCGATCGCCCCGACTATACCGCCCTGGGGGATACAGTCAATGCCGCATTTCGGCTAGAGTCCGCTACCAAAGAACTCAAAATGGATGTGGCATTGGGTGAGGTTACACATCAATATTTGATTGAGTCCATGCAGCATACGGACTTGTTTCAACAGCGCAAGGTGGAATTGAAAGGATATGACGTTCCAACCATCACCTATGCTTGCTTTTTCTCAGACTTTGATAAGTTTTTGCGGCTTAATAATCATCATTGATACTCGTAATGCTCTGCTGGGCGTGATGCGCTGACCCTGATCGGCAGTCATTCATTCGTCTTCATCTACACCACCCAAGATCCTTGTACAAATACCCCTATCGCCGTTTGTTCTGGCTTGGTGGGTTCGTGTCAGAAGTAGGGATCTGAGATGGTAGTCTCTTAAATAGGGTTGTCATGCGGCAGCGAAGGGCTGGCTTGGCACCGCTGGTTTGAGGCTGGGCAAAGCATGACTCGCGATCGCCGCTTCGTGTAGCCCCCAAGCACTGCTAGTTTCTCCTGCAATGGTTGCGGGGTTTCGCTGAGCAGGATGGTAACAGCCGACATCAGTGAATCCAGGATTCGCACCGACTAGGTAGCGATCGCCCTGTAGCCAATGGGTGCAATCGGCAACAATCAGCCGACCAACGCAGTGTTCATCTATGAACTTAATGCTCCAACCTTTTATTGCACCGATTCGGCTGATATTATGTCCGATGAATTCATACTGAGAGGGATCTGACCAATGAAACGACGAGTGGGCGTGTTGTCGATTGTAGTAGGACTCATCATCACCGGATTAGGCTGGCTAGGTAGTTCTCAGCCTGCCTTTGCTGCGGAATGGATGGCATCTCCATGGGCCTCGTCGCTTGTAGTTGCTGAGATTAGAAATTCAATCGATGACAAACTGTCAACCGAGTTTGGTAAGAAGATTGATCTGAATAACACTAATGTCCGCGCCTTTACTCAATATCCAGGGCTATATCCCACGCTGGCTAGTAAAATCATCCGTAATGCCCCCTTTGAATCGGTTGAAGCGGTACTGGAGATGCCGGGATTAAATAAGCGCCAATTGGACATTCTGCGAGCCAATTTGGACAATTTTACGGTTTCTGATCCGGATGCGGCTCTTGTTGAAGGGGGCGATCGCTTCAACAACGGCGTGTATGGCGGATAGGTTGACCCAGCTAAATCACGGCGGCGATCGCGGGTTTAGTGTTTAAGCTCACAGCAGCACCGCTTAGTTTCGATAGACTACTATTTACTGCGATTCAATCCAATGGTGGAATGCTCATGTCAATTTGGCATGGGCATTTCTCATAGCCATCTGATAATGAATCCTTTAGGCAACATCCAAAACTGAATATCAGCGGTCATCATAGGCACTCTGGATTTCAGGTCACTTTTTTTTAGGGGTTCCCAAGTCGGATGGGTCATCGGCAATTGTATCGTTTTGATTTGTCTAGGAGCCGTCGGGCTATACGAACTCCGATGTCTTCAGCAAAGCGGCGACGGTTTTGCATCGATTTATTGGGAATAGACACCGCCTGGCTTAAGGCCAGATGGCTCAATCGTTTAGCAGTCCGAACTGCTCAGGGCTGATTGCAGCGCTGATCTCAACCTCTGTCTCCGTTGGTTTATAGAAATGCGTGAGTTTCATCCAAAAATGTTTGATGTGTTGGTGGTGGGAGGAGGAGCGGCTGGGCTGTATTCGGCGCTCTGTTTACCTAGCCATTATCGAGTGGGGCTGATTACGAAAGAAACGTTGGCTCAATCAGCCAGTGACTGGGCCCAGGGCGGCATTGCTGCCGCGATCGCACCGGATGATTCGGCTCAATTGCACCTGGAAGATACGCTGCGGGCAGGGAATGGACTGTGTGACCTTGAGGCAGTTCAGTACCTAGTGGATCATGCGCCTGATTGTATTGAATCGCTGCTAGCATTGGGGGTCGCCTTTGACCAATCGGGCGATCGCCCAGCCCTAACCTTGGAAGCGGCCCATCGTCGTCATCGGGTGCTGCATGCGGCGGATGCGACGGGGCGGGCCGTAGTTGAAACCCTGACGCGCCATGTCTTGAACTGTCCCAATATCGAGGTGATGGCGCAGACGTTTGTGCTGGATTTGTGGACAAACCCTGCATCGGGCCAGTGCCAGGGAGCGATCGCCCTGCATGACCACTGCATTCAACCCATTTATGCGTCAGTGGTGCTGTTGGCTACGGGCGGCGGCGGCCAGGTCTTTGCCCAAACGACTAATCCAACGGTTAGCACGGGGGATGGTGTGGCGATGGCGTGGCGATGTGGGGCGATCGTGCGGGATTTGGAGTTCATGCAATTTCATCCCACCGCATTGACCCAGCCAGGCGCACCCCATTTTTTGATTAGTGAGGCAGTGCGTGGCGAAGGGGCGCACCTGATTGATCGCACCCAGCGGCGATTTATGTTTGACTACCATCCGGCGGGTGAACTCGCTGCACGGGATATTGTCAGTCGGTCGATTTATCAACATTTGCGGCACACTGATTCGGATGCGTCTCCTGCCGCTCCCCAAGTTTGGCTGGATCTGCGATCGATCCCGCCTGATGTGATTCAGCGACGGTTCCCCAATATTGTGCGCCGCTGCCAGGACTATGGCATTGATGTATTTCAGCAGCCCATTCCAGTTGCACCGGCTGCCCATTATTGGATGGGGGGCATCCTCGCGGATCTCAACAGTGCGACATCAATTCCGGGGCTGTATGTCGTTGGAGAAGCCGCTAGCACCGGAGTGCATGGGGCTAATCGGCTGGCTAGTAATTCGCTATTGGAATGCTTGGTCTTTGGCCATAATTTGGCTCATCTGACTCTGCCAAGCGATCGCCCAGCTCGTCTGATGCCGCTAGAGCCGATGCTGCCAGAGCCGATGCCGCCAGACCTCACGCCTGCCTTACCGCATCGGATGCTGCAATGGCGGCACGACCTGCGGCAGATTGTGTGGCAAGGGGCGGGCATTTGTCGGGAGGGGGCCACCCTCCGCCAAGCGATCGCTCAGGTCACGGACTTGCGCGACCAATTGCACTACTGCGCCTTCAGTCAGTGGTTGATGGATGAGGGTATTCCTAACAGCACTCACCGCGCGATCGCCGTTTCACCGAGCATGGCTGCCCCGATTCGCGACTGGGGAGAACTGCGCAACCTGGTTGATATTGCCAGCCTCATCCTGCAAAGTGCCGCATTTCGGACGGAAAGCCGGGGAGGGCATTATCGTAGCGACTATCCTAAGACTGACGACCAGTGGCAAGTGCATACTCTGATTGAGGGCGATCGCCTCTACACCTCTGCCCCAATTCTGTCCGTAGAATCGGTTCATTAGGCAGAAGCCGAAGTTGCGGCATTGAACCCAGCCCGTCCAACGGCTTCCTATGGCAGCCAGCGCGGTCGCGTCCCTGATATGAGCAATGGTTCCGGCTCCTGTGGAATAGGCTGACCGTCTTCTACCAATAGCGGCAACACCCATAATTCGCTGTTGGCGATCGCCCGTTCATCTGGACTGAATGCGTTAAGGCGACTGGCTTCATCGGCTGATGGCGTAATTTGGTCAAACAGAATCGCTAAATTGTCTGGAGCAAGGCTCATTTGCACATCGGGTTGAATCGGCAATCGCAACAAATCGGTTCGTTCTCCCGAATCCAAACGCAGCGCCACTAAATAGGGCTGTTCCACATAAATGACTCCCGGCACGATCGCCGCTTGGCTGGTGTCTGGCGATTCTAGCTGAAAACCTCGCGTAATCAGCGCATATAGGATTGTTTTCGTCGCATCGAAGTCAGCCCACTTTACTGAACCGCCGTCATTCGTTGTCAGCAATTCTGTTTGTTCACTCTGGTTCGTCACTACAAACAGCGACTGGGTAAAGTCAGAGTTGAAATCCACCATCGCTGCCGCCGTCCCATCTGCCGCAAAACTCAGCACTCGCCCAAACTGGGGCAAAAAGTCGAGGGGTGCTTCCGCACTGATTCTGCCCTGCGAATCCTGCGCTGCTTCCGGTTCTTCGGCTTCTGGCGGATTCAGCAGCCGAATAGCCGTTCCTTCTCCTTGCAGTACGGCGATCGCTTCACCGTCAGGCGTGATCAAAAAATCACCACCCGGTTCACCCGGCAGAGGGGTCGGCTCGTCACCGGCTTCAATTTTCCACAGTTCGCTATTAAGCGTTTCTCGGTTCGTGCGTTGCACCACAATTGTGCGGCCATCCCTGGATAGGTTGAATCGCAGATTTTGAAATTGGTTATTATCTAACACGTCCTGCACAACGCCCGCTGGGCGATCGCTGATGCCAGCGGACTCTGGTGATTCACCGGGCAGCAGCTCATCAGGGCGTTCGTAATGGATGCCGGTGGTTACGGTGTACAGCTTGGAACCAGTTGTTTGAACCTCCGATCGCTCTGTGGCCGAAAACAAAATGCGATCGCTTTGGGGATAGGGGATAAAATCCATCACCACTAAATTTTCTGGAGTCAGTATCGTGCGCCCGCGGCGGGTGAGATTTTGCATCACCAACCGACCCCGCTCGTCTCCCTCAACCCCCAAGTACACAAACACGCGATCGCGGCTCTCAAACTGCCCGGTAAATTCACGAAGCTGGGTACGGGCATCATCGAACTCACTGAAGCGATCGATCGCCCCTTGAAGGGAAACCCTGTAGCTTGTGCCATAGGTGGGAGGTTGGTTGAGCGTGTAGGCCATGCGGCGACCCGCCCAGCTAAATCTGCCCGGCAGCGACGGCTCAATCCGCAAATTATTTTCTACGCTGCTGTGGTTCATCGGGCGGCTGAATGTCAGGGTAAAGGCAATATCCTGTGCGCCGACCTGCCGCCCTTGCCAGCTAAAATCCCGAACACGCGGTGCAGTGCGATCGCCCTTGAGCAACAGTGCCCCCATCACGAGCAGTAAGACCGCAATCAAAATAATTGCCACGCGATCGAGGGGTTGCCAATTGAAACGGGACGAATTTCGATTCAGTGAAGCCATGAGGAGTGAGCGCTGCCAATGATTGAACCACTATTGAACCACTATTGAACCACTATTGAACCGCTCCACGCCTACCCTATGGAGGCA
>CAYSIR010000056.1:0-19858 GCA_964431105.1 uncultured Leptolyngbya sp. | reverse complement strand
CGAGAACGTCGAACCATCCTCGCTGGGCTTGTGCGCGTCCCATTGCTATGGTCATAGCGCAATCTCCAAAATATCAAATGTCTAGAAATAAGTTCTTGCTTCTGTCGTACAAAATCTTGTACTTCTCCAGAAGCGCTGCTGCACAACTCAGGTTGCAGCAGAAAATGAAATGAAAAGTGAATTGTGTTTACTTTTCTTTACCATTGTCTCATTATATAGGGTCTTTCTCAGTATTTTTAAGGTTTCTATATAAATTTTTTGATCATTTGACTAGCGGCGATCGCACAGCTCACCACTTATTGAGCCAAATTTGACAAAATGACTTGAGCAATTGTCAGGATTTCAAGAAAAATTAAGGTTTGCGATCGCCGCAGTGGGTTGACACTAGGAGCGATCGCCCCCAGAAGAAGCTAGACAGAGTCAGTCATCCGAGGCGATTCAGCCAATCCAGATCGCCGCAATATTAAACAATCAATACTGGACAATATTGGACAGTGACACAATCCTGTTGCCGCAGAAAATGAGAGACGGCAGCACTGAATTCAGGGAATTCTCAGCGACGGCTTCTCGTTTAGGCGATACTAGCCTTAGGATGAACCTGCGGCGATGATTCGACTCAAAGGTTCTGATTTTACGGAGTAGATTTGAGAAAATTCAACCGATATGTACATCATTGACTTAATGCTGAAAAGCACCCCCATGACACTATCTGTGCAGCGCAAAGAGGCAGAAGCAGCCCAAGCGCTGTATCAAGAACTGTTGGATGCTCTCAAATCGGGCAACACGGCCGTTATGGAATTGACCTGCGATCAACAGCCGGACAAAAAGATTAGTGTCCTCATACAAGAAGTATGTGCAGTACAGGTATATGAGAAATCTGGCAACGCAACGGGTCGGACACCTGGCTTTTTCACCATGAGCGCAGGCGAAAAAAGCTAGGATTTGGACGGCATTAGTCGCCAAGGGGTTAGTAAAAACCTCCGGTTTTTATGATGATTCCATCTGAAAGGCGTGGTTATCCTGCGGTTGAAATTATCAACTAAGGAATCCTTGCACTGGCTTTAACAGGTCAACTCGACTGTCTAGACTGTTAATGCACACAGGCTGAACCAATGCTCACTTTGATAGAGCTGATAGAGCTAAGCGCTAGCAGGGCCGCAAGCAGTTGGCAGTTGGGTTTACATTCAAATCATGACTGGCACGCATGGCTCTTCATCCGTGCCAGTTCTTTTAGACGTTAGCGACCAGACGTTGGTGTATCCGTCGCAATTGTTCATCTCAATTTTTATTTCACGGCTCATCACGCATGACCAAGGCTGCTGCGATCGCTGTTTCTGATGTTTGTTTCCACTGGACGCCCGATCGCCCTATTTTGAGTCATTGCTCTTTGGGCGTTCCAAAGGGTGAGTTCTGGATGCTGCTGGGCACCAATGGCAGCGGTAAATCCACACTACTCAAGCTGCTGGGCGGACTACTCCAGCCTCAATCGGGAGAGATTTCAGCCCTGCCACCGGTCGGCTATGTCTTCCAAAATCCGGATCATCAGCTTGTGATGCCGACGGTTGGCGCAGATGTGTCATTTAGCTTGGTGGAAGAACAGTTAACCATTAGTGATGTTCATGCACGGGTAGATGAAGCGCTTGCAGCCGTTAAGCTGTCCCATCTCAAACGTCGCCCAATCTATGCGCTAAGTGGCGGGCAAAAGCAGCGTATTGCTATTGCAGGGGCGATCGCCCGTCACTGTCAGGTCTTGTTGCTGGACGAACCCACCGCACTCCTGGATGCTGAAAGTCAAACGGATTTAGTTGTTCAGGTCAAGCGACTGGTGCGGGAACGACACATGACGGCCCTATGGGTCACTCATCGCCTGGAAGAACTCGATTACTGTGATGGAGCGTTTTTGCTGGCTGGGGGGCGGGTCGTAGACCAGGGCGATCCGCTGCGTCTGAAGCAAGCACTCATGACATAGCGGTCTGAGGTTGGCAGCCGACACCTATTCCAATTGCATTGTTGTCTTTATACTAAGGAACATGGCCGCTATGTAGACCTTTATTGCGCGATCGCCTCTATGCCATGTCACGTCCAACCTTCCAAGCCGTTTTGTTCGTTGATGGTTACAACATGATCGGTGCTTGGCCTGACCTCAAGCACACCCGCGATCGCCTAGGGCTTGAGGAAGCTCGGCATCAATTAGCCCATATTTTAATGGGGTACAGCGCTTACCAGCGATACGATACCCAAGTTGTATTCGATGCCCACTTCCAGGGACGACCCGGCAGCCAGGAAAAGCTGTCGTCCCAGCTCACCCTGCAATACACCAACTATCGGCAAACCGCAGACACCTATATTGAAAAAGCCTGTGCAGCCTTCCGCCATGATCTCAGACGGTTTGAACAGCGGCTCATTGTTGCCACATCCGATCGCGCTCAGCGGTTGACCGTTGTAGGCTACGGAGCTGAATGCCTCTCCGCCGAGCGGCTGCTGTCTGAGGTTGAGCAAATGAACTGTCGCGTGCGGCGGCAGCAGCGTTCTAAGCGGCAGTCCACGCCCCGACGAACCCTTTCCAGCCGCCTTGATCCCAAATCTCAGGCCAAGCTGGCCAGCCTTCGTCTTAGTCTGTCTACTAAACCCACCCCATAGGTCAGTCCAATTTTAGGTGGAGAGCTACAGTTTTCTGCAAAGCGATATGCGAACCGACCTAGGCAAGGTTTAGGTCAAGAAAAATTGAAAAAGGACTTGCCAAAGTATCACACTCCTCGCTATCATAAGATTCGCGTTCCTCAGTAGCTCAGTGGTAGAGCGGTCGGCTGTTAACCGATTGGTCGCAGGTTCGAATCCTGCCTGGGGAGTTTTAGGATCAAGCCCACATCTTCACCTCATCGATCCAGAGGTCTTGATTAGGGTGCGCTGTGGAACCGCTTGAATGGGTCAGTCTTTGGATGGTCGTATCAGGCGCTGCTGATTCAAAAAGGGCGATCGCTCCTATCGACTGAGTTCATAGGCGTAATCGACAGTGTGCATTGAACGGTGAAGGATAAGGTTTCTACAGTGGGTGCAAAGCAGCTATCCACTGGAGCGCGTCCTATGCATTGCCCCAACGATTCGCCCGATAGTCTTGATGTTCGCCAACAGCTTGAGACCATTTACCGCCGATCGCCTTCTGTGTCTGTACGTGAACGATTCACTCTCTTTTTCCGACAGATTCGAGATGCGATCGCCCATGAACTCCAGCGCAATGGCTCAGAGCCGCGAATTTCCCGCTACACCACCATCCAAGGGCATCATTACTGGTATATCTACGATCCACAAACCCAACAAGGGGCGATCGCCCACTCTGAATTAGAGCTACGTCAATGGCTAGATCGCCGCTACAGCGCTTAGCCGAAACATCCAGCCGGTTCGCTGTCGTCTCGTTACCTCGGTCGCAGATAGGATTGGCGAGCGCCAACGGCTACCGCCTGCTGTCATTGTGGCTAAGTTAGCGTTCGAGCTAGATCCAACACAACGCCTGAACCGACCAAGCTGAATCTATAAAAAGCGGGTAGTGGTTTCATCTGATGATTTTGGGTGGTCTAGGCGGCCGTCCATACTGCCCAAAACACGACCAGCGGAGCAAGATCAAAAAGCGTTGGGGATTACTTTCAATGCTCCCCAACGCTCTCTAGTGCGATCGCAAGTGATGTCAAGTTGTCAAGTCATCAAGCAAGTCAACGACTCAAGCTAGACTGCCTTAGACTTTTTCAAATGAGGTGGAAGTTTAATATTGGTAGCCAGACCTACGGCCGCCAACATCTGGATAATGATCCAAGTCACATCAATTTCCCACCATTGCATACCGTGCCGGGCAGAATATTGGTAGGCGTGGTGATTATTGTGCCAGCCTTCTCCAAACGCCAGCAGTGCGACCCACCAGCAGTTCGTCGAGCGATCGCCGGACTCATGGCTGCGATAGCCAAACTTATGAGTGGCACTATTTACAAACCAAGTGATGTGGTAGACCGTTACCAGGCGAACAAAAATTCCCCACACAACAAACGGCCATCCACCAAGGAGATAGAAAACAACAGCCAAGGCGAATTGAACAAGAATAAAATAGTCTTCAAGGAATTCATAAACTGGATCGCCAGCCAAATCCTTGGTGAACCGGTGGAGCTCTTGCTTGGCTGGAACCTCAAAGAACATCCAAGAAACATGGCTCCAGAGAAAGCCTTTGGTTGAGCTGTGGTGATCAACATCTTGGTCTGAGTAAGCATGGTGGTGACGGTGCAGACCGATCCACTCCATTGGGCCACCTTGCACTGCTAAGCTGCCAAAAAATACAAGGAGGTATTCTAGCCACTTCGGTGCCTGGAAGCTGCGGTGCGTCACGAGGCGATGGAATCCCAACGTCACGCCAAGGCAGCCTGTCACAAAGTGCATCACTAGCATTAGGGTAACCGCCTGCCAGCTAAAGTTGCTCGGCAATAATGCCAAAAGCGCCAGCAGATGTACTGCCGTCATAAATAGAATGACGACCCAATTTGGTTTAAGGTTTACTGAGGTTGCGAGCGTCATGCAGTTTTCTTCAATACACAGCTTAAGATGATACGGCCAAGCGTGCGCCCATCCCGATTACCTTTAGATTTCAAACAGAAAGATGACTGAAAATGAAAGCATGGGGTGTCTATGAGCAGCATTAGAACGCTGAGCGTGGCGCAGCAGGCACTATCCCAAATCTTTGCCGGAATTGACGCGAAGGTCAAGGAAAAACTGAGGAGGGTGCTGTCAGCCTATCGACACCATCAGGTTGGCGTTCAGCATTTCACAAGTGTTACCGGGTATGGCCATGATGACCTTGGGCGAGCAGCCGTCGATCGCGTATTTGCAGACATTGTGCAAGCGGAGGCGGCGGCCGTGCGCGTGCAGTTTGTGTCTGGTACTCATGCGATCGCTTCTGCATTGTACGGAATTTTGCGTCCGGGTGACGAACTCCTGTCGGTTGCTGGCGCGCCCTACGACACCCTCGAAGAAGTGATTGGCGTGCGCGGGCAGGGGCAGGGGTCTCTCAAAGACTTTGGTATTGACTATCGAGAGCTAGCCCTCACAGCGGCGGGGACAGTGGACTGGGAGGCGCTATCCGGGGCAATTCATCCTTGCACCCGCATGGTACTCATTCAGCGTTCCTGCGGCTATTCTTGGCGACCTAGTCTAGCGATCGCCGACATTGAAAAAATCATCTCTCTGGTGAAGCAGCAAAACCCAGATACCGTATGCTTTGTAGACAACTGCTACGGCGAATTTGTCGAGGATCGGGAACCCACAGCCGTCGGCGCAGACTTAATGGCAGGATCGCTGATTAAAAATCCAGGGGGAACCATTGCCCCTGCGGGAGCTTATGTGGCCGGTCGGGCTGAGTATGTAGAAGCGGCGGCCTGTCGGTTGACCGCGCCGGGAATTGGCTCCAAGGGTGGTGCCACCTTTGACCAAAATCGGCTGATTTTGCAGGGGCTATTCCTCGCGCCGCAGATGGTTGGTGAAGCGATGAAGGGAACTCATCTGACGGCTCACGTTTTTGAGCAGTTGGGCTATCCGGTGAATCCGCTGCCGTTTGCACCCCGGCGAGATGTCATTCAGGCGATCCAACTGGGTTCACCGGAGAAGGTGATTGCATTTTGTCGAGCCATTCAGTCCTATTCGCCTATTGATGCTTACGTTACGCCGGTGCCGGCGAAAATGCCTGGGTATGAAAGCGAGCTGGTGATGGCGGGAGGCACGTTTATTGACGGCAGCACGTCAGAATTTTCAGCGGATGGGCCCCTGCGCGACCCCTATGTAGTGTTTTGCCAAGGGGGAACCCACTGGACTCATGTGGCGATCGCGCTTGAAGCGGCGGTTGATGCGATCGGGCCAGCCTGATCCCAGGGTTACTCCATCAAAATGCCATCTTTCACTAGCGTTTGCCGTACTTTTTCCATGCGTTCGTCGGTTTTGTCCATGACCTCGCCAGGCTTCTCGATCATCTCGCCGGGATAGCTTTCTAGCACTTTGGTTGAGAGGGCAATCCGCTTTTTGATGGTATCTAAGTCAATAATGACGGCTTTCACCGATTGACCGACGGTAAAAATCGTGTTGAGAGATTCTACAAAATTTTTGCTGACTTGGTTGATATGCAACAGCCCCGTAGTGCCTTCAAATTCAACAAACACACCAAAGGGCTTCATGCCAACGACTCGGCCTTCGACTAACTGCCCTAAAGCCAGGCGACTGAGGCTGGCAGAGCGGGACGCAACCCGTTCGGATAGCACTAGCCGACGGCGATCGCGATCCACTTCCAAAATGGCCACCGACAGGAAGCGACCGACCAGTCCTTCTAGGTTATCCTTGTCGAGCAGATGCGATCGTGGCACAAACCCCCGTAGCCCATCCACATCCACATTTAAGCCACCCTTATTCACTCCCGTCACCCGAACCTGGAGCGTTTCGCCCTCGTCCAACATATCCTGCAACTCATCCCAGCGCTGCTGAATTTGCAACTGGCGGACACTCAGAGTGACTTGCCCTTCGGCATTTTGCTCGCGGATGATCAAAAATTCTCGCTCTTCGCCCAGCGGTAGGATGTCATCCAAGCTCTTGAACGACCCTAGCCATACCTCATCGGACGGTAGAAATGCGGTGGCTTTACCGCCAATATCGATGTACAAGCCATCGGCATCATGCACTGCAATTTTGCCGCGAACAACTTGCCCCCGCTGAAAGGTATAGTCATGTTGTTCTAAGGCTTTTGCAAAGTCGTCTGATGAAAAAGACAAGGTGACCTCCTGGCATTTGGGTCAAAGGATGAGGGCATACCTCAATGATAGCGATGAGAACACGATACCCTTCGTTAGGCGGCGGCATGACAAAGGCGATCGCGCTGAGTCCATCAGGCTTGTATCCCCTACAATATAGCTACAGTGAAAGTGTTCTCAACACAATAGATAGTTAGAATCCCTGAATGTACTGTAATTCTGGGATTTGTGCAAGTCTGGGTTGACCACGGATCTGTATTGCTGCACGCTCTAGTTGCCTGTGATGGACGATTCTATTCAATCGATTCTCGATCGCGCCCTCGATGGACAAGACATCAGCGAAGCTGACGGGGTGCAGTTACTACGGGGCGCAGTCACCGCCGAGGTTCGATCTGCCATTCAACACACTAGCGATCGCCTCCGCCAACAGCAGGTCGGCGATGGGGTGACCTATGTTGTAAACCGCAACATTAACTTCACCAATATTTGTGAACAGCACTGTAACTTTTGTGCCTTTCGGCGGGATGAGGGCAAGGACGGCGCTTACTGGCTAGATGAACAGACGATTTTAGAAAAAACGGCCGATGCCGTGCAGCGCGGGGCAACTGAAATTTGTATGCAGGGAGGGCTGCACCCCGGAGCGAAGCATCATGGTGAATCCTTGCCCTACTACCAACGACTGGTTACCACGATCAAAACCCACTTTCCACAGATTCATCTTCATGCCTTCTCGCCCCAAGAAATTCAGTTTATTGCGCGTGAAGATGGTCGCTCCTACGCTGAGGTCATCCGCGCCCTGCAAGATACTGGGGTGGGTTCCATGCCGGGGACGGCGGCTGAGGTGCTGGTAGATGAAGTACGCCGGGTGATCTGTCCTGAAAAGATTGATACCGCTACGTGGCTTGAGATTGTGGGGACGGCCCATCGGTTGGGGCTGCCGACGACTAGCACCCTGCTGTCCGGTCATATCGAAACGCCGGAGCAGCAGATGCGCCATCTGGGACGGTTGCGATCGCTTCAGCAAATGGCTTATCAGCATCCCGCCCGCATTACTGAATTTATTGTGCTGCCCTTTGTGGGACAGGAAGCACCGGCTCCGCTGCGGCGAAGGGTGGGGCGCGATCAGCCGAGTTTGCCCGATGCGCTGGTGTTGATGGCGATCGCCCGCATTTTTCTAGGCAACTGGATTCCTAACCATCAGCCCAGTTGGGTCAAGCTAGGGCTAGCGGGGGCCGCCGAAGCCTTGAACTGGGGCTGTAATGACATTGGCGGCACATTGATGGAAGAGCATATTACTACCATGGCTGGGGCCCAGGGCGGCACTTGCATGGATGTTGATGAGTTACAAGGGGCGATCGCGGCCCAGGGTCGCCCCTTCCAGGAACGAGATACGCTCTATCAGCCGATTTCATCCAAAACCCTAGCTTACCAGCGTCGCCAGTAGCGCCGTCCGGTGGTAAACACGCCCAGCATGATGCCGATTAGCGCGAGTTGATCCAGCTCTAGAAGACTAGGCAACGGCAAAAACGATTTGACCCACACCAGCAGCAGCAGACAGCCGATGAGGGCCCACAACAATCCGGCATCTGGGTGAATATGACGGTGGAGCCGTTCAAGCAGCAGCAGTGCCAGCGCCCCCGTCCCATAGGCGATCGCTCCTAGCACGACAATTCCCAGCACCGATGCCATGATGCGACCAAAGGCAAACTCTAATGCTGGAACTTGATAGATGCCGATCAGAAAAGCGACTTCCAGCACCGTTACCGAAATGATGGCCATGACCGATACCTGAAGTAGCACGAACCAGGGGAAGTGAGCCAGTTGTCGGAGCGGATTCATAATGCCCAGCCTCAGCACGTTTCAATAGCGGTTCGTGGGACAACCCATGTCCATTCGTAGTTTAAAGTTTGCGGTTGAACTTGGCTTTCAAGGCATCCACGGAGGTATCGGGCGATCGCTGACGGGTTTTCTTGTCCGGCTGAGCAGCGCGATCGCTGGGCTGACTAGATTTTTTAGAGGGCTTTGACCGAGGCGCATCCGGCGATCGCATCGACAGGCTGATCCGCTTCAGCGATTCATTCACATCCAACACTCGCACCGTCACCACCTGCCCTACTTTCACCACCTGCGTTGGATCAGATACAAAGCGATCGGCTAACTGAGAAATGTGAACCAGACCATCTTGATGAACACCAACATCCACAAATGCGCCAAAATTAGCCACATTTGTAACGACTCCCTCCAGCTCCATCCCCGGCCGCAGGTCTGAAATTTCAGTCACCAATTCGCTAAATGTAGCGTAGCGAAACTCCGATCGCGGGTCGCGTCCCGGTTTCTCCAATTCTTGCAGCATATCGCGCAGGGTTGGTTCGCCGATCGTATCGGTCACATAGCGCTTCAAATCAGCCGCCTTCAAGCGTTCTGCAATCTGCATCACCGACTGCAACGCCACGCCTAGATCCTGGGCGATCGCCTTCACAACGCCATAGCTTTCCGGGTGAACCGCCGTATTGTCCAGTGGATGGTGACCGTCTCGAATTCGCAAAAATCCGGCTGCCTGCTCAAACGTTTTTGGGCCGAGCTTGGGCACTTTTAGTAATGATTGGCGATCGCGAAATGCACCATTTTCATTGCGGTAGCTCACAATATTGTTGGCCACCGTAGATGAAATTCCCGACACAAACGTCAACAACTCCTTTGAAGCCGTATTCAAATCCACACCGACGTAGTTCACACAGCTTTCGACGGTTTCATCCAGCTTTTTACGCAGTAGCTTTTGATCCACATCGTGCTGATACTGTCCCACACCGATCGACTTTGGATCGATTTTGACCAACTCTGCCAGCGGATCTTGCAAGCGCCGACCGATGCTAATCGCTCCTCGCACCGTAATATCGAGATCGGGAAATTCGGCGATCGCGACCGGACTAGCGGAATAGACCGACGCCCCCGACTCATTCACCATGACCTTGACGGGAGGATTGTCCAGCGACTTCAGCACATCCGCAACAAAGCGATCGGTTTCCCGACCCGCCGTACCGTTACCGATCGCAATGAGTGCAATCTGATGCTGAGCAATCAACCGCTTCAGAGTGTCGGCTGCTTGCGCTTTTTGCCGATCCGACTGGTGAGGAAAAATGGCACAGTACTCTAAAAATTGCCCCGTCGCATCCAGCGCGACGACTTTACAGCCGGTGCGAAATCCAGGATCAATGCCCAGAGTTGGCCTCATACCGGCCGGACTCGACAACAGCAGCTCACGCAGGTTAGCCTCAAACGTTTTAATCGATTCAATATCAGCTTCCGATTTTTTGATCGCGATCACTTCAGTGAGCAACGACGGCTTTAGTAAGCGATTGAACGCATCCTTCAATAGGGATTGGTAAAACGATCGCACCTCCCGGCAGCGGGTCTTGATTTCGCGATCGCTGAGATAATCTAGTGCCGCCGTTTCCTCAAATTCCACATCAAAAGACAGAATTTTTTCGGCCTGTCCACGACAGAGGGCCAGCAAATTATGGGGGGCGATCGTAGCAACCGGATGACGATAGCAGCGATACATCTCAAATTTGGTGGAGCCTTCAGGATGTGTTTCCGCTTTGATAGACGACACAAACACCGCCGTTTTCAACAGCCAGTCTCGCAAATGGGCCCGCACCGCCGCCTGCTCAGCGATCGCCTCTGCCAAAATATCCGCCGCACCCTTCAGCGCTGCCTCCGGGCTGTTCACCCCAGTTTTTGCCGACAGGTAGGGCATTGCCTCAGCCGCCCAGTCTACGGTAGACACCGAGGGCGCATTCAGCGATCGCACCCGTTCGGCTAATGGCTCTAGCCCTTTTTCTTTAGCAATTGTGGCCCGCGTCCGCCGTTTGGGACGGTAGGGCAAATACAAATCTTCGAGAACCGTCTTTTGTAAACAATCCGCAATGGTCTGACGCAATTGATCCGTCAGCCTGCCTTGTTTTTCAATACTGTCTAGCACCACCTGCTTGCGGTCTTCCAGCTCCGTCAGATAGGTGTAGCGATCAAACAAATCTCGCAACTGCACTTCATTTAGCTCGCCCGTGCGCTCTTTCCGGTAGCGGGCGATAAACGGCACCGTTGCGCCCTCGGCAAACAGCGCGAGGGCATTGTCTACTTGAAACGGACGGAGAGAGAGTTCTGCTGCAAGCTGTTGGGGAATAGTGACCATGCGATCGCATCAAACATCATGGGACAATCGTAGGCTAGTTTCGCACCTGTACTGGCATCACCAAATACGTCATTTTTAACCCGCCTAATGGGGATAACACTGAGGGACTGGTCGCCGTATTGAACTGCATTTGTATTTCAGTGGACGGTAACGCTTTTAAGCCGTCTAGCAGATACTTCACATTAAAGGCAATCTCTAAGTCGTCGCCCGAAATCTGAGCCGCGATCGCCTCCCTAGCGCTGCCTACATCTTGCGCATCGACCGACAACACTAGCTCTTGTGCAGCCGTATCAAGATTTAGCTTTACAATACTGTTCCGCTGATCGGCCAGCACCGCAATCCGCTCTAGTGCCGTCGCAAATAGTCGCCGTTCAACAGTCATCTGAACCCCAAACTGCGGCGGAATCAGTTGGCGATAGTTGGGATACTGCCCCTCCAATAGCCGACTGGTCAACCGTTGATTGTCCCACTCCACGACTAACTGACTGTGATCAAACTGAACCGCAATGGACTCACCCGCCTGCGGCATTTGCAACATCCGCTCCAGCTCACGCAATGCCTTACCCGGCACCGTCACATTCATGCTCCCAGCCTGGGTTTTGATTTCGGATTCCTCATCCGACACCGTCTGCACCACTGCCAGTCGATGTCCATCCGTTGCAGCAAATTCCAAACCATCATCTTGGGCAGTCAGATGCACTCCGGTCAGCACTTGCTTCGATTCATCGGTGCTAGTGGCGAATAGTGACCCTTTTAGTCCATCCACCAGCGCATCCACCGGCAGGCGAGCCACCTCTGATTCTGCGATCGTTGGCAACTCCGGATACTCGCTGGCATCCATTCCCCGCACTTCATACCGACCAGACGAACAGGCCAAAATTGCGATCGCTTCATTGGCTTCATTGTCCAGCGTTAGATCGCCAGCCGGTAGCCGAGACACAATATCGTTCAGCAACTTGGCCGGCAGAGTCAAACGTCCGCCAGACTCCACCTGGGCTGCAAACGTAGCCTGGACTCCCAAACTTAAATCAAACCCGGTGATTTTGACCTGTTGCAAGTCGGCATCCACATCAAATAGCACGTTGGCTAGAACGGGGTGGCTCGGACGCGACGCAACAGCACGGCTCACCAGCGACAGATGAGTACTTAATTCATTTTGAGTGCAGATGAATTTCATAGTGGCAGTAGCCTGTGGAATACCAGTGGAAAACAAACAAGTGCGATCGCCAAAATGCCTGTGAACTAAAAATCACAGGACTTTCCACAGACAGCACAAAACCTGTGGAAAACTATCAACATAAGACTCGCCGTCGCGTTACTAAACTAACAAGACGGGCGTACCGGTTCGCTAAAAACACCGTTCTAGCATCACATCCCAGACTGGGCGGCGGTTTTTCATTGGCTTGACTGCATGGGTCATCTCACAGCCTCGACTCACTGTTTCACCTTTTCTAAACGTGGTTTCAACCTATTAACGACGTTTTATCGCAGGTTCTGCAAGCTATGCGTTCTGAAGTCAACTCGTTGATTGCCTTAACGCTGTATTGACAATTCATGTATGGTTAGGAGATCATCTGATCTAGATCATCCGATCTAGCCATCGTCCTGAATCAACCTAGTTCGGCTTAATGATGGTTTTTAACGGAACGCCATCGTAGATCCGTGATGAAGCCAATGTCACAAAGCGCGATCGCTTCCAAAACTGCATTTGCTGTTCGTCACCTAACGCTCGACTCTAATGAGTTACTCTAATAGGTTTTTGAAAGATTTCGCTTCCACTGAATGGCAGATTGGCGACCGACCTGATTCCTTGCCAGAACTCGTAAATGCCTGAATGTCAGGTATTTAGGCTTTCTGAACAAGCTGCAAGCGCCTGCCGATCAACTGCTTGGAAGGCTATCGTAACACCCCACTCCGAAAGGTTCAATTGCGACCGAGTCATGAATGGATTGCCTGGACAGCTTAGATCTCTGGATTTAAAAGATTTAAAGATAGAAGTAGTATTAGGGCCTGTGGAAACTGTGGAAAAGTCCTGGGATCATATCTAGGCAATCCATTTTGTCTCCACAGAATTGTGGAAAACGTGTGGAAAGCAGACTGGCTTTTCCACAGAGTATTTTTACTTACTCAATTCTTCCACAGGATGATGACTGTTTTCCCGCCGTTCTCCCCAGAGTTTTCCACAGAAAAGGCTGTGTTTTCCACAGGTTTCTTTAGAATTTGATCCAATCAGCTTTTTACATTCCTTTATGATTTGACCCAGGACTAGGGCCGACTAGAGGCGATGGCGACGATACACTTCGCTGGCGGCGCGATGCAATAGTGAATGTCGATACACCAACGCATCAAAATCGTCGCTGTAGCCGCCGCCAATAACGCAGGCGACCGGATAACCCTGGGCTACACAAGTGTCCAGCACTTGCATTTCGCGGCAAAACAGACCGTGGTCAGTGAGGGCGAGTTTGCCAAGGCGATCGCTGATGTGTGGATCGACCCCGGCATCGTACAGCACTAGGTCAGGGTTCACCTGTCTGAGTAAGTCTGGTAAATAGCGATCGAGGGTTTGCAAATAGTCGTCGTCTTCCATCCCAGTTGGCAGCGGTACATCTAAATCGCTCGCTTGTTTGCGTCCTGGAAAGTTGGCTTCGCAATGCATAGAAAAGGTGAAGACGCGATCGTCGTGCTGAAAAATGAGTGCCGTGCCATCGCCCTGATGCACGTCTAAATCCAGAATGAGGATGCGCTGGGCTAGCCCTTCTCGCTGCAATACACGGGTGGCGATCGCCAGATCATTGAAGATACAAAACCCCGACCCATAGCTGGGAAATGCGTGATGGGTGCCGCCTGCTGTATTACAAGCCATGCCGTGCTGCATCGCTAGTTTGGCGGTGAGGATGGTTCCTCCGACCGCTAAACACGTACGCTCCATCAATGCATGGCTCCAGGGTAGGCCGATCCGCCGCTGGGCTTTGGCCTCTAGGGTTCCGGTGCAGTAGCGCAACACGTAGTCGGGGGTGTGGATGAGTTCGATCGCCGATCGCTCGGCTGCGCTAGGTTCGTGGAATTGATGAACCTGAGCAACGCCACTGCGAATCAATAATTCATGCAGTCGCTGAAATTTCACCATCGGAAACCGATGGGTAGATGGGAGCGGTGCAACATAACCGGGATGATAGATCAGCGGAAGATCCATGCGGTGGTGGGTTAATGGGTGGAGGGAACGGCGCGATCGCCAGTGAAGACTGAGAATTTGTTACAAAACTCAATGGTCTGTATTGCATTGTATAGCGATCGCCCTGACTCAGGCGGTTCAGCCTCCGCGATTGAAATAACGGGTCACGAGAAGCTCTAGAAGCTGAGGTTGTCAAAGAGCAGCACTGGAGGTCACGAGGTTCGCCTGCTATGGCGCTCAATTGCGTGAGGCGTGAGGGGTAGCTCTGCCCAGCGAACGACATTGGCTGCATATCCCTACAGGGCATCGCTCAATGGCTTGAGACCGATGACGCCACCATAGCTAGGTCAGTGATGTTGCTGATTCAGCCTACTAGGGTGACTGCCAGGTCAGAATTGGCGATCGCTCTCACAATTCATCCGTCTTAGACGGGCTAAGACTGCTACATTGAAATGAGAGCTGCGCTATGAAGCAACTCCCTTATTCACAGGAATTTGCGGCTGTTCCGAGTTGCCATTGAATCTATGACTGCGGTTACCCTTCAAAACGTTCATAAGGTTTATAACAATGTCTGTGTGGTCAATGATGTGTCCTTGACCATTCCTCCGGGTGAGATTTTTGGACTGCTGGGCCCGAACGGCGCAGGTAAGTCAACCACAATCCGAATGCTGACCACATTGACCCAGCCAACCCAGGGCGAAATCGTCGTGGCTGGCTATGATGTGGTGCGCCAGCCGTTTTGGGTAAAACAGCAGATCGGCGTGGTTTTGCAGCAGACTAGCGTCGATGCGGATCTGACTGTGTGGGAAAATATGGAATTTCATGGTCGAATGCACCATATTCCATCGTCTCGGCGATCGCACGAGATCCGTCGATGGCTAGAGTATGTTGAACTCAGCGATCGCCGAGATTCTTTGGTGAAAACGCTATCGGGCGGGATGAAACGCCGATTGCAAATTGCCCGTGCTTTGCTGCACCAGCCGCAGATTTTGTTTTTAGATGAACCGACTGTGGGGTTAGATCCTCAAACGCGCCGCCGCCTTTGGGAAATTATTAAGGGCTTGAATCAGCAAGGCATGACGATTTTGCTGACGACGCACTATATGGAAGAGGTGGAATATCTGTGCGATCGCATTGGCATTATGGACGGCGGCAAGCTGATCGAAATCGGCACACTTCAAGATTTGCGACGCAAGCACGGCGAAGGGCTGATGATGAAACAAGATGGCGATCGCTGGCACTACACCTTTTTCCCTAACATGGCTGAAGCCCAGCAATATCTGGCGACTCAGGTAGACCGTACAGGCATGATGATTCGCCCGTCTAACCTTGAAGACATTTTTGTGGAATTAACAGGGCGCAATCTAGACTAACCCCAGTCGCATCGAGGAGACACGACCGCAGTGCCCTCCAAACTCTTAATTCATCTGTTCTGATGGTGTTAAACTGCTCCTACATGCCGCTACGACAGGGAGGCTGCCGGTTGCTTCACCCTAAATTTCTACGGTAGTGATGGTCATGTAAGGACAACGATCTCTACACATTTCTACTGCCACACCATAAACTATGTCGCGGCTTGCCAGTCAGATCGAAGCGATTTTGTATCTCAAGGGTCATCCTCTCCCGCTCTCTAAAATTGCCGAATACGCTGGATGCGATCGCAACGATGCAGAAGAGGGACTGCTGGAGTTGATGGATGACTATGCCCATCGAGATAGCGCTTTGGAAGTGATCCAAACGCCGCAGGGCTACATTTTGCAACTGCGATCAGTTTTCCATCACCTCGTCGAAACCTTAGTTCCGGTTGATTTGGGCGTCGGTGCCCTCCGAACCCTAGCCGCGATCGCCCTCAAGGGACCCATCTCCCAATCTGAATTGGTAGAACTGCGCGGGTCTGGGGTTTATCAGCACGTTCCCGAATTAGTCAGTCAGGGGTTTGTCCGAAAACGTCGCCAATCCGATGGGCGTTCCTATTGGTTGCAAATTACCAATAAGTTTTATCAATATTTTCAATTAGACAGGTTGCCGCAACCGTTTGACACACCCTCCAAAAGCGATCGCTAGAGATGACCTATCATCTGCGATTGACCGGCTTGTGGAGAAGGTCAATTTAGCCAAGCGCGCTGGCTCGCGTCTAAAAAACTCTGTAATTTCAACCAGGTCAAGACCCTGTAAAGAAACGCGCCTCCGTATAGTATGGGACACACAAACTGCAATTAGATGTCACAATAGATCAAACTCAGCCAATCAGTATGACGGTCTCTATGGTTTTTAACCCGGACAACACCGATTTCTTCAGTGGCAACGCCGAAGGTGACCCAGCAAACCAATTACTGAACTATCTGCAACATCAATCCCCCGAAGTGTTAGCGCGGGTTGCTAGCTCAGTTAGCCCTGAGATTAAGCAAATTATTTCGCAGAATGTTCAGGGATTGGTTGGCGTACTGCCTTCTGAAGCCTTTAATGTACAAGTCACGACAGACCGCGAAAATCTAGCTGGATTGCTTGCTTCTGCAATGATGACGGGATATTTTCTCCGCCGCATGGAGCAGCGAATGGAGCTTGAAGACAGCATGACTGGTTCGCTGTCAATGGGTAAGCGCTCTAAGTTTGATCCGTTTCCAGATGAAGATTAGTGGCGATTGAATGCGATCGCGCTGTTTTGATCTCGGCGTTGGCGGCGGCTGTTCAGCATCAATGATTGGCTGATGCCGTGATGCAAAGATATCAGTTGAAAATTAGCGCAAATACCTGCTGTTAAGGTAATTGGCTCAACGTAGAGATTCAGCCGGTTGTCCATTGAAAATATGGGGCATCTTAAGCAACGGCTCAAAAAGTGTAAATCCTTTCCGCGAACGGACAATCTAAACGCGCGATCGCTACTCCACAGCGATCGCGCGTTCGTTTATACTTCGGATGCTGTCCTTTCGCCATTGTTCCATCCCCAAGCTACCTAGTTGGGGAGAGACCTACAACCTGGGTTGTAGCCAACATTTGATCTAGCAGGGGATACATCTGATAGAGATGCTCCCTGCTTCGTTCGTTAAATAGGGTTAGCTCAACAATTACGCGGCTGCACCAACTGTTAATGCCTCAATAAAAAGGTTGAGATAGTGATTAACAATCTGGGCATCTTCCTCTGGCAAATGGTGCTGAATGACCTGCTGCAATAAACGATACGCTTGGGCGGATTGCTGCTCTTTTTTGAGAGCCATCATAATATTCTGCATCCACAAAATGAGATGTTCAGTGAAAAACATTTCATCATTTCGTAAAATTGAAACTGCCGCAAACCGCAGCACATAGCCCATGTCCCGTCGGCATTTGTCACCGTGTTCTTGAATGACTTGACGATGCGATCGCATCATTTCGCGCAGCGTCTCAAGAATTAGATTATTGGACTGCTCCTGAAGAAACGTATAAATTCTAAGGCGGGTTTGATGGCTGGATAAATAGTCTTCCAAAACCTTAAGTTCGTCATCACCCAAATAGCGACCATCTGCACTAGAGAGATGAGATTCAAGCATTATGTTCATGGCAAAGCTCTGCGGCAACAAATAGAAGTTCAGTGCTGAGTCGTAATCACGATTGGAAAAGCATTAGCCAAATGAAATTAGCTATACAGTCTTCCTCATCATTCCGACGATGACCTCGAAAGACGGCAGCTTTGTTGCGAAAATTAATGTTTCTTGATGAACAGCGCAGCAGGGCGCGATCGCGCGATCTAGTGGCACCCGTGCCCAAGTGTCAGCGCATTGACTATCGTCGCTTGTCTCGGTATCCCAACTGCATCTGACTAGCACCGATGCCATAAAATTGAGGGGACTCAAACGCCCCTCAGAGCGTCGAGGTCGTGTCTTGAAGGATGCGACTGACGCTGTTGAGATCGCCAACAATACGCTTCACGGGCTGCGGCCAGACCCGAACCAGGGTGGGTGTAGCTGTAATTTGGTTGGACTCCGCTAGTTCAGGATGATTCTGCACATCAATAATCTTAAGCGTGTAGGGCTGCTGGAGCGATCGCTCCAGCACCTGATGCAGGCTGTGCAACACTTGTTCAGTAACAGCCGTCTGACCGCTCACAAATAAACGAAACACATAGCCCGGCGGTCGAGTCGGTGGGGGCTGAGAAGGAGTCCAGGCTATATTGGTTGACTGTCGCTGTTTAGATTGATCAAGGCAAATCATTAACTCATGCGATCGCCATAATTCAGGGAATCGATTTCGGTAGGTCATCAGCACCGCCGGATCGCAGGCATCTTCCGGCGGATGCAAAATAGTCCACACCTGCCCTGATGTGCGGAACAAAACATTTAACAACGATTGATAACGCTGCACCATTGGATAGAGTTCCGCAATTTGTTGGATAGTGTCGGTGTGCGGCTCAATCCAGCGATCGATCGTCGCCGTATAACAAGGCACTAAAAAATGCGGAGGCTCTGGCAACCCCAATAATTCCTGTAGCACCGAACAGAGCTGAAGATGCCAACGGTGCTGCTTTTGTTCATCAATCGCATACACTAAATCGCCCCCAGGCGTAAAGACAGCAATTCCCTTAAACACCTGAGGCAACGATTGTTCAGTAGAAGCCACGATCGCTAGACCCGTCCGCGTAGGATTTGAGCCATTTCGTTGGGTTTTGGAGACAGTTCGAGAGCCGTCTCTTCCGTAATGCGACCCGCTTCATACAGTTGATACAGCGATTGATTCATCGTACACATACCATCAAACGTACAACGAGGAATAATGGCTTCCACCTCATCCAAGTCACCACGGCGAATGTAATCACGAATCGCGTCTGTGTTAATCAAAATTTCGTGGAACGCGGCCCGCTTTCCATCTGTTGTACGGCAAAGTCCTTGGGCAATGACTGCGACTAAGGATTCAGCAAAAGACACCCGTACAGGCTCTTGCTCACTGGGCTCAAACAGATTCAAGATCCGTTCAATCGTTTTTACCGCACTGTTAGTGTGCAGGGTTCCCATGACTAAGTGACCCGTTTGGGCTGCTTTGAGCGCCGTAGTAACAGTTTCTCTGTCCCGCATTTCACCGACCAGAATGATGTCTGGATCTTCACGCAGGGAAGCTTTTAGTGCGCTGTCAAACTTCAGCGTATGCAGTCCGACTTCGCGTTGCTTAATCAGCGACTTACGGCTCTGATGCACAAATTCCACCGGATCTTCGATGGTGATAATATGCTTGGGCATTTCCCGATTGATGTAATCAATCATGGCTGCCATTGTGGTGGATTTACCAGAACCAGTCGGCCCTGTCACCAGAATTAGCCCTTTATGGTAGTGGCAAATATCCTTAAAGACTGGCGGCGCATTCAGTTGTTCAAGAGTCAGGATTTTTACTGGAATCAAACGCATGACCATCGCTGGCCCACGCAGCGAATCAAAGAGATTGATCCGAACTCGTGCAAAGTCGTACTGGGCCGCGCCATCAAAATCGAGCGTGTCTTTAAACTGCTGAATATCTTTATCAGGAAGAACCTCCGCCAGCCAGCTAAAAAAGGTATTTTCGTCGGTTTCTGGATATTCAGTAACATCGATTTCCCCGCGATTACGGAAACGCGGGACTTCACCAACGCCGACGTGAACGTCTGAGAACCCTTTGTCGTAAGCTTCCTTAACAATTTGGGCTAGGGTTGGAGAACCTGGGCTAACCCGACGAGCTGCGGCCGATCGCATTGATGGCGGTGCCGGTGGCCGATGATGGGGTGGG
>CAYSIR010000055.1:0-19862 GCA_964431105.1 uncultured Leptolyngbya sp. | reverse complement strand
CTCCCACCATTGGGAGAGAGATTTAGAGAGAGGGCGAAAAGGTGACATGCACCCTAAACGGTCTATCTGGGTTAGAGAACGTCATCATGAGAACGGTAGAAGAACTTTATAAAAATAATGTTGATAGGGTTATAAGTACTGACAACAATACTGACAACAACAGCACCCAGTGTTCAATCATTGAGCGATTTCCTGCTTTTCCTGAGACTGCTCTGGAGAGTATCTAGCGGCTTTTTCAAGGCTTATGCTGAATACTGAACTCCCTGCGTTTAACTCTAGGAAATATCAATGATGAGCTTGGGTGCTGTTGGGTTTGAACGAGACAGATGTGTATAAAACAGCGCTTTTACCTCTCAGTTTGTGAACATCAACGTGGCTGTTTAATCTGCCGGGGGAAGCGTTGTTTGCTTCAATTTCAAGATAGCATTCTAATAGTTTGAATCAAGGGTTTTTCAATAAAATTTACGTCTTGAAGGTGGCAACTCTAATGAAAATTAAGAATGCTAATGTTGAGCGTATTGGGCTTAACGAAATGGGAAATATCGCTGTTCTTTAAGAGAAGAATGCGCAGTGAGCGACATTAAAAAAGCCCGTCGCCCTGGGGCAACGGGCTATTGCGGATCAATGCAATGAAATGACTCAACTAGCTAGGTATTCTCGCATCTGCGCTTTGCGTTTCCGCAATTTTGTCAATGCTTCACGCTCGATTTGTCGGACTCGTTCGCGGCTGATGTTAAGGCGATCGCCAATTTTAGCTAGGGTTAATGTTTGCCCATCTTCTAGACCAAAACGTAAAGATAGAACAAGCTGCTGCTGGGGATTAAGGTCTTCCATTAACTCATGCAGTTGAGTACGGAGCGAAGAGTTAACGGCGTAGTCTTCGGGGGAGGGACCGGTGTCTTCTAACAGCTCACCGAGTTCAGTATCCTGGTTATCGCCGACTCGTAGATCTAATGAAAGCGGCATCCGAGATTTTTCAAGATAATCACGAACCTGTTTTGCACTCAGATCTAGCTCTTCAGCTAATTCAGCAACGGTGGCCGGACGACCGTATTTCTGCGTCAACTGGCGCTGAGCTTTTTTTAATTTGTTGAGCTTTTCAGTGATGTGGATCGGAAGACGAATGGTACGCCCTTTTTCCGCGATCGCCCGAGTAATGGCTTGCCGGATCCACCAGTATGCATAGGTAGAAAATCGATACCCTTTGGTAGGGTCAAACTTTTCGACGCCGCGCTGCATTCCGATACTGCCTTCCTGAATCAAGTCCAGCAGGTCAACATTGCGCTTAATATATTTTTTTGCAACTGAAACAACCAGTCGCAAGTTCGCCTCAACCATCTTGCGCTTGGCAAGTTCACCTTGGGCGATCGCGTCCTTTAGCTCACTCAACGATAGATCAGCAGCGTCAGCCCACTCTTGCAAAGATGGCTCTCGATTCCAGCGTTCAACCAAAGATGCTTTCAGCTTTTCAAGCGCAACAAACCGCTGCACTTTTTTACCCAAAACAATTTCTTCCTCGTGGGTCAAGAGCGGAACACGCCCGATTTCTTTGAGGTAGTTGCGGACTGAGTCGGTGGACACTCTGTCAGTTCTCATGGGGATTCAGACCAGTGGATGACACAATAAACATGATGGGTATAAATGCTCTTAGGGAATGCCGTTAACGAATTCCTTGCAGACCGTAAAAGAATTGCCTCGAATGGCAAAGCGGTGTGCAGTAATAATGAAATGCAGTTTGAGACACGCCCAATTGCCTGAAGACCTCGCTGCCCTTGCTACGGATGGGGTTTTAATTGCGAAGGCGCACTATGAACTGTAGTTCCAAACGTCAGAGCATCAGACCCATGCAGTTGTATAGAGATGCTGCGATCGCTTGCCGTTTGACTAAATGAACAATAAGAGTCAAGTAACTCAGATACATAAAGCAGCCAGCACTCCTATCGATGTTGAAGCCGCCCATACAGGTCTTAAGCAAGCGATTGTTGAGGTCTCATTGTTAAACAATGTAACATTTATGAGATGGGAGTGTATACCCCCTCCGAAAGAAAAGGATGTGCGTCAATAGCTGGGTGTGTCTTCAGCATAGCGATGGGTACTGGAGCGAATTGCATTGCAGAAAACAAAATCCATTGGAGTTCTGTTGGATCTTAAGGTTGAGAAATGATCAGATTTCTTTACATTCGAGCGCCATTGGATGAGTGAAAAGGGCTGACTGGTGAGGCTGCAACGTTGTCGCTGTTCTGTAACTTGGTGAACTGACAGACCCGACTCCCATGCCTGAAAGGGTCAGGAAACTTGCCCCCTGCATTGTCTAAAATCCTGTGATCGGTTTTCGCTGTCAATAAAGTCAAACCCTGGATTGATAAAGGTTCTGCTGTGCGGCTTGTCTGACCAGTAACTGAACCAGATTGCCTGGGTTTTCGACTCTAATGTTTGTGGGTAGTGGTATTTATGAAGGATTTGGGGGGCGTTGCCCACACACCCCAAAATCCTTGCCAATCCTTGCCAATCCTTGCCAATCGAGGACTACCTGTTTATAGCTTGTAGTCTTGGAACGAAAAGGTTAGGCGTTACAGGAGGGCGAGGGCACCACAATATAGCCTGTGCTGCGATCGCCTAGTACCCAATTGCGCTGAGTGCCCCAATACCACCAATGAGCCGCAACGTAGGCACAGATGAGGCTGTCAAGCTGGTCTTCGACAGCTTTGATGGCGGCTCCTTTTTGGGGAATGACTG
This sequence comes from uncultured Leptolyngbya sp., assembly GCA_964431105.1. Classification (GTDB taxonomy): domain Bacteria; phylum Cyanobacteriota; class Cyanobacteriia; order RECH01; family RECH01; genus RECH01. The sequence goes on along the minus strand of CAYSIR010000055.1, from coordinate 17,126 downwards.
GGAGATCGGTGTCCTGGAGATTGAGAGCTGGTTCTAGAGTCGGCAAAATGCTGAGAATGTAGTGGCGCAGTTTGCTCAGTTCGGCTCGGCGATCGCTGACTGTGCCTTTCTTGTATTTCAAAATGCGATTGAGTTGAAATAGATGCACCATCGCCGGATGTGGAAATACCTCGATCTGGTAGCGTCCGGGTTCCTGCGGGGTCAGGGTCGGGGCATGATGAAACCCACGGGCTTCGAGAGATAAACCAAAGGCCATAAGGCGATCGGCAAAGGGGCGCGATTGATTGGCTGGGTAGCAGCCTGCATGGTATTTGCCAAAATATTTGTGAGCAAGGCGATCGGGCAGGCGCATGCCGGTTTTGTTGGGAATCAGGGTTGGTGCATCAACTGCGATGATGGCAGGGGCATCTGTAGTGCATTGATCGACCCAATTTAGAATATCGGCGATCGCCTGTTGGCACTGCAAATCTAGTAGAGTGAGCGTACTGGCGTTGAGTGCCAGGCAGCATAGCCCGCTGGCTCCTGAACTCCAGCCCAAGTCAATTCCGATACAAATCATGGATTAATTTAGTCATTGCGCTAGACATTGTGGTTAAGGCAACGGATTTTAAGGCGTAGAGGCGATCGCATTGCCCGGTTTTGGGCGAACAGCCCCTGTATTTTAAGAAGTGTGTCGCCTGTATCGGTTAAGCTAGTTAGGCGAGTAACGGTAATCAATTGACAACTTGTCGGTATTCAAAACTCTATGACCACAACCACACAAGTTAAGCACGACGTTAAAGATTTGTCCCTGGCAGAACAGGGAAAGCAGCGTATTGACTGGGCTGGGCGCGAAATGCCCGTGTTGCAGCAAATTCGGGAACGCTTCGCAGCGGAGAAACCTCTAGCTGGGATTCGCTTGGTGGCCTGCTGCCACGTCACTACTGAAACGGCTCACTTGGCGATCGCGCTCAATGCTGCCGGAGCAGATGCCATCCTGATTGCCAGCAACCCCCTCTCCACCCAGGATGATGTGGCAGCTAGCCTAGTAGCGCATCACGGGATTTCAGTTTTTGCCCAACGAGGGGAAAACAACGATACTTACCATCGCCACGTCCAGATTGCTCTTGATCACAAGCCCAATATCATTATTGATGACGGCAGTGACGTAGTGGCAACGCTGGTAAAAGAGCGACAGCACCAATTGCCTGACCTAATCGGCACCACCGAAGAAACCACCACCGGAATTGTGCGTTTGCGGGCGATGTTCAACGATGGGGTGCTGACCTTCCCAGCGATGAACGTCAATGATGCAGACACCAAGCACTTTTTCGATAATCGCTACGGAACGGGGCAATCTACGCTGGATGGCATCATCCGCGCGACCAATACGCTGCTGGCAGGCAAAACCATTGTGGTGTCTGGTTATGGCTGGTGCGGAAAGGGTACGGCGCTGCGGGCACGCGGCATGGGCGCGAACGTTATTGTGACGGAAATTGACCCGGTGCGGGCGATCGAAGCCACAATGGATGGATTCCGCGTGTTGCCGATGGCGCTGGCCGCTCCCCAGGGAGACATCTTTATTACCGTCACTGGAAATAAGCACGTCATTCGGGCTGAGCATTTCGAGAGTATGAAAGACGGTGCGATGGTATGCAACTCTGGTCACTTCGATATCGAAATTGATCTGAAGTCCCTCGACAACATGGCGGCTGAGGTGAAGCAGGTTCGCAACTTCACGCAAGAGTATCGCTTGAAAAGTGGTAAGTCGGTTGTGGTGCTGGGCGAAGGTCGGTTGGTTAACTTAGCGGCGGCGGAAGGACACCCCAGTGCAGTGATGGATATGAGCTTTGCAAACCAGGCTCTAGCCTGTGAGTATCTGGTCAAAAATAAAGGGGTTCTACAACCGGGGCTGCACTCCATTCCGACGGAGGTGGATCGAGAGATTGCTCGCCTAAAGCTGCAAGCTATGGGCATTGCGATTGATTCTCTAACGCCAGAGCAAACAGAGTACATTAACTCTTGGACAGTGGGAACCTAACGCTCCTGAGCTGTTCCAAGCGTTGAAGATGATATGGGCGATCGCTCCTTCGGGGGCGATCGCTCTTGTTTGGCAGGGATGCATCCTAGAGACGCAGCCCCAAAAGTAGCGCATACTGGATTGAGCCAATCCTGTACGTGCTAGATGCAAAGGAGCAGCCATGGCTCGACTGTCTGCCGAACTAAATCGATTTTTTTTTGAGGATGAGCCACCGGCCCAGGTGTCGCTCGTTCGTATTTTAGATATTGCTGGCGAACGGATTTTTGGTTTTTTGTTTGTACTACTGTCGCTGCCCTCGGCACTGCCCGTTCCTGCCCCCGGTTATTCCATCCCCTTTGGTGTGGTGATGCTGGTGCTGTCCGTTCAATTGATCATTGGGCGACAGCGACCGTGGCTGCCGCAGCGTGTCCAAAATCATGAAATTGCTTTAAAAACGGTTCAATCATTCCTTAAATCAGGGCTGCCGTGGCTCCAGCGGATTGAGAAAGTATCTCGACCGCGCTATTCCTACATCTGCACGAGCTTGCCTGGTCGGGTAATCATTGGGGTCGCGATCGCCCTCATGTCAATTTCAATGATGGTGCCAATTCCCGGAACCAATACGCTACCTGCGATCGGTGTCTTTGTAACTGGTTTTGGCTTACTGGATGACGATGGCGCGATTTCGCTAGCGGGGTTAGTGCTGTGCGCTTGTGGGGCGGCACTGACGGGGGCGATTGTGGTATTTGGCTATGCGGCAGTGAAGGCGACGATCGAATTTTTGAAAACGGTTATTTTGGGTGGCTAGCTAGGCTAGGGCGATCGCTATCCCATGCACCGGCGGCTTCGAGCTGTGCGGCCAGTTGAATGAGGTGGGCTTCGGCGGCGGGTCGTCCGAGAATTTGTACGCCGATAGGCACATGGTTGGCATCTCGAATAGCTGGAAGGGCGATCGCAGGTAGTCCAGTTGCATTAGCGATCGGGCAGGGGCCAACCCAGTGAATGACCCGCTGCATGAGGGTGTCTGGTGGTAGATCAGCCCACTCCCCAACCCGAATGGTGGGATGCATAAAAATGGGCATGAGTATCGCATCGTAGGGGTGCAGTTGTGCCACCAGATGCCGGGACGCAATTTGCATCGCCCAGACTGCTTTTTGGTAGTCTGCACTCGAATCCGATCGCGACACCAGCCACTGATTAATGGGTTCAAGGGCTTCAGGCGGCAGCCCACAGGATTGAACGCCCGCTCGCCACACGACTTGGAACGGATCGACTAGGGCGCTGCAATCTAGGTCAACCGGTTCAATGTGATGTCCTAGGGCTGCCATCGCATTGGCGATATGGTGAACGGCACGGGCACAATCGGGATGCACCATTCCCAAGGGGGCGATCGCGGTGACGACTCCAATGCGATCGGGCGATGGGGGCTGATAAACAGCCTGCTGGGCTACCTGGCGAAACGGAATGGGCGGATCGGGCAGCCAGTACGGGTCACCAATGATGTATCCCGACATTGCATCGAGTAACATGGCTGCATCTGTCACTGTGCGACCGAGGGGGCCAAGCGTCGCCACACCGCTGAGGCAGTCACCCAATGGCGCAAATGAGACTCGCCCCCGCGATGGTTTGATGCCCACCGTGCCGCAGCAGGAGGAGGGGCCGCGAATCGATCCGCCACCATCGGAGCCTTGGGCTAGGGCAGAAAGTCCGGCTGCGATCGCGCTGGCTGCACCCCCACTCGACCCACCGGGCGTATAGTCCAGATGCCACGGATTGCGGGCGGGCAGAAATCCGGGCGGTTCGCTGAACGGCATCGATCCCATCTCAGAGGTTGCAGTTTTGCCCAACACCACACAACCGGCCTGTCGTAATTTCATCACAATGCCATCATCGCGATCGCTGATATGTTCTGCCATGGCTCGGCTGCCGCAGGTGTAGCGCACGCCCTTGACGGCATTTAGGTCTTTAATAGCGATGGTGACTCCAAACAGCGATGGCAGCTCGGTCGAATCAGTACGGGTCAGTTGCTCTGTTTTGGCGATCGCATCGTCCATCGCTTGCTCAGCCATCACCGTAAAGTAGCTGCCCAGTTTGGGATTGAGCCGGTCAATGCGATCGAGATAAATCTGCGTTAGTTCAGCCGGAGAAATAGCGCTGCGCCGAATCAGTTGGGCTTGATCAACGGCTGGCAAAAAGGCAAGATCCGTAGGATTCATGAGCAATGATGGTGAGGTGTGCTGCGTTTCACCTTAGCAGGCGATCGCTCGTACCCAAGGGCTAACCAGCCACCTCCGCGAACTGTCCAACATTGAAGACGGATCACCCGAACCCAATGAGCGATCGCTAGCGGTCGCCAGTCATTCCGGTACAGTTCTTAAGCGTGAATCTTAATCGTGAAACAGTAGACCCTACATTTTTGAAGCTGGAACCCCGACATCTTTGGATTCCTTTTCAGAAACTACATTGCCCAGTTCGTTGCCGGGTTATAGCGCTCAGCAAAAATTTTATGCCCTAGGCAAAATGGCTACTGCCATACTTGGGTGTAAGGCCGGGCTAACGGGTAAAACTGACTCAACAATTGCAAAATGATGGGTCACTCACATCAGCCCCAGCCGAGCAATAGCAGAGTGCAACGTTAAGCGTTGTGCCGATCTTGCCTAGGTATGCTGACCGCGATCGCCCAGCCCAGTGAAACATCAGCCACTAAGGCTGCTCTACTCGAAAGACCCAAATTAGGCGAATCGCCAACAGCGTCAGAATGCCGTAGGCAATCATGGCAACAATGATATTGGTATCAAAAATATTGTTGCCTTCGCTAAAGGTTGGCGTTGCAAAAAGATTTTGAAAAGGAGTCGCAAACGCCCACGACAAGTTGTAGATAAATCGAGCGAATAGGTTGTCACGATTTGCGCCCAAAAGTTGCAGCAAAAACCGCAAGCTAAGCAAGATTTCTAACGCCCCTCCCAAGTAGTAAATACCGCGAACCAGCCGCGTAGTGATCACATCTTGATGAACAGTGTCCCAGCGATGCTGCTCCCTACTCAACTGCTGATATTCGCTGGAAGGTTGGCGTTGGGTGGGCTGGGGAGGTTGGTTGTAATTGGGAGGACGTGGAGGTTGGTTGTCGTTCATAACATGACTAGGTTGAAAGACGGCAGACGGGCACAGCCAATCTAGAAAAATGAAGTGCAGCCCCTGTAGGCGGCAGAATTCATGCGCTAGAGCATCCACTGTTGAGACTGAAATGGTGCGCTTCTATATAAATGGATTGAGCCACCATTGTGCAACTACGGATCATCAGAACACGGGCTTTATGGCGGCTATCTGATGCTGATTGAGGGATGGTCGTTGATACAGCCCTGCTGTTCGGATGTCAGGGATCTCTTACTCTCAACATTACTCTGTGTTCCGCTAGTTGGCATGAGCCGAATTGTGCAGATTCAACCACGAACTGGGTATTCTGACAGCAAGATGCTCGAATATTGCGAATACTGCTACCCTCATCGAGGGTAGGTAGTTCTCGATTGGTAAGGATTTTAGGTGGTGTAAGCGACGCCCATACTACCCAAAATCCTTACATGACGTTACCCCATGGTGATGGGTCTGTCTGGTTCTCAGCTTCGGTGTCGCGACATTCTACAACGCTCTGCAATGAACGGATCTGATGAGAGACGGGTGTTTTTAGGTCAGTTCCTAGTTCAATGGTGCAGTTCAATATGGGTGTCTTTTGTGCGATGCGGGCGCGCGTGGGCATAGCGATCGCTGCGCTATCGGCCAAAAGCTTCTAAAATTTGTTCAAATATGGGTTATGGCGGCTGGGACATGTCTGTTGCTTTGCTCTCGTTAACTCAAATCGCTGTACCTGTTGCTGTGCCAAGCGCGATCGCCAGTAGTGCGGTTGTTCAGGTCAGCCGCTCACCAGCCCTAGATCAATGGCTCGCTGAAATCTTAAATAATTGGCGAATGCAAGATGGACTTTAATGAAAAGCGTTCCTGCGGTTTTTATAACCCAGAATATACCCTGCATGACTAGGATGGCGGCTGTTGAGGCTGTAACTTCAGAATGCGGTGCGTAAGTTCTATTAGTTTTGTATGATGGGCGTCTAAGGGGAAGCGCTATTTTTAGGTGGCGTCCTATCACTCAAGTCTATCCAGTTGTGAGAGGTGCGATCGCCCCTCGTGGTCAGCGACAGATGGAATTGTTGATTGAGTCGCGCCCAGCTAAACATGTCGAGCAAAAGTCTTGATGCAAGCTAACGAATAGCCCGCTATCCTGCCCGGACGGCATCCGCTCACCCTCGTTCTACTATGTTTTGGCAAAATTTAAGGGAGTTTCATGATGATTATCTGTTCCCAATGCCAATTTGAAAACCCAGACAACCATAAATTTTGTCAGAACTGCGGCGCTCCTCTGAGTTCAGCCGACGTGGTTGAACCATCGCCAGAGCCAGGGAACTCGCCATTAGTGACAGATAGGCAATGGTTAGCGGTTCTGTGTTTGTCTGCTCCACTGAAGCTAGACGCCGCCTCTTCGTCTTCTCCGACGCAGCCGATTCCAACGCCCCATGGACAGAACCCGGGTGACTATCTAGATCCGGGCGATCGCTATCAGTTGATTGATCCGCTACCTGACCTGTCGGCAACTGTTGCTTCAACGTTAGAAATTGATGTGCGTGTTGTGGATCGCCGACCCAACCAGCCGTCCTATTTTGAGCAGATTGAACAGGCGATCGCGGGTGATGCCTCCTCGTCTTTACCCGATACAAAGCTGTCTCAAAATGATTGGGTTGAACGGTGTGATTTGCCCAGCGATATTTCGCAAGTGCCGGATACGGCGAACGTCTATCTAGCGTTGCAGGACGAACTGTACCCAGCCATGCCCCAGATTCGGGATGCTTGGATTCAGCCCTATGCCGATCGCTCAATGACAGTGCTGATTTTGGAAGATCGTTCGTCCATGCCCACCCTGCTTCAGGCAATGAAGGACGAGGCGATCGAACCCTTCCAAGTGCTGGAGTGGCTGTATGACATGACCAAACTGTGGGAAGTATTGGAGATGCACGGTCAGTGCAGCAGCGTCATCGAACCCAGCAACTTACATATTGATGGCAATCGTATTCTCTGCATTCAGCGGCTTCATGCTGATTACCCCGCGCACGTTCCTGCGCTGAAAGAGCTAGGGGCACTCTGGCAAACGTTGTTCCAACAGTCGCAACGCACCCAGCTTGGGGCACTGTCTCAGCTCTGTGCCGATGTTGAAACAGGAGATCTATCATCCCTGCACGATATTCAGCTTCAATTAGAAGCGATCGCCACTAACCTGCAAGAACCAACCTTTTCATTCCGCGATTCCGAAGAGGGTAGCGCCCCGATTGCTACCGATCCTGCTACGACCGAACCCGCTCGTCCAACGCAACCCCATACCGCCATGACCGAACCTCTATCGTCAGTTGATAACCTTAATGACCCTGAGAATGACGTGAGTCCCGAAGGCACCGATATCAGCGAACCACCAACCCTGCCGCCAGCATCCGCTAGCGATGATCCATCAGAGGATGCTACGCCAGCGGACAGCCATTCAACCCTTGCCCCATCGAAGATGGACGATAGCCTTGAGGACGATGACAGCGATGACCTGCCTACCATCGTTCTGCCGATGAAGCTGATTAGTCTCGAAGATGCGGGACGCACCGATATTGGTCAGCAACGGAAACACAATGAAGACTATTTCAGCATTCGCACCCGCATCCGCAAAATCGATGGGCCGATAGGGCGAAAACTCGATGCCCAGGGGCTATATGTGCTGTGTGATGGCATGGGCGGCCATGCCGGAGGGGAAGTGGCAAGCGCCCTAGCGGTTGAAACGCTCGAATCGTACTTTGAAGAACATTGGATTGATGGACTGCCCTCGGAGAAAGAACTGCGCGAAGCAATTTATGCCGCGAATAAGGCAATCTATGACTTGAATCAGCAAAACTTTCGTTCCGGAAGTGGTCGCATGGGAACAACGCTGGTTTTGGTCTTGATCCAAGGTACGGAAGCGGCGATCGCTCATGTAGGAGACAGTCGTCTCTATCGCTTTACTCGACGGATGGGACTAGAGCAATTAACTGTCGATCACGAAGTCGGACAGCGAGAAATTCAGCGCGGCGTTGAAGTGTCTCTTGCTTACTCTCGCCCTGATGCCTATCAACTTACCCAAGCGCTTGGCCCTCGCGACCAAAACTTTATCGACCCAGATATTGCCTTTATTGAGCTGACCGAAGATGCTCTGTTCTTGCTCTGTTCCGATGGGTTGACTGATGACAACTTACTCGAAAAACACTGGCGTACTCATGTTGAGCCGATGCTCAGTTCCCAGACTAACCTTGAACAATCCCTGGTTCAACTGATTGATCTAGCTAATCATTACAATGGGCATGATAATATCACGGGAGTTGTGATTCGTGCGAAAGTGCGCCCTGATGTAGCACCACCCAAGCGGGTGTAATATGTTATCAGCCTTCTAAAATCCCATCTCGTCATCTAGGATATCCCAACCGGCTGAGTCAGCATTCTGCTGTTCGTCTAGATAAGCCCGAACTGATTCTAGGTTATCTATCAGCCAGTATAGCGACCCCCCACCGACAACATTCAAATCGTTCAAAATAACAACTCCAGTGGTGCGTTTGCGGATAGTGCTACAGATGCCGCGTGCTTTCAGGAGGCGTTCAGGATCATGCGTGACTAGAAAAATACGACGATAGCGCTCGAGATAGGTTTGAAGAGTCTCTTGATCTTCTTGGAAGATTAGGGTGGTGTCCAAAAATGCAACGGGCTGAGTCCCAATTTTGGGAAATGATGAAGGCGAGGCGATCGCTGCTTCGATGTTTCTTAAGGGTTGCTCGGAGTTGATAGCATGGACGGCCTCAATGTAGTCAGTATCGCCAACCAATGAAACTAGCGGACTGAGACTCTGTTCTAGCCGCAATGCTGTTGCCTTTAGATCTCCGTTTAGCAGGCGATAGGGCAAAATAACCCAAATCAGTGCTGGGTTGCTAACTTGAACCCGCTCACTTTTGTTGAGTAAGGATGATGCAGCATACTGGATCTCAAAAGACTCCAAGTCGGTAACGGAGGGGAAGCGTTGCATTGTATCTATCTGGTGCTTTCGATGGCGATCTATTGTTCGCACGAAGTTCACGTAAAGACTGCAAACTGGAAAAATACGGAGTATCTGAGTTAATGACGTGCTAATTTGCTGGAGTCCAGAAAAGGTAAACCGGAGTGCAAATAAGTATACTAATAAGTCTGACCAGTTTCTATCTCCGTTGGGAGTTGCGATCGCGAAGAAGACAAATAAGCTGACTGTACATGAAATAAATAAGGCATTGTTGGCAAATCGAACTTGGCCGATGACGGTGAAGCGGGTCTTAAAAATGTTGGACAACTCTTTATAGTCTTCTGATAACAGAAGACCGTCTTGAGTGTTGCCTTGCAATGAATGAGGTAAATCTTGAGAAACTGCAGTGCGAAACGTTTGAAGAGCCGTTTCTCGAACCTTACGGTTAATAGCTTGTGATGATGTTTCTAGGATGACAATACGTTGGGTCTGGCGATAAATAAATACTAGATAAACCAGGCAGATTGGTGCTAGCAGGAGTGTTAACGTTGCACTCACCCAGAGGAGACAGCCAAGGGCAAAAATGAAAGTAAAAAATGGTGCAAAGACCATTAGAAGACGACGCAGTACATAGCTGATGGGTAAGAGTAAGGAGAAACTTTCATGGATAAGCCGTAGCGGTTGTCCAGCAACTACCTTCGGCCAACCGCTGCGATGTATATCTTTGGCTAGCTCTACCAGATGAGTTACACAGGCTTGGCGATAGTCTACGACTGTCTGAGCAATGTAGATAACCGCAAAATATTGACTAGCTGCGCTCAGTAGACCAAAAACAGCAGCCAAACCTGCAAAGCTTGCTAGAATTTGCGGCTGCTCTAGGTCTAGGGTAATTGAATTAAAGGTAACGATGGGCTGTCCATCAGTTAATTGCCGGACGTAGGCAATAACGCTGCCAAATGCCCCTGCTGCTGAAATGGTGCCAACGATGTCAAGTAAAAAAATGGCTAGGATACGTGGCCAAAATTGCCGTAGCGTATCTTGAATAATCCAACCAATGACGCTGGCGTAGTTTGATATCTGGCTGCGAGTGCTGTTGAGTTGCTTTAGGCGATCGCATATTGGCGACGTTAACCAGTCAAAAGATGGGCGCATTAGAGGTTTATCAACAGCAACAGGTTAGTGACATTGGCGCGGGGAAAGGGATTACTGAACTGGGCGATCGCCCGATAGAATCTGTGGGTCAGTCACGTTGAGTTCTTCAATATTCCAAAGCGATCGCCAGTTGGGAATAGCAGAATATTCTACCCCCTGGATGGTATTCCGCACTGCCCCCAGCCCAATCGGATTGATGAGGTAAATGAAGGGCAGGTTTTCTTGAATGAGAACCTGCGCTCTCGCATAAATTTCTTTGCGACGGTCTAGATCTAGCTCTTTGCCACCCTGAACATACAGGTTGGCTACTTCCCGTTCCCAGTCCGCAAAGGTTTGATTAACGAGCGGTTCTTGCCCAGGCTGCGGTTGGCGGTTGAAGGTATGGAGGCTGCCATCAAGGGCCCAGATGGTGGAAGAACTATGCGGTTCGAGGGAACCCGTAATGCCGCCAATATAGGTATCCCAATCTAGGGTATTGCGGATACGTTCGAGCAAGGTATTGAATTCGATCGCTTCAAAATCAATTCTTATGCCGATCGCCGCTAAATCCTCGCTAATTTGCGGGCCGATGACGGTAGCGACGCGGCCGCCAGTATTGGTCATGAGCCGAAAGCGTACTCGGTTGCCTTGGTCATCCAACAATTCGCCATCGGCATTGTAGGTAAATCCAGCGTCTTGTAGGAGTTGTCTGGCTTTTTCGGGATCGTAGTCGTAGACGGGAAGTCCATCTTCAGGAGACAGATAAAACGGACTTTGAACTGAGATTGGAGAATTGAGTAACTCGCCCAAGCCGAGGAAGACATTATTCAGCATTTTGGGACGGTTGATGGCGTGGGCGATCGCTCTGCGGAAGTTTAAGTTGTTAAACCAGCGAGATTTCACAGGATCGACTACGGGCGTTCCGTCTTGCTTGCTGGCTTGGTTGAGGTTGATGCACACGAAAAAGGTACTGGTGTCTGGGCCGCCTTCGCGGATCGTGAAGTTGCCGCGTTCTTCTTCCTGCTTCAACAGCATGAAGGTTTGGGCAGAAATATCAAGTAAATCAACACCGCCTGAGCGAAATTGCAAAAGTGACGTATCAGCGGATTCAACGATTTGCCAAATCAGTTGATCCACATAGGGCTGAGGCTGCCCTTCATCATCGGTTTGCCAATAGTAGGGATTACGCTCAAAAATCAGGCGTTCGCTGGGAATATAGCTGACCATGCGGTAGGGGCCGTTGCCAATGATGCGTTGCGGGTCGGTGTCAGTTCCCCAGGTTGAGAGGAATAGGGGCTGACCATTGTCATCGGTGGTGTTAACAGCGGTACGGAGAGCATGGGCGGGCAAAATGGGAGAACCGCCGATGTATTCCAAAAATGGGGCGAAGGGTTCGGCAATGGTGAATTTAACTTGGCGATCGCCCACTTTTTCAACCTGTGGTAAGGTTTGGCTTTCACCGATGCGGAAGGCATCGCGGATGGGGACGGGAATGGCTGGGTTGAGATAAATATCGTTAAACGTGAAGATCACATCATCTACGGTTAATGGCTCTCCATCCGACCATTGCAGGTCGGGCTTTAGCGTAAAGGTGATGTTGAGCTTATCGTCAGAAATATCCCAGGATTCGGCTAAGGCAGGGGTGACTTCTTGGGTAATGGGATGAACGCTGACCATCCCGCCGTAGATAAAGGAAAAAACGCTGGGAAAGGATTGGTTGAGGGCGTAGTTGAATGTTTTGGGATCGGTAGTGGCAGCAATGACGATGCGCGGTACTTGGGCAGCTTCGGTTCTAAAATTGTCCAGGCTACAGCCACTCAGGACGATCGCCCCCAGTGACAGCATGAGGGCAAGAACAATCGATGTCCAGCGGCGAAGCTGTTTGGCTTGCAATGGTCGCACATCACCAATCATGACTTTATTTTGGAAACGCGAGTAGAACAAAATCGTCTGAACAGTCTGAAAAAGGGCTGGGCGATCGCAAGCTGCCTGTGGAAAACCTGTGGAAAATACCGTAAACCCTTATGAAACAGTGGATGGCAGCGATCGCATTTGAGTGGTTGATGTAACAAAATATAAACTGCTATTTTACAACCGCCGCCAGTGCCTTCCTACGAACGCTCAGGACATGAGATAGGTATACCGACTCAGCGATCGCTCGTAGTGTTGCAGCAACAGTTGAGATTCATCGAGGCGAATGCGGCGTTCATTGAGCGATTGTTCCGTTTGGCGACGAATGCTTTCAATTAGGTCTTCTGCATCGTACTGTACATAGCCCAGCACTTCAGTCATGGTGTCGCCTTTAACAACATGTTCGATCGCATAGCCTTTCGGCGTTAGGCGAATATGAACTGCATTGGTGTCGCCAAATAAGTTATGGAGATTGCCCATAATCTCTTGATAGGCTCCACCTAGGAATAGAGCAAGGTAGTACGGTTGCTGAGGCTGCAAGGGATGGAGTTCTAGCACTGATTTTACATCCCGTAAATCAATGAAGCGGTTGATTTTGCCATCGCTGTCGCAGGTAAGGTCAGCAAGGGTGGCCCGCTGACTCGGCTCTTCGTCCAGTCGGTGGATCGGCATGATGGGAAATAGCTGATCGATCGCCCAGCTATCCGGCATAGACTGGAACACCGACAGGTTGATGTAATAGATCGACGCCATGATCTGTTCTAAGGCCTCTAGGTCATCGGGCACATAGTCTTGCTGGCGGGCAATGAGCAAAATTTTCTGGCAGCAGGCCCAATAGAGTTGCTCAGCATGAGCGCGATCGCTCAAACTCAAATAGCCAAAGTTAAATAAACTGATGGCTTCGTCTTTAAACTGGGTGGCATCGTGATACATCTCCTGATAATTGTCAGGGCGGATGGACTGGTAGGTTTCATAGAGATTGCGAATAATCAGATGCTCGTTGTCACTGGCAGCAGAGGGCTGCGTGAGAATTGCTTCGCTGCTGCCCAGCACGTCAAACACCAACACGGATTGATGGGAAGCGATCGCCCGACCACTTTCGCTAATTAACGTTGGCATCTGCACCTTGCGTTCCTGACAGGCTTCTTTCACTTCCGCCACAATGTCATTGGCATAATTCTGCATATTGTAGTTCTTGGAAGCGTAGAAATTGGTTTTAGACCCGTCGTAATCTACCCCTAGCCCGCCGCCTACATCCAGGTACTGCATCGCTGCGCCCAGCTTACTCAGTTCAACATAGATTTGGCTGGCTTCACGAATCGCATCTTTAATAACTGCGATAGAAGAAATTTGCGACCCGATATGATAATGCAACAGTTGCAGACAGTGCAGCATTCCTTCATCTTGCAATCGGTGAACCGTATGCAGAATTTCAGGTATGGTCAACCCAAACTTAGCGCGATCGCCCGCTGAAATACCCCAGCGCCCCTCTCCCTTAGTGCTGAGCTTAGCCCGCACGCCCAGGAGCGGTTCAATACCCAGTTCACGGCTAGCCTCGATGACCAAATCCACTTCATCAGCTTGTTCCAGTACGATAATGGGCGTTTTGCCCAGCCGCCGCGCTAAAATTGCCGTTTCCACATACTCTCGGTCTTTGTAGCCGTTGCAGATCAGCAGCGCGTCCTCTGTTTGCAGAGTGGCGATCGCAATCATTAACTCTGGTTTAGAACCCGCTTCCAGCCCAAACTGATGGGGTTGCCCAAAGCGCACCAGGTCTTCGATTAGGTGGCGCTGTTGGTTGCACTTCACCGGGAAGACACCTCTATAGGTTCCGTCATATTTGTAGCGGGCGATCGCTTTACTAAAGCAGGCATTGAGTCGCTCAATGCGGTCTTCCAAAATGTCGGAAAAGCGGATCAAAATTGGCAATGAAAGATTGCGTTGCTTCAGCGCGGTTACTAGCTCAAATAAATCCAGCGATCCGCCGCGATCGCCCTTGGGGGATACGGTAATGTGCCCTGCCGCGTTGATCGAAAAATAGGGTTCGCCCCATCCGCGAATGCGGTATAGCTCTTCGCTGTCTTCAATTGTCCAGATGGAGGGGGGGGATGGTAAACCCGATCGCACTCCGTTCATGCTGGTGGCGCTATCGTTAACCATGTGCGGACTACCCATAATGAATCCTGACCGTGTGACCTACCGTGGTTGCTGGATCTAGCGTGAGGCTAGTTCTGATCCGCAGTTCCGTCTATCCTACCGTGTCGATTTAAGAATAGCGTTACCCATGTCAGAAATGCGATCGCGATTGTCGGATATGCCCCACTCCAGCGCCCTATCCATTCCAAAAAAAAGCTTTACAAACGTTCGGCTTTTGCTGAGCATAGAAAAGGCTCGGCAATCGCTCTGAAAATGCGATCGTAGCCTTTAACCAAGTCCTCAACAAGCCTTTAGCTTGAACCGTTCATTTAGCAGTCGTTAGGAGTAACCGTCGTGGAACGTACCTTTATCGCAATCAAGCCGGATGGTGTGCAGCGCGCCCTAGTCGGCAATATCATCAGCCGCTTTGAAACGAAAGGCTTTACCTTAGTGGGTTTGAAAGTGATGTCTGTAAGCCGTGAACTGGCTGAGAAACACTACGGCGTTCACAAAGAAAGACCCTTTTTTGCGGCGTTGGTTGACTTTATTACCTCTGGTCCCGTGGTGGCCATCGTCTTTGAGGGCGATGGTGTGGTGGCCTCTGCTCGGAAAATTATCGGTGCCACCAATCCGCTGAGTGCAGAACCCGGTACGATTCGCGGCGATTTTGGAGTGAGCATTGCTCGCAATTTGATCCACGGTTCCGATGCCATTGAAACGGCGCAAAGTGAAATTGCACTGTGGTTCAAAGATGATGAACTGGTGAATTGGGAACCATCGATGAAATCCTGGCTGTACGAATAGGCAACCGCTGAGATCATCAGTGGGTTAACACTGCCCTAATCTGCAATGAAAATAAAGAGGGGCATGGCCTGGCCATGTCCTTTGATCTTTTGATCTTTCGAGCAAAATGGCTGAGCGAGCCGAGACACAGTTTCTCCTTATTGCCAAGCTGGGAATCCAGAAGGCACATCATGCCCGAATCCCCCTTTTGTTGCTACATAAACCGCGTTAACTGCACGCGATACCGTTCTTTTTTGGTGACCGCTACGTCGCCAACCTGCAATCGTCCCTTACCCCGGATGGCAACCAAATCACCAGATTTAACGGGATGGCTGGCCTGTTTCACCGATCGCCAATTCACGCGCACGTCGCCAGTGGTGATCAGGTCTACCATTTTGCTCCGCGACATCCCAAACCCGGCAGAGGCGATCGCATCTAGTCGCATCGAGGCTTCTACAGTCGTCAGTTCTTTTTTGCGCGGCTCCCGAACTTTGAGTTCACTTAGGTCAATGCGGCGAGTTTTGACGGGCACTGACCGCACTTGAGTCAAGCTCATTTCCAAAAAATCGACCAAATCTGGCGTGACGATCGCCTGTGCGCCTCGCTCTCCCAGCACAATAATGTCGCCTACCTTGCCGCGCACGATGCCTGTTCCTAAAATCGATCCTAAAAAATCTCGATGGCTGGCCGAATCAAATAAAAAGTTGCCAACAATGTCAATGGCGGCTAGGTCTACGCTCTGCGGTTCGAGGGGCAGTTCAGGGCGAGCGATCGCCGCCCGTTGGCGTTCGGCCTGAGGATAGCCGCCCCACACCACAACTGTAACCTCTGTTAGCCGCTGAAACATTTGCTCGACATCCATCCACTGCGGCGGCGACAAAAAGTCGGTCATAACTACTTCCCACGTTCGCAATGCTTGCTCTGCCTGGTCAATGACTCGTGTGGCGCTATCAGAATCTTCGACATGGGCTAGGAGTTCAGTTTTGGGAAGCATAAAAAGTTGGGTGAGCGGTGCAGTTCAGTGGGATGTATCCATCCGATTGGGACGGTAGAAAGGGTTCTGCAAGCACCGTTTTCACGGCGCTTGATTCACAAGGCGGGCTACCGCCAATGCTGACATCAATCTTACGAAAATCTTAAATATGAACCGATTAGTGATCGGGACAAATGGTGAAGCCTAGGCGATCGCTTTTGGCTATGAGCCAAGCATCGGGTGAAACCGAGGTAGAACTGGGCGATCGCTCGATTTCTGACATTCTACCGACAACCTAGCGTGAATCATACTGTTGTTGAAGAATTGCGATCGCACGGCATTGACCAAAAGGCTGCAAACTCCCTGCAAACGTGCCACAGCCTCTATTCATAAATCCTACCAAGGCTTTTCGTTGAGGGCGATCGTGCCGATTCTCTGAAGTCATTGCAGGAGAGGTGAGAGTTTACTGACTTTCTTTGGGTTTCTTAATATAATCAAACAGGTATTCAGCGTAAGAATAGAAAAAGTTCAGTATCCTTGACTACAAATACACGCTTGCAAGCACGAAGAATTTAGATGCACGGTGAGCCTTCTAGCCTTGCTAGCGGTTTAGTCATTCACTTGAGACTTATGCCCCATCGCCGAACGATGGATGAGGAGGTCTAAGAGATCGTTCGGTGTTTCAGGCGGTATCGATGCGTAGGTCATGTTGCTATTAAAGAAAGAGGGTGAATCATGATTCAATCCGTTGCCTATTCCCTAGATTGTGTTCAAGACGAAGCTCGCCAATTGGTTCAACGAGGAATCATTGGTCGTCATCAACCCATTTACGCTATGTGTCGCTACATTCCCGCCCGCGAATGGGCTGGAATTGAAGATGAGTTAGAGCGAGGCGGCTTTCTGTTGCGCGATCGCATCGGTGACTTACTGGGTCGCGAAGATTGGGACAACGATTAGGTCGGCTGTTCGGCATCGCCAGAGGTTGGTTCGCCGATAGACCGGACAGGGTGCGCTGTATTGGGTGTATTTATAAAACGTAGGGCGATCGCTCAACAGTGCGATCGCCCTACATTCATGTCCTAAAAAGGCTG
>CAYSIR010000054.1:0-19887 GCA_964431105.1 uncultured Leptolyngbya sp. | reverse complement strand
AATCCTTCTCACAACAACCATTCTCACTTCACAACTCATTTAGGATTGCTATAGCGAAGCAGAAAGGCAAGGGATTGTTTGTGGAATGGCTCAGCCGTCCTACAAACAATCCCTTGCCCTAAACAAATGGACACTTACTTTTATTCACAACTCATCTGGAATTGCTACATAAAGAAGATGAGTGGCAGGGCTGGCTAAAGGGATGAGCCGCAATGCTCAAGTGCGATTGAAGACTGTTTCTGAGGTCGGATAATGGACTGATTCGCTACGCCGAGCAACGGCTGCCTGCCAAATGGTGAAATTGTTGAGACGCATATTGTAGGTAGGCTGTCGCTCGCTGCTGGTCATCCACCTCTAGGAAATAAAGGGCGTGTTCGACGGCGGCATGGGCTAACTTCAGATGGCGCTGCTGTTGAGGTGACATTGGGTCTGCTAAGTTAATGTAAACTGCGATCGCATCATGGAGCTGAATCATTGTGGGCACCAAGGTAGGGAACAGGATTGAAGCCGATGAGTGAATGACCATGAGGTGAAATCTTCCGGATACAGCAGGTAACAGAATAAACTGAGGCGAAAGCTTGAATAATGGAAGCTGTTGTATGGATAGATGCGTGAATGCGCGAAATTCTTACCTTTTCTCTAGTGATGATTCTTGGCGTAGAAGCGGCTGCACTCCTGATATTTACCTTCCAAAAATAGGCATTTAAAGAACGGTAAAAATAGTAAGGTAAGAAGCTTAATGAATAGCCTTATTAGGCAAATTAGGCGAGATAGGCTAGAAACGGTATGAGGTTAGATGCGCGGAGCAGTGCCTTCAGTTCACAGGCGGGATTGATTCGATGACTTTAGTATCGGTGAAATCTTCTGTGGGCGAAGTGATTCAGCGATCGCACCAGCGTGATACTACCGGTGCGATCGCGTGATGCTATGGCGCTGGAGCGGTGAGGAACCCGAACCATACCCGTGACTCCGCAAGAACACTGACGGTGTTTTGAATCACCCGATCGCGAGACGGGCGAATCCGTTATGGGGCGGATAGAGTGGATAAAACGGTGCGGTGGCGGCAAGGAGGGGCGCAATCTTAGGAAATACTGTTCAAGTCAACTGGATGCTGGCAATGACGATCGCCCCAGTGTTGTCGATATAGCGCCAGTGTTGGCCCATCTGCACCCATGCCAATCCTTCTGAAAAGGAGCCAACCCGATCAAACTGAGGCGCGATCGCTAGTTCACCCTCGCTATTCACAAAGCCATACTGGTTGTCCAGTTGAACGGCCGCTAAACCGTCAGAGAAATCGGCGGCATAGTCGTATTCAGGGGCGATCGCAATGGTTCCATCCGGTGCAACGTAGCCCCATTTTCCGTTTTGCATCACGGCCGCCCGTCCGTCTGAAAAATCGGAGGCAAACTGAAACCGCAGGGGAATCACCACTGCGCCCGTCGGATCAATAAAGCCCCACTCTTGACCCAGTCGTACCCTTGCGCGCTGATTTGAAAAAATAAAAGCTCCGTCCCATTCGCCTGCGGTGGCGCGATCGCCCGTGGGCGTGATGTAGCCCCATTTTTGGTTGAGGCGAACAGCGGCTAAGGCTTCCGAAAACCGCAGCACGTCTTCAAACTGCTCTGGAATGACAATGCGGCCGCTAGCGTTGATAAAGCCATAGCCGTTTTCGGTGCGGACGGCGGCTAACCCTTCAGAAAATGGAGTAGCGAGTTCAAACTGGGGTTCGATTTGCCATGCCCCGTCTGCATCAATGTAGCCGTAGCGCGTGCCGGGGCGGATGGCGGCCAGTCCTTCAGAAAATGGGGTTGCGCTAGCAAATTGAGGCGGAATGATAGCAACACCGGTGCGATCGACAAAGCCATAAAAATCATTGACCTTAGCGAGCGATCGCCCGCCTGATAAGGGCGACACAGCGTCTAAATTGGGGTCAATGGCCGCCACTTGCCGCCCCGATGCGTTTATAAAATAGTAGCGATCGCCAATGGACACTACACCCAAGCCTTCTGAAAAATTAGAGGCACGACTGAATACAAACACCGACGACACTGATTTCATGCTGATTCTGCGACTACTTACTGCACTTGAACCGACTTGGTTCGGGGCAGTGCGGACGGCTTGCGACAGTTGAGAAAATAGGTCGTCATCTCACCCCACCCCTTGACGTTCACCGTACCGCGTTTGGTGAACTCAAATGTTTCCATCAAATAATGATAGGTCACTTCGGTTACTTGGATTTTGCCAGGCACGCCCTGCGACTCCATCCGGCTAGCAATATTTACCACGCTTCCCCATAGGTCATAGCTAAACTTTTTCAGACCAATCACTCCCGATACGACTGCTCCGGTGCTGATGCCAATGCGAAGCTCAAAGGGGTTGCCATCATCGTCCAAAAATTTCTGAATCACGGTTTGCATATCTAGCGCCATATTGGCGATCGCAATGGCATGGTTTGGGCAGGGTTCAGGAATGCCTCCTGCCACCATGTAGGCATCGCCAATGGTTTTTATCTTTTCTAGCCCGTGGTGTTCGGCTAGGCGATCGAAGGCAGAAAAAATCTCGTTCAGCATGGTCACTAGGCGGGTCGGCGACATCCGAGCTGACAGCGGCGTAAACCCAACCAAATCTGCAAATAAAATAGTGACTTGCTCGGAACGACGGGCGATCGCACGATGGTTATGTTTAAGTTGAGTGGCGATCGTTGCCGGTAAGATATTTAACAATAGTTCCTCCGATCGCGCCTGTTCTTCTCGCAGCGCCGATTCAGCCTGGATGCGATCGCTAATTTCCTGCCGCACCTGGACATACAGATGAAAAAAGGCTTGAGTCACTTCAGTCAGTTCATCATGACGATGACGATGGAAACTGTGAAACGTGGGATCTGGCTGCTCAGTGCCGATCACCTGCTGAGCGCTGCGCATATCTTCTCTCAGATGCAAAATTGGGGCAATGACCAATCTGCCCAGGGTTAGCATGGTTGCCGCAGTGACAAATACCGCAATCACAATCACCAATCCAGCAATACGCCAAATAAACGCAATGAGTTCGGGACGCACCATTGACGCATCATGACGCACGACTAACAAACAGTCTCCTGATGCCGTTGGCATCAGCCATCCTACATCAAAGCGATCGCCTTGCTGTTTGCGCCATGGCTGATCCAATGACTGTTGCAGCGCTATTGTCACCATTTGGTTCTCGATGATGGGCGCTTCCCCAAATGTTCCAACCAAGTTGCCATTCGGTTCGTAGAGTGCGCCACCCAAGATGACTGAGCCGTCGCGCAGCTTTTCTTCAAACATGGGTAAAATCTCTTCCGGTCGGGTCATGCTGTTAGTAGACGTAGCAGAAGACAGCACTTCCCGCGAAACTTGCTGTAATTGGGTCAGCAGTTCTTGCCGCCGTCGATAGTAGGACGGAATCAGAATGATGATTTCGATGAGTACAATGCTCAGAAATACCCAAAAAACAATATGACGCGAGAGACGCGATCGAGACAGCTTCAGTAATGTGGAGAACTGAGGCACGGTACTCACAAAATAGACGACATCAACGCAGAAAACTGATACACCAATTTAATCTCAATTCGTTCCAATCCATCTCAATCCATCTCAATTGATCCCTGTTTATCTCAATTCATCATGGTTGACAGCGGGGATCATCTTTTCGTGGCTTAGTGGCAAGGATGTTTTAGGGTACTCGCACCATTGGTTGACTGATAAAACTGGCTCCCTCATGTCCCAACCCCTTCCCAAAAATGCTATCCATTACGCAGATCTCGCTGAAACCCGCAGTTCTCGGTTCAAAAACGAGGATTCTGAGTAACCCTTAGAAGGGTTGTGAGGCAAAAGGTCTGACGACTTTTGCGTAATGAATAGCCCAAAAATGGGAGAAGGGGAGCCAGATTCAAAGCCCCTCTCTCGCTCTGGGCTACTAAGTAAGTTGCAGATCCCCCCTAGCCTCCCTTGAAAAGGGGGATTTAGGAAGATCAAGTCAAGGAATTGACGTCATGTCTAAGATCTGTGTACTTAGTAACCCACTCTGGGAGAAGGAATGAGGGTAGGGGTTACTCTTGTCAGTTAGCTAGCGCGATCCACACCATAGAAAATTCTTGGATACCGACAATCGGCTATGGCGATCGCCCTGGCCAGCTTCGTGCGATCGCCGAGGTGCAAGCTAGGGTTGCTCCCCCACTGCTAGGTAGCGATCGCCACGCCCTAACCGAACCTAACTCAATCGAAATGACTACACCCATGGCGGTAGATGCGGATAACTCATTGAGGCGACGAAGACTCAGGACAGGAAAGAACTGTGATCCAGACTGATTATGAACAGGTGATGCGTTCTGATTTTGGGAACCGTATTCAGTATGGCACGACTCAACTTGCCTATCCTGAATAGACCATGAGCGATCGCAAGAGTGGGGCTGAGGCATGGCTAAAGATTTCCTGAACCGCAAGCCGTTGCTGAAATCCTAGGTTTACTGTCCGCAGCTAGCTATTTCAAGCAGCATAATGCAGCCATGTCCGTTTGCATCATGAATAGCCCGGATAGCCACCATCGCTGTTAGCATCTAGCGATCGGGCATATCAGGCTTAGAAAATCTAACATTAGCTTAGTTTCAGCGCGCTCACCGGAACCTCATCCCAGGTGGCAACCGTTCGCAGACGGGCGACCCATCCAGCCGCTTTTTGCTCGTCTGTGAGGTTGCTCTCAAAGGCTTCATGACATTCCTGAGCCTGTTGCTCATCGCAGCATGCAATGCAGGCATACACAATGCCGAGGGGGTCGAGTTGTTCGTTGATCCAAATTGTCACAAGAGTCATCCATGCTGATCCGATCAGTACTGATCATAACAGGATGCTTTGAACCCATCCTATTGACCAACAGAGAAACCAAAGATGCGATCGCTCCCATCTCCTGCCCCCTTGCTGCCAAAATCTATTACGCAGCGCTGCAACCTGCCTCACCCCCAAAAATGAGTTGCCCCTACCCGAATACCGCCACCCCAAAATAAGGACTCTGAGTTATGAACCAAACGTTCAGTCCACGCCGCCTACCCGCGTAAACTCAAAATAGCGGCACTCACGGCTAAGCTTTCCTCGTACAGCATATCTTGGCCCCAACGCTGTAGCTGCTGGCTCATTAGCGCCTCAGCTCGTTGGTCGGATAATGCCGTCACCTGTTCCGTGCGGCAGGATTGGGCACTGCCCCCCGCTTCCATCCGCATACAGCCCGTAGTCTCTGAGCAAAGAATGGTGCAGCAATCGGCATTACAATTGGTGGACGTCAGCCGAATGCCTACTAAGTCGCCCATAATTTCGCCCCAGTCGGCGGTAGGAATGGCAGCGAGTTCGGCTTCAATGCGCCGCTGGTTGGCTCCTTCAAAGTAGATGTGGCGCAGGTCATAATCACCGCCTGTTTCTGTATATTCCACAGGTTTCCAGCCTAAGCGACTGGCAATCCAGCCCAGATACATCAGTGCTTGCGCGGCGTTCCCTTTTTCATAGTCGATCGCAATTTGATCCATCTCGGTGAGGGCGCTGCGGCGTTCTGGCGGGTCAAAGGCGGCAGCGGTCAGTTCTTGCCAAGGAGATAGTCGGTGCCAGTTTAGGTCAGCGATGAACGTTTTTTCTTCAATTAACTGCTGCATTTTCAACAGTTCCGACTCGGCATCGCTAAAGTAACTAGAGTCTACAATGATGCAATTGCTGGCATCTGAAAGGGTCTGGAATAGCTGTTGTTCGGGGTTTGGGGTGGCTTTCCACCAGACGAATTTTGGCAAGTCGGGAATCATCAGCGAGGCCACCATGCTGGACACCCGCTCTAGGGCGGCTTTTGTGCCACGCAGGGTAACATATTCGCAGCAGACCAGGTGGCTGCCTGCTCCCCCTTTTTGAACGGGGCAATAGGCCGACACCTGAGCGGTTACGCCGGTGTCTTCACCCAAAATTGGACAGAGGGTAATGATGCGACAGGGGTTTTGAGACGCGATCGCATCACTGATACTGAATCCACGGGCATTTAGGTTAGTAATCTGGGTGCGATCGCTGGGTTGTTTGGCAAACTCTTCGCGCAGGCGAGCAAGGGTCTCTGGGTCAACCCGTCCGGTGACGCGCAACTCGAAGGTCGCTTGGGCATCTTTCACCGCAGATTTAGTCAGGGGGCCGTGGACGCCATCGATGGGGCCATCATAGAACCCAAGTCCGGCTAGCAATTGTTGAAATTCTTCTGGCTCATACACCACCATGCTAAACGTGGCGGCGCGGGTGGCGATCGGGGTGCCGCTACCGCTAGATTGATTGATCCAAATTTTATTCAGTTCCGCTTCAATCTCGTTCAGCGAAATATCTTTTGGCTTCTGAAGGGCAACTAATGGAGTGGTCATAGAGTTTAGAGTGCTTGATTGGCAATAGGGACGTGACGGATGCGTTGGAACTGAGCGCCGAGGGCGAATGCAAATCACAAAATGACAGGCGCATCAGTTTTAATAGGGGAAACGAGGGGAATGGGGACTACAAGGAGAGGCGATCGCTGAGGGCTGCTGTCTATTCAAAACGCCTCCCATAGCCATGATGACAGCCCTTGTCTGATAATGTTGGCAGGCGCTCCGACGCGGTTCTATGATGCATGGCTAACCTGCCCTAGGTAAACCTCAGCACTGGCAGCAAGAAGGGCAGGGGTGAACGTTGTCGTGCGATCGCCCCCATCTCACTTACAGCCGTCGCCACCGACGACCGTCTCGGTTCAGCAACAGTTCTGCGGAAACCGGGCCCCACGTTCCCGCCTCATACAGCGACACCGCATCCGGCGGCGCAGGTGCATCCCACACTTGCAGCAGCGGAGTCAGCACTCGCCATGACGCTTCCACCTCGTCACCACGAGTGAACAACGTCTGGTCACCCAACATACAGTCGATCAACAGGCGGCTGTACGCATCAGTGTTCGGTTGACCAAAGGCAGCATCGTAACGGAAATCCATCTCTACCGATCGCGTCCTCAGCGAATTTCCCGGAGTTTTCACCTCAAACCGCATCGCAATGCCTTCATTCGGCTGAATGCGGAGTGCCAAAACATTGTGGTTCATCTGCTTTGCCGCAGACTGAAACATAATGTACGGCACTTCGCGGAAATGAATGGAAATCTCCGACACCTTCTTCGGCATTCGCTTACCCGTGCGCAGATAAAACGGCACCCCCTGCCAACGCCAATTATCGATAAAAAATTTCAGAGCCGAATAGGTGGGGGTTGTGGAATCCGGGTCAGCTCCATCCTCCAGGCGATACCCCGGCACTTCCTTGCCGCTCATCCAGCCAGAGGTGTATTGCCCACGCACGGCTGAAGCATCAATATTCTCCAAATCGGCTAGGTGAGTCGCCTGAACCACCTTTACTTTTTCGTTGCGAATGCTATCCGCATCCAGAGAGTTGGGCGGCTCCATCGCCGTCAGGCAAAACAACTGCATTAGGTGATTTTGCACCATGTCGCGCAGTGCGCCAGAGGTCTCATAATAACCCGCCCGCCCTTCCAGCCCAACGGTTTCTGCCACTGTAATCTGTACATGATCCACAAACTGACGATTCCACAGCGGCTCAAAAATGGCATTGGCAAACCGGAATACCAAGAGGTTCTGTACCGTTTCTTTGCCAAGGTAATGGTCAATGCGGTACACCTGCTCCTCCGAGCAAACCTCCTGCACCACTCGGTTCAACACTTGGGCACTGCTGAGGTCTCGTCCAAAAGGCTTTTCAATAACCAACCGATGCTTGGATGGATCGGCTAACATGCCGGCTGTTCCCAACTGCTGAGTTGCCTCGGCGAAAAAGCGAGGAGCAACGGAGAGATAAAACACCCGATTGCCGCGAGTACCGCGTTTCTCGTCGAGTTCGCCCAAAAAGGCCTTGAGTTTGTGATAGCTAGAAGGATTGTCGATGTCGCCCGAACAATAGAACAGTCCTTGGGCAAAGTCCTTCCAAACCTCTTCATTGCCGATGCCGCCGCCAAAGTCTTCAATGCCTTGATGGGAATGCTCGCGAAAGTAGTCGTGGCTCCAGTCGCGGCGCGCTACTCCAACGATGGTAAGTTCGGGTGGGAGCTTGCGCTCCAGCTTCATTTGGTAGATGGCAGGGATCAGTTTTCGGTGAGTGAGGTCTCCAGATGCACCAAAGATGACGAGAATTTGGGGATCGGGGATGCGGTCGTGCTGAAGGCCGACGCGCAGCGGATTTTCGAGTAAGGCAACCATAGGCGTTTGAAATCAGAGGATGGAATGAACGGTACACTGAGTGCGATGATTGGCTCTGGTGGCGATTTCGAGGATTCTTAACCAGAAACTCTGAATGGGGAACTCTTAACTGGAATGATGGGGCTGTGGCTGCATGGGGATAATGCGTTTATTAACGATGTTCAATTAAATCTTGGGTCTGTTGCTCTCGCGATCGCTCCTGGATAAATGATTCAACAAGGGCAACATTTTCCTTGCTGCCAATAATCAAGGGTGTGCGGGTATGAATGCGATCGGGTACGACTTCTAAGATAGGCTGAGTACCCGTGCTGGCGGCACCGCCAGCCTGTTCAATTAGCATCGCCAACGGAGCCGACTCATATAGCAAACGTAGCTTGCCCTCCGGGTTCTTTACCGTACCGGGATAGACAAATACCCCTCCCTGAAACAAAATACGGTGAAAATCGCCTACCAGTGCGCCACTGTAGCGAGCTGTGTAACCTTCATGCCGATGCATATAGCGAATATAGTCCCGAATGGAGTCATCCCACTGCCAGAAGTTGCCTTCATTGGCACTATACACAGTGCCATGGGGCGGCACTTGAATGTTCTCATTAGACAAGATGAATTCGCCAAGGCTGGGATCAAGGGTAAAGGCATGAACGCCGCGACCGATGGAATAGACCAGCATGGTCGTTGTGCCATAAAGGATGTATCCGGCTGCAATTTGCTTGCTCCCATCCTGCAATAGGTCGGTCGCTTCGCCGTCGAGATCGTCTCCTTCCTGCCGACGAATCGCAAAGATGGAGCCGACGGTGAGGTTAATGTCTACATTGGATGAGCCGTCGATGGGGTCGTACAGCAGTGTGTAGCGACCAACGGGACAATTCTCTGGGATATAGTAGGGTTTCTCCATTTCCTCAGAGGCTAGGCGACAGACTAAACCGCTTTGTTCAAAGGCTGAAATGAAGACCTGGTTGGCATAGACGTCCATGCGCTTGACATCTTCGCCTTGGACGTTGGTGCGCCCTGCCAGACCTAGAGCATCTTCGACCAGTCCGGAGCGATTCAGTCGGCGGGTAATCAATTTGCCCGCGAGGGCGATGCGGTTCATGACTGCGCTGAGGTCTTGAGCGTCGGGGGAGAAGCTCTGAAGCTGTTGCAGGACGTGGCGAGATAGCGTGGTGCAATCTCGATCGAGAGCGTAGCTATTCAGTTCGAGTTCTGGGGCTAAATCAGCCATGGTGTATTCCTTTTTGAGGGTGCTGGGAGGGTGCTGGGGTGTGAAAGTGGGGCGATCGCTGGATTAAATTGGCACGACGAGCCATCATGCAACCGCTAAGCAGCTATGCCGGGAAATGACCTGACATAGGGCAGAGTTGGGTCGGGTGGCTCGACTGCGATCGATTCACTCATCGACACCCGGCTAGAAGAATAGTTCGCCAGCGGCAGCTCAATAGATCGGCATTACAGGGCGGCGTTGCGCTGGCCGCTGCTCTGCCTTTTATATTAAGAAGACCTTCATCAGAAGTGAATTGAACTTTAGATCAACTATAGAAATGTAGTGATGGGTCTGTGGTGGGTTGGCCCATGGGTCGATCGGTCAATGGGAGGATTTTGCGGGAACCGGTCACTTTTGCGATGTAGCCCTCATCCCCCAGCCCCCCTTCGACAAGCTCAGGATATGCTTCTCCCAATTTTGGGAGCTATCCATTACGAAAATCTGGTGGTCACCCGCAGTCCTCGATTCAAAAACGAGGACTCTGAGTGACCATTAGAAGGGTTATGAGGCAAAAGGTCTAGCGACTTTTGCGTAATCGATAGCAGGCTTGGGAGAGGGATTTAGGGTGAGGGTTATAAACCTGACATGCTCCCGATTTTGCCGTCCTTGAATGCAGCGACCCAATAATGAGCTTGCTAAGTTTGGGCTATAGTTCTGTGGTGAGTTCAGCCTTGACGCGGCGAATCGGCAAATTGGCAATTAGTGCGGTGGTGCGCTGGTCATTTTCTAAGCAGAATTCAGTGCTATCGAAATCAATTTCAACGTAGCGCGATACGACTTCTAAGATTTCTTGTCGCATTTTTTCTAGCACATCCGGGGTTAGGTCAGCGCGATCGTGAGCCAAGACAAGCTGTAACCGCCGTTTGGCGGATGAGCGACTGGTTTCTGTTGCGTTTCGTGTAAATAGTTTGTCTAAAAATTCGCCGATCATGAGCTTTGCCAACTAGAAAACGGTGTGGGGCAACCTATCGGTTGGACAAGCGACCCGTCGTGATATTGTCGAGTGCTGCACTCTGATGTCTAACGTAATGTTTCTGAGGCGGTTGCGACGTTGCATCCTTACCCAGCCGCTGTGAATGAGAAGAAATGAGGGCGGCGCTTAATGTCGAGATGATCCGCGAAACATTCGACGAATGCGGGAAAATAAATCGTCATGGGCAGCGCTGAGATCCAAAAATGGAACGGTGTCGCCATCAAGCCGACGGGCAATATTCTCGAAGGCTAGCCCGGCTAGGGTTAGTTTTTCAGATAGTACGAGTGGTTCACCTCGGTTGGTTGAAACGATCACTCGTTCGTCATCTGGTACAACGCCTAGCAGCGGAATGGCTAAAATTTCTTGAACATCTTGAACTGACATCATCATGTCATCGCGTACCATGGCAGGTTTGAGGCGATTGACGATCAGCCGAATGGTTTTGACATCATTGGCTTCGAGTAACCCAATGACGCGATCGGCATCGCGCACGGCGGCGACTTCTGGTGTCGTTACGATGATAGCCTCCGTGGCGGCGATGGTGGCATTTTGAAACCCTTGCTCGATCCCAGCGGGGCTGTCTACCAAAATGAAGTCGAAGGAATCGGTGAGCGATTCGACTAACTGCTTCATTTGCTCTGGCGTGACGGCATCTTTTGATCGATTTTGGGCGGCGGGCAGCAGTGCTAGGTTGGGCTGGCGTTTATCTTTGACGAGGGCCTGATCGAGTCGGCAATCTCCGGCGAGGACTTCAACGGCTGTGTATACAATGCGATTTTCTAGCCCTAGCAGTAGGTCGAGGTTGCGTAACCCGAAGTCGGCATCAATCACTGCGATCTTATGTCCCCGTTGGGCGATCGCCATCCCTAGATTCGCAGTACAGGTGGTTTTGCCGACCCCACCCTTGCCCGATGTGATAACGATGATACGACTCATGAACTGTGGCGATGACCAGATAAACAACAGAGAGGTAAGCTGCAATCCATAGCCGAACTTCCAATGGTTTCAGTGGGTATCCGGATGAACAGCGGGAATCTACGGTGCATGGATCCCTGTGATTCTAGGGCGAATGGGTGATGCTGACAATATATTAATGCTGGACGGGCCGGTGCAGCCGGTGAGAACAGCGCCGCTAGACTAGCTTGGTCTAGAGTTTAAACGTATTCTGGGAAAATCGGCGGCCCGGGCGATGCGAATTCCCTCTGGTGCCACGTAAGCAATTTCAGGATGATACTGGTCTGGTGGAGATTCAGGTGCCCGGGCCACGTATCCGGCAATGCGAATCTGGGTTGGTTCTAGTCGTAGCGCCATAATCAAGCACTGCTGGTTGCCATTGGCTCCGGCCTGGGCTAGACCGCGGAGGGTGCCCCACACTATCACATCTCCATCGGCGACGATTGACCCCCCTGGATTTACGTCACCCACAATTACGATGCTGCCCGGATGTCGAATTTCAATGCCCGATCGCACCGTCGTTTGCACGTACAGCGGATCGGCGAGGGGATGGCTAGCCTCGGTGCTGGATTGGCTGAGGGGCGTAACGGGCGATAACTGTTCGACGGAGTAGCCGATGGTGGCGGCGGCGACGGCTGTTTGCCGCCGACTGGTGTAGACCCGCTTGAGATGCAGACTGACATCGGACAGCGCATCGGCGATCGCTTGCAGTTGGCGGGCATCGAGGAGGCGATCGCGGGCAATGAGGTGGATGGAGGTTCCTTCTTTCCAAAAGCGATCGCCCCCATTCAGCCGTTGTTTAAGTTGTTGCAAAAGCTCGTTCCAGGTGGGCGCTGCTTGCGCGTCGGAATCAGGAGGCAGCAACAGTAAGAGCCGCCCACCTTCTGACTTAAACCGGACTTGGGGAACTGCGTTGGCATCGGTCATGGACTGAGCGATCGCCGAAACATTAGCTGGAGCCGTTTGAGATATGGGCGCTTGTGAGTCCGGAGTGGGGGTTAAATCAGAGGTGGGTTCAGTCGTCATGAGTAACGGATCCAATTCTGCTAGACGATGATGGAGCAATAAATGCAGTTAATAACCAGAACTGATGATCCACAGCCATGATCCACAGCAATCCGGTTTAGACAGTGAGGAACAGTTCCTGGCGGATGGGTGGCAGCAAGGGGTGTAGGGCTGCACTGAGTTTGACCGTTTAGGTGGGTCGTTGAGCCTGTCCGCTAGCGGCGATCGCCATTGCCTGACTCATCCTAGATCGGGGTTTGTCATTCGATACATTAACAGAAACCGAAGAAGCTGCAACCGTACTGCATGGGACAGAGCCATTATTTTAAGAGCCTGTGAGGGCATCAGGGCGACTGAGTGGCGATCGCAAGTCGAACGCCCTCTAGGGTGCGCAGCCGATCCATCACCTGCACGACCTGACCATGTTGGGCGGCGGTGTCGGCATTGATGATAACCAGGGTTGGCTGAGGTCGCGATCGCACCTGTTCGATCAGTGCTTCCAGGGGGACAGGTTGTTGATCTAGAAAAATATTGCCCTGGCGATCGATAGTGACGACAATTTGCTCTTGCAATTGCGATTCGCCAGTGGCAGCACTGGGCAAGGTGACGGGTAGCCCCTGGGATCGCGTTAGAAACAGCGTAGACAAAATAAAAAATGCCAGTATTGCAAAAATGGCATCAATCATCGGCACAATATTGACCTGGGCTGGCGTCTCCAATTCGTCAGGAAGTTGCATAGGGATAGCCCTCAATCTTGGCATGGCGGCGGTGCAGCAGTTCCAACTGTCCGCCGTAGTCCACCATGAGCGATCGCTGCCGCAGGTACAGCCCCCGAAACAGATTGGCAAACAACAGCGTCACAATCGCCACTACCAACCCGGCCGCCGTTGAAACTAGCGCCTGGCTGATGCCAACGGTAACATTCACGCTGTCGGTGCCGCCAATATCACCAACTCGCAGCGCCGAAAAAGCATCAATTAAGCCCAAAATTGTACCCAATAGCCCCAGCAGTGGCGCTACGCTAATCACCGTATCGAAGACGGTGCTAAATCGTTTTAGGGTGGGCAACTCCGCTTGGGCAGCCGTTTCAAGCGCTAGGCGGAACTCCTCCGGTGTGGATTGTTCAAGCCGCAGCGCTGCCAGAAACACGCGGGCAATGGGCAGATCTAGATTTTGCTTGAGTACGTCAAACGCTTTTTTGAAATCGCGGGGGTAGGCCGTCAAGACTTCACGGGCAACGGAGGGCTGCCGTCCCACAATGCGAAACCAAAACATGAGCCGCTCTAAGATGAGGGCAAGCGTGAGGACAGAAAGCAAAATGAGGGGAATCATTACGACTCCCCCCAATGAAAAAATTTGTCCAATAGACATGGCGATCGCCCGATACCTAGTGAAAGGGATTGAGCCTAATCACAGGCTACTTCATCCCTGGGAAGTGATTGATCTGAGCATACCCGCTAAAGACCAAATTTTTCCCCTCAACCTCTAATCGGTTTAGCCGTAGCAATACACCATCGAGATCAAAGCGATCGAGATCCACCATTTCATTTAGTACTTCAGTAAAGGCGGCTGTAATGGTTTCAGAGAGCGGTTTCACATCAGCCTCAATGCCATCAGCCTGAAACTGGGCGTTGGCGAACTTAAGGCGGCGGCGTTTTTCAATCTCCAAGGTAGCTACCATTGCAATCGGCACATTATCTCGGTTGGGCAGATCCGTTTTAGCGGCGATCGCAACCTGGTTGCCAGGGTGCAACTCAACCGACACATCTCGGAATGAAATCGGTTCGCCCCCAGAAAGCTGGGTCAGCACGTCTAAATCCACATCTATAAGGCGTTTCTGCACCAGTTCAGCAGAAAAGGCTTCATTAATAGCCTGTTCAGAAATCACAACCTGAGCCACGGCTTGGGTTGGCTGCCGCAGACGAATTTTGCCGGAAAAGATGCTGCTCACATCTAGCATGACAGCATCCGTTTCAAAGGCCATCTCCTCTACCGAAAACTGTCGGCGAATGGTAAGACCTCGACCGTTCATCTTAAAGCTGTCAACACTGCCCTGAAGAATTTTGCTAGAGGGGTGACAGCGAATGTCAACATCCACGGCATCACTCTTACTAAAGAGATGACGAATCGATTGACTGGCGACAGTGTTTAACATCTGCTCACCAAAATCAGTATTCGGGCGGTTTGTGAAACCGGTCAATCCACCAAACATTCAGCGTCCTGCCTAATCAGCGATCTGCCCTCTTTGTAACAAAATATGAAGGGTTCGACAACTGCCCAATTGGTGATGGCGGTGATGGCGGGCGGGTGAGTTGGATGGGGTGGGAGGGGATACAGGACGAAAGAGAGAAAGAGTATTCTGCTAAATGTGTTGCTATTGCTTGATTCTGGCGATCGCGCTTGCCAGTGCGGGTACCATTTGGCAGAACAGCATGACCCAGTGCCATCGATCTGTCGTATTTGTTTGATTTATGTGGATGATATGAGATAGTGATTATTGCCAGTCGCGCATTGAGTTGCTCGGCTGATGGTTCGTTGACCTGCGGTTTCGCTGTTCAAACACGTACAAATCGCACTAATCTATATACAAGCGTTGGTTGTACGACGCATGCGATCGCTAGGCGGTACGGATGACGAACGGCAACCCTTTTAGTATCACACCATTGGACGTTGCGCGTGCCCAAAGTAGGCATTATCTATAACGATACAAAGGCGATCGCCTGTCGCATTGGAGAAGACATCGAGGCGAAGCTCCAGCAGTCAGGCTATGCGGTTTGCCGGGTGCCTGGGGTCGGCGGTATTTTAGGATACTCCAGCCCCGATCGCCCCGTTTGTCATACGCCGATCGATCACTTAGTTCCCCCTGGTTTTGATGCAGACATGGCGTTTGCGATCGTGTTGGGGGGGGATGGTACGGTGCTGGCAGCCGCGCGGCAAGTTGCCCCGGTCGGGGTGCCGTTGTTGGCTGTCAACACCGGACACATGGGCTTTCTGACAGAAGCTTACCTGAATCAGCTTCCCCATGCGCTGGACTGTCTGCTGGCAGAGCAATACACTATCGAACGTCGCGTCATGATTACGGTGCAGATGTTTCACCGTGATGAACTGATTTGGGAAGCGCTGTGTTTGAATGAGATGGTGCTGCATCGGGAGCCGCTCACCAGTATGTGCCATTTCGAGATTGAAATTGGCCGACACGCACCGGTGGATATTGCGGCGGATGGCGTCATTATTTCTACCCCAACGGGGTCAACCGCCTATGCGCTGTCGGCGGGTGGCCCGGTAATTACGCCGGGCGTTCCGGTGCTGCAACTGATCCCCATTTGTCCGCACTCTCTGGCCTCGCGGGCGCTGGTGTTTGCCGATGCAGAGCCGGTCACGATCCATCCGGCTAATCCCGATCGCTTGGTGATGGTGGTAGATGGCAATGCTGGATGCTATGTGTTGCCGGAGGATCGGGTGAAGATCGTGCGATCGCCCTACGATGCCCGCTTCATTCGACTGCGCGATCCCGAATTTTTCCAGGTGCTTCGAGAAAAGCTGGGCTGGGGGTTGCCCCATATTGCGAAGCCGACATCGGTGGAGCTGCCCTAGTGGGGAAGGGGCGATCGCGCTGTTCTAGCCGCAAGTTCTCCCTGCCCCGAACCATCTGTGCATTCTGCCTGCTTTATTTTTCTCCACGATTCACCCCTTGGGTCGCGCTACGGGAATGATGGAACCGATTTGCAAGTTGATTAACCGATCAAACAATCAATTCAAAAACAACCGATTAAAACAGAGCCATGGAGACTGAACGTCTATCGAATTCTGCTGACGCTTTTCCCGAATCGTCGCGCGCTCCCCAAATCGGGCTGCTGACGATGCTCCGACTGGGCGTGTTCAATATGGGGCTGGGCATCATGTCGGTGTTGACGCTGGGCGTATTGAACCGCGTCATGATTGACGAATTGCAAATTCCAGCCTTGATTGCCGCTGGTGCGATCGCCGTGCATCAGTTTATGGCCCCGGCGCGGGTGTGGTTTGGGCAATTGTCGGACTCGAAGCCCTTGTTTGGCTATCACCGCAGCAGCTATATCTGGCTGGGGATTGTGTCGGTGTCTATCACGGCATTTGTGGCGGTGCAGGTGGTGTGGCAAGTCAGCAACAGTATGGCAACGGTGGGCTGGGGCGCTCAGGCATACCCGTGGGTGGCGCTGCTGGCCTGCGTATTTGCGGTTTATGGGCTGGCGCTGAGTGCGACTTCGACCCCGTTTACGGCGCTGTTGGTGGATGTGTCGGATGACCAATCGCGATCGCGCCTGATTGGGATTGGCTGGGCTATGCTAATGGTCGGCATTATTACCGGCGTGGTCATCACCTCGATTGTGCTGCGCCCGCTGGGGTTGGATTCCTCCATCGAAGCGGTGCAGTCTTCGATCAACCGGCTGTTTATTATTGCGCCGCTGATTGTTTGCGGGTTGGCGATCGCTAGTACCTATGGGATTGAGAAAAAATATTCGCGGCTGTCTCAGCGTTCCTCCCTGCGCGATCGCGAAGATGGGCTAACCTTGGGCCGAGCGCTGCGAATTTTGACCGCCAGCCGCCAAACGGGGCTATTTTTTACATTTTTGCTGGTGCTAAGTCTCAGCCTGTTTATGCAGGATGCCATCCTTGAACCCTACGGCGGTGAAGTCTTTGGGATGCTGATTTCTGAAACCACTCAGTTGAATGCTGCGTTTGGCATGGGAACGCTAGTGGGCATTGTGGTGACGGGCTTTTGGGTGGTGCCGCGCTTGGGCAAAAAGCGGACGGTGAAGCTTGGCTGTCTGTGGGCGGCGGTCTGTTTGCTGCTCATTAGTGGAGCTGGTCTGACGGCATCTCCAGCCATACTGATGCTGGCTGTATTTGCGTTTGGCATTGCATCAGGAGTGCTGACCCTGGGGGCGCTGGTGCTGATGCTGGATTTGACGGTGGCGGAAACAGCAGGAACGTTCATTGGGGCCTGGGGGTTGGCCCAGGCGATCGCGCGCGGCAGTGCAACGGTGCTAGGTGGCGGGCTGCTGGATCTTGGCAAAGCGGTTATGGGTCTGGTGGGCAGTGCAGATGTGGTGTTACCGGCCTATGCTCTTGTATTTATGACGCAGGCGGTCGGGATGCTGATTGCTGTGGCGCTACTGAGCCGCGTGGATATTCAAGAATTTCAGATGAATGCAAAAGCAGCGATCGCGACTGCGCTAGAAGGCGATATGGAGTAAGTGTATGGATTTTTGGCCAACGGTGCTGGACTTTGCTGACCGTACCACTACCGAAGTTGGACGGCGTTTGTTGGAATCTTTTGGAACTGCTAGCGCTACCGAAAAAGCTGACGGCAGTTTGGTGACCGAGTGCGATCGCTGGGCTGATGGGGTATTGCGAGAGGCGATCGCCCAAGCCTTTCCTGACCACGGCATCCTCAGCGAAGAAGCCAAGCACATCTTTCCGAATCCTAGAAAAGAATGGTGCTGGGTGATTGACCCGATTGACGGTACGACTAATTTTGCGCGGGGCGTTCCCCTCTGGGGCATTTCCCTGGGCTTGCTTTACCAAGGAACGCCGGTCTTTGGCTATGTTTATTTGCCGCCGATCGCCCAAGCATTCCATGGGTTTTGGTATGGCGATTCGGGGCTGAGCGGCCCGACGGGCGCATTCCTCAACGATCGCCCCATCCACTCCAGCCCCGACGACCCCAGCAGCAACCATTTTATGAACCTCTGCACCCGCAGTACGGCGATTCTTAAATCGCCCGTGCCCTGTAAGGTACGGATGCTGGGTGCTGCGACGTATAATCTGCTGACCGTTGCCAATGGCACCGCCTTGGCGAGCATCGAAGCGACGCCGAAAATTTGGGACATTGCCGCTGTGTGGGCGATCGTGCAGGCAGCCGGTGCTAAATGGATAGCTTTGGATAATACTTGCCCCTTCCCGCTTGTTCCCGGCCAGGACTATTGCAACAAACCCTACCCAACGCTGGTCGTGAGCCGTCCTGAACTGAGCGATCGCTTTTATCCGCTGACGGCAGCATTATAGCGATCGTCCGCCCTTGATTAGGCTTGCTCAAAACGCTCAGATTTTGATTGGCAAGGGGCACCCCACTTTTGTAACCCTCACCCTAAACCCTGTTCTCAGAGCCAAAAAGGGACTTTGAATTTGGCTCCCCTTCTCCCGCTTTTGGGCTACTAAGCATACACAAGTTGCCCACAACACCGTTGGGTTGGCGACAGCGAAACCCAACAAAATGTCTGCGGGTTTGGGTTTCGCTACCTCAACTAGCGGTAAGAATTTTTCTGTTGGCTGTGCCCGATAAAAAGTCTCTCTAAACCAGAGGTGCGAACCGCTTGAGTAAAGATGCTGGAATAATGACCGGAATGCCTGCGCCGATACAAATGACTGCTTGCATGAAGGTCAGCGGTTGGGTATCAAATAATGTATTGGCGATCGCCAGTTGGCTGAAAAGTATTTGAAATAAAAATACAGCAATAACGCCGATCGCTGGAATGTAGGCAATTGACTGTGTTTGTTGCTTGAGATAAGCCAATAAAGAAGGGATAAACTGACTGATGCTGAGTAGATAAAACGTCTCGGCTGACACAAGCGCATGAACCGCCATTGTGCGAGCCAGCGTTAGGCTTTCTGTGGTTTGCAACGTCCACTCAAAGATGCCAAATACGGCGCTAAGGTTAAATACAGAAATCACCAAAATTCGCCACAGCAATTTTCCGGTCAGAAGTGGCTCATTTGGATTACGGGGCGATCGCTGCATCGTATCTTTAGACTTTGGTTCAAATGCGAGTGTAGCGCTCAGCGCGACAGAACTAACCATATTTACCCAAAGAATCTGTACCGGTAAAATAGGCAGCGTTGCCGCCACCAAAATGCCGAAAATAATAGTCAGCGCTTCACCGCCATTGACAGGTAAGATAAACCCAATCGTTTTCAATAGGTTATGGTAAACCGTGCGTCCTTCTTCCACCGCCGCTTCAATGGATGCAAAATTATCATTGGTTAGCACCATATCCGCCGCTTCTTTAGCGACCTCAGTGCCCGTGATACCCATAGCGATGCCAATATCCGCCTGCTTGAGGGCAGGAGCATCATTCACGCCGTCTCCGGTCATTGCGACGATTTCACCTTGAGCCTGCAACGCTTCCACCAGCCGCAGCTTTTGTTCAGGGGCAACTCGCGCAAAGACAGGACTATTGTGAACCGCATTAGCCATGTCCCGATCGCTCATGTCGGCAAGTTGGCTGCCGGTGAAGGCGGGATCATCATCCGTTTGGCTTAGCCCCATCTGCCGTGCGATCGCGCTGGCGGTGAGGAGATGGTCGCCTGTAATCATTTTGACCCGAATCCCAGCCGACTGGCAGGCCTGTACCGCTGCGATCGCCTCCTGCCGGGGTGGGTCAATCATGCCTTGCAACCCCACAAAGATCA
>CAYSIR010000053.1:0-19946 GCA_964431105.1 uncultured Leptolyngbya sp. | reverse complement strand
GTGAGAAGGATTCCTGCGGAATCCTTCTCACAATCCAAATAGGATTGCTATAGCAGAAAGTGGGTAGTAGTATTCAGGTCAAGAT
This sequence comes from uncultured Leptolyngbya sp., assembly GCA_964431105.1. GTDB lineage: Bacteria > Cyanobacteriota > Cyanobacteriia > RECH01 > RECH01 > RECH01. The sequence continues at coordinate 19,861 of CAYSIR010000053.1, read as the reverse complement.
TTTCTATGGCGTAGGCTGTGCCCACAGCACAAGAATCTTTGCTACTCAAGAACAACCCAAAAATGTACAGCGCCAGTCCACTTCATAATGATTCGATAATGAACGATGAAGAATGTTCTTAGCTCGGTCGGTCGCTGTTCATTCTATGAATAACTTTACAGTACGTCACCAAATTCACTCTATCCGGAACATTTCAGAACATTCTCACCCGGCTATCTGTGATAAGTAATCCTCTAACGAACCGGCTAGGATAAGTTTTTTACCCTTCGCAACAGGGGTATTCATTACGCAAGAGCCGTTAGATGGTTTGCCTCATGACCATTTCCGCCATTCTTCAAAAACCGAGGGTTTTAAGGCGGCAAGCAGAAGTTGCCGAACTGCTGCGTGATGGACGATGGGTGGGGGGCTAGGGGGCTAGTGATGAATGGCTGGGGCATCGTGGAAACTACATCGCGATCGCAGTGCTTTCCCGATGGTCATCTCCAATTTTAACCTGCATTTTAACTGCATAGGAGTTACCGGCTGCTGCCGTTGATGGACAACACTGGCAACTCCAAGACCTCAACCAGTCAGAAAACCGGCCCCTACCCAAACTGACCTATTTCCGAAACGGGTAGCGGTACTCACATAACGATTTTTGATGGTGCAGGCATAGTTCACGCTATCAAAAATCCTTACCACCACAAGGGCAACCTAGAAAATCGCTAATCGCTCAATGTTGAGGGGATATTTCATTGAATCAAGGGACGTCCCAAAACTCTCCGGTTCCAAGCAAAATGGAGCATTGCTGCTTCCGGGGATGAATTTTAGGGTTGAATAAATTGAACCATCGTTCCAATACACCCTCAGCAACACCCAAAGTGGCAACTGGCACAAAAAAAAGGAGGGATTGTCTCCCTCCTCTCGAACCAACACACCGACCGGCTCAGATGATGCTGTTGTTAACAGTCATGTTCTGTTGCCCAATTGGGCGTTCGATGCATCAGCCATAGCGTTATCAGTGCTGTAGGCAGATGGACGCTGGAGATGGGTTGAATCCGCGCTCAACGGTAGAGCCGCCAGCGAATGTCCAGAATGCCAATCAGAACTGAACATAGCCTAGACCGCCACAAAATCGCGACGGTTAATATCGTCAGCGTCAACACCGCGCATCACCAGCAGCGGATTCCGACCATCGCGGATGACGGTATTTCGTCCGGCGTCAAGAATGGTCAAATCGCCGAATTCCAAGCGACCGGAGAGTCCAATGCGGTCAACGCCATCCTGGAAGTCAACCGCTATATCTCGGCCACCGCCACGGCTAATCACAAAGATGTCACGTCCAGCTTGCCCAATAAGGCGATCGTTACCCAAACCGCCATTGAGTACATCATTGCCAGCACCGCCAATCAGGATGTCGTTCCCGGCATTTCCAACTAGGGCATCGTTACCGCCTTGACCCAGGAGGCGATCGTTACCTGCGCCGCCAAACAGCTCATCATTGCCGACACCGCCAAAGAGGCGATCGCTACCAGAGTCACCCAGGAGGCGATCGTTACCGGCATTGCCGATCATGATATCGTCGCCAGCACCGCCACGCTGTAGGTCATCACCAATACCACCCACCAGACGGTCATTGCCTGGGCCACCCAGCAGAATGTCGTTGCCGTTACGACCCAGCAACACATCATCGCCAGCACCACCGACTAGGCGATCGTTGCCGTCGTCACCCACTAGCACATCATTGCCGTCGCCACCCACTAGGCGATCGTCGCCATCACCGCCGAAGAGGCGATCGTTACCGTCGGCTCCAAGGATCACGTCATTGCCACCAAGGCCAAATACAATATCGTTACCTGCCAAGGCGTTCACAACATCCCGTTGAGACGTTCCACGCAACACATCCCGTCCGGGAGTTGCAAAGTCTCTGAGATTAAAGTCAATGCTGAACACGGTTGTGCTGCCGCTGACTTCGTTACTGACAACCAACAACGCTTCACCGTTGGGGCTATCTTGAGCATCAATGAAGATCAAACCTTCGGGGCCCAGCGGGCCGGCTGTACCGGCGGCGGCATCCCCCGAAAAGTCGCGGGGGTTAATGTATTTCACAAAATCAACGGCGTTGGGATCGGTCACGTCGTAGACCATGATGCCGCCAATTCGCTCTAGCCCAATGAAGGCATAGGTGCGTCCGTTAATGGTGCCAACAGCAACGCCCTCTGGTTCGGGACCTTTATTATCACTACGGCTTTCAAAGCTGTCGTTTTCGTCATTGTTGGCGTTAAAGTCTTCTGGAAACTGTTCTGCGGTGATTTGCTCAAAGTCGTCGCCGCTGTCGTAGATCAGTTGCCCTTGAGCATTCCAGATAGAGAAGGAGCGAGTGCCAAAGGCATATAGCTGCTCAAATTCATCGTCACCATCAGTGTTGCCCAAGGTTGTTGTCACTGTGAGGCGACCCAACACAGCATTATCTTGGAGTGCGGCAGCGTTGGGAAATGCGGTTGCGTCTAGGGCGAGCCTCGAAATACGTGACTCTTCGCTGAAGCCGTCATAGTCGCGGGCATCTCCTTCGTTGGCGGTGACGATGTAGGTTTCTCCGCCGGCAGAATAGGTGGCGATCGCATCGGGTTGATACATCCCCAAAACAGGATGGGTCGTAATGTTGATGCCATCATCGCGATCGCTCGGATCCAGTCCATTTCCCTCAATGCTGTGATCTTTGAAGCCGAGGGGCACAATAGCCGTCACTGTGCTGTCGGGAATGTTCACGACCGCTAGCGCGTTGTTTTCTTGCAGGGCAACCCAGGCGGTTGTGGAGTCGGGGGATACGGCAATGTATTCTGGCTCTAAGTCCTGGGACACAGAAGCATTGGGGCCAAAAATGCGGACACCGCTATCGCGCAAAGCGTCGATTTGAGCGTCGAATGCATTGAAATCCGCTGTGGTCACATTGGCTTGAGTGAGGTTCTCCACGCCACCGGAAATGTCGATGATGCTGATAGAACCTTCTGGGTCGATGGTGTAGTCATCATTAGGTTCCCCTTCATTGGCAACCAACACCTTGGTTCCATCGGGGGTGAAGACGAGCATATCGGGCAGCGCGCCGGCGGTGACGGTGCTGAGGGGGGAAGTGCCGTCACCATCTGCCGCATAGAATTCAACCGTTCCGGGGGCTTGAGTGTCTTCATTTTCAACGGCGATCGCCACGATACCGTTACTGACCGCAACGCTGTTAACGATACCGCCATCGCTCTGAATATCAAACAGTTTGCTGGGTTGGGTTGGATCACTGAGATCCAACACTTCAACAACCGCGTCATTTGCATTGACGACAAAGAGCCGCTGAGTTGCCGGATCGTAAGCCGGAATCTCGGCAGCAGATTCATCAAATACGCCGGTCTCGTAGCTGCCGATCACCTGAAGTCGAATATCAGCCATAAGTGCCTCTTGTTATCATCACCCGGTATTTTCAAGCCCAATCCATCCCTATGTTCCGCAGGGTCAACCGTCGCCCATCAATCCAGATTGAATGATGAACCAGGCTTGGCAAAAACCTGGCTTACAGCATTTAGACAAAACAGTTGTCTAGACCTGCATTATCAGTGAAACGCCCAGTGGAGATGACCGCAATGCATGGCAGATGCGGTCATCTCCATAGGAATTCAGTATTCCTGCGTAAACTACATCGGTATGTTTTAGGCCGATGCTACCTTCCCATACGGAGATAAAGCTGAGGTAAACAATTGATTAAGAGGATATTGAAATTGTAATTTGAGATACGTCTTGACCCATCAGCACGTTAAAGGGGGAAGGCGATGGCGCATTGAGGCGCTTGGATTCCCTGTGATCAGAAAAGCGAGGGATATTTCTACCCCTCGCTATCGGCTGTGTCAAGGATGAATGTATGCCAGTCGGTGTGACAGTCGCGATCGCTCATCTTTGAATCGATCGCGCTGTCGTCTGCAACCCCGACAAGCGGATGATGCCGGGCCCTACATCACAAAGTTGGAGGCTTGGATGTCGCTCGCGTCAGTATTTCTGAGTACGGCGACCGTTTGGAATTGCGTTCCTTCTGCATCCCCGTTTATGTCCATACGAACCACGGTGCGCGAACCCACCTGAGCTAGTTTGATGTAGTCGTCGAATGGGGTTTGGCTGCGGAACTGACGCGAGCGGGTGATCCGAGAGAGTTGGATGATGTCTTGACGCGGGTCGAAGTCGAGGATGAGATCGCCAAATTCATTGGGATTATTAAAGATAAAGCGATCGCGTCCTGTACCGCCCGACAAAATATCTCGACCGCGACCGCCAATGAGCCGGTCGTTGCCACCGTGCCCAAAGAGGCGATCGTTGCCATCTGCACCGATCAGCACATCCTGACCAGAGCCGCCCAAAAGGCGATCGTTGCCAGACTGCCCCAATAGGCGATCGTTACCGTCTCCGCCCGCAAGTACATCATTGCCTGGGCCGCCAAAGAGGCGATCGTTGCCAGACTGTCCGAAGAGGCGATCGTTGCCCCCCCGTCCAATGATGATGTCGTTTCCGGTGCGCCCCATGACGCGATCGCCCTCTTGAGTACCCATAATGCGATCGTGGTGTGGCGTACCCCATAGCGTCGATGGTTTGGGTTTATCATCCCCTGGAGTAGGGTTGGGGTCGTCAGGCGGCGTTGGACGTGGATCTGGGGCGGGAGTCGGCGTCGGAGCGGGAGCCGGGACTGGGTTGGGCGTGGGAGCAGGTGTCGGAATTGGATTAGGCGTGGGAGTTGGAATTGGTGTGGGGGCAGGCGTCGGAGCCGGAGCCGGAATTGGGTCTGGGGTCGGCGTCGGAGCGGGGGCCGGAATTGGGTCTGGGGTCGGCGTCGGAGCGGGAGCCGGAATTGGCGCGGGGGCTGGATCGGTGCCGGGGCCGCTACCGCCGGGGCCCGCACCGCTGCCCATCGCCGGACTGCCTGCCAACAGTGGATGAAAATATAACCCATTGGCAGCTTGTTGCAGCGCTCCCAAGCGCGGATCTTGCAGGTTCACGCTATTGGAAACGTTGTAGTCATTTCCTAAATTGGTTTGCTTGGGTAGCCATTGATAGTTGCCGCCACGATCGGTTAGTTCTCGACTGGTGTGCTGTTGAATATTCCAATTATTCGGGCCATTGTCGGCTGTGTTTTGGTAGAAAACGGTGTCTTTTATCGACACGGACTGATCGCCAGCCGTAATGGCTCCACCCACCCAGCCAGCGCGGTTGAAGGCAAAGGTGCTGGAGGCGATCGCCGTGGGTGCATTTCGCAGCAGGATCGCTCCACCGTTGTTTGAGAATGAATCGCCGCGTGTTTGGTTACCCGAAAAGGTCGAGTTTGTAATCGTAGTGGGTGCATCCATAACCCACAATCCACCGCCAGAGTTATTGGCAGTGTTATCCACAAAGGATGTATCTCGAACGGTGAATCCTTGGTTGGGGCCGTTGGTGATGTGAACTAGCGCGCCGCCGTTGCCGGTAGCACCCCCCCCCGTTAGCGCCAGCACTTCATTATCTTTGAAGACAGACGCTTCAACTAAAACCCGGTCTTGTCGTCCGCTGTAGAGATAGGCCGCTCCCCCCTCTCCACGACCGGTATTATTTTCAAATAAGTTACCGACTAAGCGAATGGTGCCGCCGGGGCCGTTGGCGCTGCTGGCGCGGTCGGTATAAATGGCTCCACCAAAGCCGCGCAAGAAATCATTGGGTCGCCCAGTATCGAAGCGGGCGGCGGTTGTATCGTTGCCGACAAATCGGGAATTTTCAACTGTGAGGCGACCGGTCAAGCTGTTGATAGCGCCGCCGTTGATGCCTCGGTTGTTGATAAAGTCGCTGTTGCGAACGGTGAAGTTATTCGGGCCCCAAAAGGCGATCGCACCGGCTCCGCGTTCATCATTGGCAGCGATCGCGACATTATTACGAAACGTACTATTGTCAACAGTTAGATTTCCTTCAAACGCGCTGAAAACCGCCCCGCCGCCCTTGTCTGCCCGGTTGCCCGTGAAGGTCATGTTGGCGAGAGTGATTGAGGCTTGGTGTTCAGTGCTGATCGCGCCACCGCGCTCACTGGTTCGACCGTTAATCAGCCGCAAGTCTTTGAACGCCACGTTGGTTGGGTTAACGTGGGTTGACCGCACCAGAAAAATACGATGGGCATTGTTGCCGCTAATGGTGACGCCTGGCGCATCTGCGCCATCAATGGTGATATTTTGTCCCGGTGAGAGCGTGAGGGTTTGACTTAGGGTAATAGTCTGGTTCGCCAATGATGGAGCAAATTTGATGGTGTCTCCAGCTTGGGCATTGGCGATCGCATGGCGTAATGAGCCAACCGCTGTATTATCGGCGGTTTGGTTGACGATGAAGGTTGTTGGCATAGTGACAATTCAAGAAATTGACTGAAATTAACCGAATTTGACTGAATTTGATCAAAACCAACCGAAGGTCGGGGTTAGCTGTCATTGATCAAAGACAGCGGGAGGTACAGGACTCCGTTTGCATTCGTTTGCATTCGTTTGTAGAGGATGCATCCGGAGGCAGGGAGTTCCTCGAATCACAATCGTCTACTCGCAACATCCAGGGGAAGATTGCAATGGGGCGATCGCAGGTGAATAAAAATTCAGTGGAACCTGATGGTCTGATGCAGTCTCATGCAATCTAAGGTTTACAATTCGCGCGGGGGAGCTTGGCGCTATTGAGTTGTGGAATCTAACATGAGCAGTCATCAGCAAGACGCTTACGTTTACCAAAACTAAATTTCTAGACCGGAGAAAATTTGTCACTTTATGAAGGAATGGCAATTTTTGGGTAATTGTCCGGATAGAACCAGGGCGGCTCAGCACAGGTTCATCGGTCATTTCTACTGATCAATTGGTCGCATGTGCGATCGCCTTTGCGGCAGTGATGTACATCACCTTTTGCCAGGATGCTAGTCACCGCTTTGATTGCCGACCGTCACCATTACTCCTCGGAGACATCACAACCGATGCCCGTCTCTGTCACTGAGGTCTTCATCAAAACGGGCGATAGTGTAATCATTGAGTTCCTGAATTGTCATGCATTCGTTTCCCCCAATTAGTTTGATTCCAGGTGCGATCGCCGAGCTATTTGCTCAGGTCAGTCGATCCGGCAGGTTGACCCTTGCCGATCGCTACGGACTAATGGCGGCACTGTGCGAGGAATCTCTGAATGAAGATGAGCGCCGCGCCATCGATCGACTGTTGCGGGCCGCTCTGCGTGGTCATCTCCAGATTTCGACCGAGCTTTCCGCGATGCTGGAGTTGGTCTAGGGCTATAGCGTTAGCCGTTTGAGACCCGTCCTGAAATCGTTTCTGCTGGAGTGGGTTTCGTTTTTTGCTGTGCGCTAAACGCGATCCATCCTTAATATCGTCACAACGCGATCGCCCTGTCCCCCCAGGGCGATTTGTGTTTTGGGTGTCCTTACATGAATTTGTGTTTTTTTGAGGCGATGACCAGACCCAACACGCCGTTCATTTTCAAACAAGCTTCACGCTAAAATTCACTCATCGGTAGTGGTATTCATGTAAGGATTTTGGGTGGTTAGGCAACGCCTACACCACCTAAAATCCTTACCAGTCGAGGACTACCCACTCATTATGTTGACTGGCTTAAAAATTTATGCTGCACGGCTTTATTCCTCCCCATCGCTTTTTTGCCTATCTCACCTGGACGGACATTGAATCCATGCCAGATAAAGAAAATACGGTCATCATTCAACCGGTGGGAGCGATCGAACAACATGGCCCGCATTTGCCTGTGGCGGTGGATTCTGCGATCGCTGCATCGGTGGCTGGCGGCGCATTAGAAAAACTAGATAATGAGATTCCGGCCTATGCCCTGCCGCCCCTGTGCTACGGCAAATCCAATGAACATTGGCACTTTCCAGGAACGATTACGCTGTCAGCCCAAACGCTGATTGCAGTGCTGATGGAAGTTGCTGAAAGTGTCTACCGGGCCGGATTTCGTAAATTGGTGCTGCTGAATGCCCACGGTGGTCAGCCACAAATAATGGACATTGTGGCGCGGGATCTGCATCAACAGCACGAAGACTTTCTGGTGTTTCCGCTGTTTACCTGGCGAGCGCCCCATGAAGCTGGCAAACTAATGACAGATAAGGAGAAAGAACTGGGTATCCATGCTGGCGATGCGGAAACCAGCGTGATGCTATCAGTCTTACCTGATCAGGTTAAAATGGAATGCGCTCAAGCTGAATATCCCCACGGTTTACCCGCAGACAGTTTACTTAGTATGGAAGGTAAGTTACCCTTTGCTTGGGCAACCCGCGACCTCAGCCGCAGCGGAACGTTGGGCGATCCAACCGTAGCCACCAAAGAAAAGGGCGATCGCATCATGGATTCTGTGACCGATGGTTGGGTGCAAGTCATCAAAGATATTTATACATTTCGTCAACCCCAAGCCTGGAAATCCTAGCATATCAACTATGACACCTACCTTACTCGGTCGTTGGCAAACTCGATTATTACTGTTAGCCACCGTTGGCAGCGGGGTTACAGTCCTTTTTTTGTGGAGATATGCTAATACTGGGGTCAACCTGCCTTTTTTTTGGGTGCTAGGCTATGTCGCGCTGCTAGGGTTAGGCTGGGATGCGGTCTATCATAAAATTCAACAGTATCGTTGGGATCACGACTGGCCGGCGCTGCTGCAACTAGCGGCGGGCATTTGGGAAGGGTTAGTTCTGGCGATCGCATTCAAAACCATTGGCTTACCTGGACTCGATCGCACCATGCCAATTGATATCTTTGTCTGGCACTACAGTATAGTGTGGCTAGGATTTTTTACTGTCTCTCAAAGTCTGATGCGGATTATTTTTCCGCGCTGGCGCTTTCGCGGCGGGCAATGGTGGGGACGGTTTTAGAGCGATCGCATCGCCAAGAAATGCAAAACGAGGGTTCAACATCCCTTGCCTGTCTTGAAAGTTATTTGTTACGCAAACGGTCGAACAACTGGTGCGTAAAGGCGTTGAATGGAGGACTGATTGTGTCGAATCATCGTATGGTGAATAAGCTAGTGCGCGATCGCATTCCTGACATTATTGAGCAATCGGGCAATCGCTACAAAGCAGAGGTGATGTCAGAAACCGACTATCGGAGGGCACTGCGACAAAAGGGGATAGAAGAAGCGCAAGAAGTAGCAGCAGCATCTCCTGATGAATTGGTAGAGGAATTGGCAGATCTGCTAGAAGTGATTGATGCCATCTGTTTGGCAGAGGGGATAGAGCGATCGCACGTAGAGCAGGTACAAAAAAAACGCCATGAGCAGCGCGGAGGCTTTTCACGACGATTGAAGCTAATTTGGAGTGAAGTAACGTAAACCTAGCATTTCTGGACTGCACGCCAGCGATCGCTTAGCAAACGACAGGCTTATCTAGGAAACCAATTGATATGAAAATGCAGCACGATGAATCCAAGCTCAGCGCTGCTGCCGCCGAACCTCTGGCGTGACTCCTTTCTGCTGCAAACAGGTCTGAAATTCTTGCTCTAGTGGCCCAATATTGTAGTCATCATAGTTATCTTTCGTTTGAAAGACGCGCTCTAAATAATCTTGACCAGATTCCGCGATCGCTCGCTTTAGATCGCCTTGACTCAGTTCGCGCGGAATACAATTGACCACAGCAGTTAGATCTGTACCATCGGCAGCGATATACTGCTTGCCTGCATCTATATCCTTAGCCATTGCTGGCCATGCGATCGCCGTTTGTAGCACAATCAGCGCTACCAGCACAGCCGTCCACCGACCTACTTTTCGCGCTAACGGCGCAGCCATTTGGAAGAGAGTTTGCATAAAATTTCCTACAGTTGTTACATCTCTTCACATTTTAGCGAATCCATTCTAAATTTACCTCTTTTGTGTGAACAATCCGTTCCATTTTTTGCGCCATCTATCAAGCTCTCTTCATGTGACAATAGCCCTTTATTGGTAAGGATTTTGGGGTGTGTGGGCGACGCCCACACACCCCAAAATCCTTACATGAAACTACTACCCACATAACAACCCTAAATGAGTTGTAAATGACAGTGTCGTGATAAGAAGTCCGCAGGAATCCTCATCACAATTCAAATAGGATGGCAATAGATCCCCAACTCTAGCACCGGATAGCCTCTGATTGCTCAGTCAACCGGCCAGTGAACCGTGGTTGGGGCGATCGCATCACGACATTCTCATACAAAATCTGGCTTGAAACTTCTTAAAGAAAAGCAGGCTAAGCCCTACAACGCTACTAATGCTCATTTTGGGGTTTTGTCCGCAGGACTTAGCATCATTCTGCTTTAGAGGACTTTTTCACCTAGCCGCTAGTCATTCGCGATGGTGGATCATAGCAGAGCAAGTAAGTTTCAAGAAAAAACAGAAGATAAGACTAATGATACGGTTAAACAATGAGCAATATAACCCAACACCAACTTACTTCACTTCAGCATAAGCCCTAACAAAGCGATCGTCCAACATAGCATTGAGGTCAGGCACAGCCTCTTTAGGGATAAAGCCCATGCTGACCATAAAGTCTGCCATTTTCACCGAGGCGAACGGCATATATTTCATATCTTCACCAATGCTGAACGCTTGTAAATTATCTTCAACAGTAAAAATCTTAGTTCCTTCCGTAAATAGCTGGAAATCTTCAAGGGAAACATCAGCGCGAGCAGCCATAATTTCCTGAGCGCGATCGGGATTTTCTTCCATGAATGCCAAAATATCAAACCAGGTATTTACCAATGCCTGCACTTGATTCGAGCGCGCATCCACCACAGCCCGACTCGCGACGAGCAAATCTGGAATCGCACTAGGATAGTCCCTAGAACTGAGCAATTCTCTGCTATCTTGCTGGCGGCGTGCCGTCATCCAGTACGGCGGCCAAGCCACAACTGCATCCAACTGACCTGCCGCAAATGCCACCGTAGCTTCTTCGGTTGATAGGTTTTTTACAGTGATATTATCTCGTGACATTCCAGATTCTGCGAGGGCTAGGGTCAACATAAAGTCACCGACGACCCTCTCTTCAAGTCCTACATCTTTACCTGCTAGGTCTTCAATTGAGTTAATGTTTTCTGTCACAATCACTTTGTCATTGCCAGCGGAATGGTCATTTACTAGCACCACAACCTGACCGTTTACCGAATTTCCCGCAAAGGAAATTGTATCGTTTAGGGTTTGGCTATTGAAGTCTGTCTGCCCAGCAGCGAACGCTTCTATGGATGCCCGATAGCTATCAAACCAGCGCAGTTGTACGTTAGCTCCGTTGGCTTCAAACAAGCCTTCTTCTTCAGCGATCGCCCAAGGCCACCAACCGGCCCAATTACTATAACCCATCACCAGTGGTGCTGATTCGAGGGCTGCCGAATCAGCCGTCATATCTGACGTTTCAGATTGATTACAGCCTGTCACCATCGTAAGACTCAGACAAATGATTGCCAGAAAGGGGAGCAGCTTGTGCATTCTCATGAGTAAGATCGACTGAATAATTAATATGACTAAATCTGGATTGAAAACCCCTAAAAATAAATAAGCTGAAAACCACAGCGAGGGCTGTAGCTACTGATGCTTATTCTTGGTTTGTGCATAAACGGACTTGGCATATAGCAATCCTACTTAGATTATGACAAGGAGTCTACAGAACTCCTTGTCACTGCACCCATTACCATCAGCAACTTGGCATTAGTATTCATGTAATGATTTTGATGGTGTAGGCATTGTCCACACCAATCAAAATCATTATCAATAGATAACTATCAGCAACGCATTGAGCGCCAGCAGGGTCTTAGATCAACTAGAGAGGTAAATATTCACTGTAGCTAGGCAAAGGGAAAGACGTTTGAGATCGGCTCTAATCATCTCCAGGGAGCGATCGCATTCAGAGAATCCAATAGATGCAGTTTGGCTAACTCTTATCTCCTAGACCCTGGCACGAAGCAAAAAATAAGGAATACTAAGACCTTCATTTGACCTTTAGTGTCGCTGTTAGAAATGCCTTACGTGATTTGCCATTCCAAGCCCTGGATTTAAACAGTTTTGAGCATAACATGATGACCCGTCCGGGGTACGTTCTGACTAGAATAACCCAACGCTGAGTACAGATATGCACTACTTTAGGGCAAGCCATTTATAGATCACCGAAATCCGTCGGAGTCAGCAATCCTACATGCAAGCTCTGCCCGCTAGGATTGGATAAAGCCTAGCTGCCTGGCTACAGGAAGCACTGAGATCAAATGGAGGATAGCCTTTGAATTCCTAAAGCTGGTGACAAGACTCGAACTTGCGACCGGCTGATTACAAATCAGCTGCTCTACCAACTGAGCTACACCAGCAATCCACACAGCATCATAGCAAATTTGAGCGGCAATTTTAGAACTTTTAAGGGATCGGCAGTTATTTTGGTCGTGCGATCGCCTCTGCCTAGTCCAAGCTGAAAACGGCTGGGTAGTTCTCCGGGTAGTCTTCCATTGGTAATGATTTTGATGGTGTAGGCGTTGTTCATGCTACCCAAAATCTTTACATGAATACCACTACTAAATAGGTGAAGGGTGGCGGCAGCGGTGATGAAGCAAAGGATCTAACGTCTTTTTCCCGAAAATTGGCAGACGGTTGTGGTGTTAGATTGGCATCCAGCGGTCAAACCCTATTTTTAGATCGTTCGATGGCAACGATGTCAACTGTTGACTGACTGAACCTATCTCAAGCTAATCTAGGTAAATATGGCAATTTTGTACTGTTATGCTCCCTGCAAATCAAGCTGAAGCAAAGATTCTAGATTTAATTACTCCGCTAGATGCCACACACGATGTTGAAGAGCTGCCGTTGGTGGACGCGAGCGATCGCATTTTGGCTGAAGATGTCATCAGTCCGTTAGATTTTCCTCATTGGGACAACTCAGCGATGGATGGCTATGCGGTACGGTTCATGGATACCCAAGCCGATAGCAATCGCATTGTGTTAACCATTGTTGAAGAGATTCCAGCCGGACACATCCCCCAGCACGTCATTGGTGCAGGGCAGGCAGCCCGCATCTTCACTGGCGGCATGATGCCGCCCGGAGCCGATACGATTGTGATTCAGGAAAATACCAAACGAGAGGGCGATCGCGTTCTGATTGTGGAGCCGCCCCACCAGCGCCATGCCTTTGTGCGCTATAAAGGCTCTTACCACAAAGCCGGACAGCGGCTACTTCAGGCAGGAATGCGGCTTCAGGGAGCAGATATTGCAGTATTGGCAGCGGCCCAATGCGCTACCGTGACCGTCTTTCGCAAGCCACGGGTCGCCATTCTCTCTACCGGCAGTGAACTCGTCTCCATTAACCAACCGCTGAAAACGGGGCAGATTGTTGATTCTAACCAATATGCGCTAGCGGCCTTGGTGCGCCAGGCTGGAGCTGACCCCATCTGTTTGGGCATTGTGCCAGATGAACCTGAGCCGATTAAGGTCGCGATCGCCCAAGCACTCGCCCAAAGTGACATAGTACTGTCCTCTGGTGGGGTATCGGTTGGAGACTATGACTACATCGATCGCATCTTGACGGATATGGGCGGCACCCTGCATATTCGATCCGTGGCTGTTAAGCCTGGGAAACCGCTAACCGTCGCGAGTATCGCCCCTGCTGGGGACGAACCAAACGAGCGATCGCGGCTATATCTAGGGCTACCTGGCAACCCAGTATCTGCACTGGTCAGCTTTTGGCGTTTCGTGCTACCCGCGCTCCGCAAACTGTCGGGCGCATCGAGCCAATGGCGATGTGCGTTCATCAATGGACGAGCCGCGCAAGATTTGAAAGCTGGCGGTAAACGAGAAACCTATCTATGGGGCTATGCCCGATTTCTCAATGGCGAATACGAATTTGACCTGGCCACCGGAAGCCACAGTTCGGGAAATCTCATCAACCTTGCCCAAACCAATAGCTTAGCCATGGTGCCCATTGGTCAAACTCGAATTGCGGCGGGGGAGTCGGTGCGGCTGCTGTTAATTTAACGGATAAGCGACCGTTAGGCTGGTTCTATGGGCTGAAACGGTAGCGATCGCTGTAGTTCAGCTAGCTCGTCCCGATGCCCCGTCACCGTCACCAACTGCTGGCGAGGCTGGGTGCTTGCCTCATCTAACGCCTCTAACTCAACGGTTTCAACTCGTACATACACTGATTCCACTCGCTGTGACGATCGCCAATAAAATAGCCCAGCCGCCGGAGCCAACGTCACCAGCAGCAAAAATGCGTTCGCCACAGCCGGAAACAAAAACGCCAGCACCAGCGATAGACAGAGCAGCCCAACCCCAGCCAGCAATGTCAGAAAGCCAGCTAAAATCGGGCTAGCAGCGACCATTCCTTCATACCTCACCTGACCACTAGCAGCATCAATGTCCACCAGTCGATAGGCACGGTTGCCAAAGTAGTGCTGCAACTCTTCTAGAACCGTTTCCTGGGAGCGATCGCTCAGCAACTTGGTCACTTCAATGCGATCTTTCGCCGAAGCTCGAATGAAAAAAAACAACCCAATCGCTAGCAAGACAGTCAAAACGGCAGTTGAAGGTAAAACGGGATTGTCCATGGCTCTGGCAAACTTTGGAAAATAAAAGGGTAAGGCAAGAGAAAGGCAGACGACACTAGCCGTCAGCACGACCGTCACAAGTACGACCGCCTCTGACATTACTTTACGCAACTTCAGCGTTGAATCCAATCTGCGATCGCGCCCTAGCCGCCTAGATTGCCTCACAATCTCCCAGCATAAGCCAGATTAAATCGCATAAAACCCAGACCTGACCCAGCCAGAGAGAAAAGCGGCAACCGCTCTGAGAGAGAGGGTTTGGGGAGTAGGGCGTTGCTCTTCCCGCAGGGTGGAAAAAGCTCCAACCGTAAGAGTTTCAGGACTTACGTGTACCTAGTAGATCCGGCTTGGCTAACCATTCTGCTCTGGGCGCGAAAACCACCCCCAAAACTTTAGTCAGAAACCCTGAACTGCGGCTAGGGTTCAGTCAGTTTTATCGGTCAACTAGCCCCCCAGACTTAAGCGACCCGGCTATTCAAATGCTGAGTTTTTTGCACTCAGGGACGATTTCAGGGAACGGATTCTAGCATGTATCCTCTGCCCCATCACATGTGTTTAATCCTAGAGCTGAGGTAGAGCGAACCCTTCACAGAATAAAAGCGAAACGCAGCCTCTTTTTATCAATAAAACCCTAAGTCTTTCCTAGACAAAATCCTATCCGCCAGCGTGGGTTATAGCGTTCTCTAAGCATGGCTAAAAACCAAGGAAATATATCCTATCATCATGGCATTAATGAGAAATTGCTAACACTAAATCTCTACAAATTGAGGGATCTTTCTATCTGAGGAATGATGAAAACTTCAGTCCCACAATTGACTTTAATCAATGAATTGATATTCGTCTATCTCTTGAATTAGACCGCGATCGCACGACATCGATTCTAGGCTTCAAGCCCACTGACTTTATGCCATCTCCGCACAAACAAACTGATTAGAAAAGAGTTTTTGTAGACCTTCATAATGTTTTCTAATCAGTTTTTGGGTTTTATTGTGGCACTTGTTATGAAGTAGAGGAAATTTAGTAATAGTTGTTTGAAGCATTGCCAAAAAAATACGATTGCCCTCTGTTTTTCAACAGTTTTTCTGCGATCGTCAGCGACTTATAAGTAATTTCGCGGCAAAATGCCGATACTCATCACTAATACCATTAGCTGAATTTATCAAACCGGCGTTACAAGCCTTAATTTTTCCCGTAGTATCAGAATTAGAGGTAGGTGGATTCGCCAATCTCTAGCTCAAAATTCCTGTTCAGTATTTAGGAAATTGGGCATTCAAAATGATTCTGCCGTATTAAACAATTGAGAGGACTACTGCATGGCAACCTACAAGGTCACCTTGATCAACGAATCGGAAGGTTTGAATACTACTATTGATGTCGAAGAAGACACATATATTCTTGATGCTGCTGAAGAGCAAGGTCTTGACCTGCCTTACTCCTGCCGTGCAGGTGCTTGTTCCACCTGTGCTGGTAAGCTCCAAAGTGGCACCATCGACCAATCCGACCAATCCTTCCTGGATGATGATCAAATCGAAGCAGGTTTTGTACTGACCTGTGTTGCATACCCCACCTCGGATTGCACCATTGTCACCCACCAAGAAGAAGAACTGTACTAAGTTATTTTTCAGCGATTTGCAACCGCGAGACAGAGGGCACGATAATTCGGATTAGTCGTATTAACGGCTCTCTGTTTCTAATCGGCTAGTCCGTGCAACGGCTGTTGATTGGCTGTTAAGCAATTGGCCGGTTGAGGCAAGGAAACCTAGTCCATATTTTGTTGGGTTATGCTGTAACTTACATCAAAGTCGGTCATTCAACGATTTTGTCAGTGAATCAGGCAGTGGTGGAAAAAGAGACAGCTAGCGCTTCAATGCCCCAGAAAGCCGTAACCATTCACGTTTCGGTTCCGGGTAGCGGTTTCATGGAATGATTTTGGGTGGTGTGGGCGTTGCCCACACCACCCAAAATCATTCCCAATGGAGAACTACCTTAGAACTTAGGTTTCGGGTGCATGTCACCTTTACGCCCTCATCCTAAATCCCTCTCCCAATCTTGGGAGAGGGACTTTGAGCGGTTTTTCTCCCCTTCTCCCAATATTGGAGAAGCTTGTCCTGAGCTTGTCGAAGGGGGTGGGGGATGAGGGCAATACAGGGATTTGCAAACGTGACATGCTCCCTTAGGTTTCTAGGAATTCAGAACACCTGAGGAGAGCCATCTTGAATATCAATATTACTCGTGGGCGATCGCATTAGGCATCATCGCTCCAGTCAAATTCGCATTGTGCAGATTCGTCCGATGCAAATTAGCACTGATTAAAATCGCCTCCGTTAAATTAGCCTCGCTTAGATTAGACCAACTCAACGATGCTCGATGCAGATTGGCCTTCGTTAAATCCGCCCCCCGCATAGACGTCCAACTCAGATTGGCACTGCGGATATTAGCCGACTTGAGGACAGCATTCAGCAAACTTGCTCCAGTCAAGCGAGTGCGGCGCAAATCCGCATCCTGAAGGTTCGCATCATCCAAATTGGCACCTTGCAGAACAGCATCCACCAATGTGGCCGATCGCAGCACAGCCCCGGTCAAAATTGCATTCGTGAAATTCGCTGAATCCAGAATCGCATTCGACAAGTCAGCATCAATCAACTTACAGCGGTTGAGACAAGCCTCACGCAAATTAGCGGAGATGAGTATTCCCTTATTCATACTGGCTTCACCAAGGTTGGCATTCTGCAAAATGCTATGACTGAGATTCGCCTGGATGAAACGAGTTCCCCGCAATCCCGCCCCCGTCAAATTGGCAGCCATCAGCTTTGCTTGGGTGAGATCTGCCCCAATCAAATTTGTTTCGACCAATCGGGACTGATTCAATATCGCTCCGAACAGATTGGCTTCCCGTAGATTTGCCAAACTTAAATTCGCCCTGCTCAGGTTAACGCCGCTGAGGTTCGCCCGTCTAAAATTTACATCTCTCAAGTCTTGCCCACTCAGATCTTGCCCCACTAAACTCACTTCTCTAAAATCTCTCGCCCCTGCTGCATATTGGTTCAGCAGTTCATCAACTTGCATGATCCGCTGTCTCTCTCAGTAAATAAATCATTATGCTGCCCTAATGTGATCTGGATGTTGCTGAATAGCGGGATGAATTGAAACGTTATTCCAATTCATTCGACGCCAAAGTTCACCCCCAGAATCAGCAATGCGATCTGAATTGAGGTAGACTAGCCCACCCATCAACAAACGTCATCTCCAGAAGCAGAGCTGCTGAATGCTGGTTGACCGGCACAAAATTCTGCGCGCGAAAGCCGTTCACAGGATTTTAGACAATGTAGAAGTTGGGTCTCCTAACCCTTTCGGTAATTGGAGTTTAGCCAGTCTTGTCAGTCAACCGGCGGCTGCCGAACGTCCGTCGGGCGATGGATGAGTCTGAGTGATTAAAGGCTGCCCCCCGTTAAAGCCTGATAGGTTGGGCTAAAACGCACGACACTCAACATCTGCAACGGGTGGGATTTTACGTTGGCTCAGCCCTGTCCGGCGTTCAATCCAGCGAGTCAGTCATGTCTATCCCTCAGAATGCCCACTTTGGGCGGACGGCTACGCATTTGATAAATCAGCCCGGCCTGTTCCGGTTCGCCCCAGACACTACGCCAAGCCGTTCCACTAAATCAGGCTAAGCATTAGCAAAATCCTGCTGCCATGCGGCTTGAACTTGTCGTATCGGCGCAGAGGCGGGCTGAGCAACTTTCAAACAATCGTTGAGCCGAAACAGATTGTCTTGTTAGTTCTGGGTAGACGGAGGTTCACGAACCGTATGAAACCTTGCTCAACTCTTCCATCGCCATGGTTGGACTATGGGCGGAGTTCTCCAAGTATCCTTTTCATACGACCCACCGATATTCAGACCACCGATATTCAGATGTTCACTGGTCATTGATGGCAGTAGCCCTTTTGTTTAGGGCATAGGATTTTTGTAGGATGACAAAGCCCACCAAAATCTCTGAGCTTTCTGTTTAGCGACATAGAACAGCTTGTTCAGTTCTGGGAAACATTATCAAGATGATGGTTGGTTTTCGTTCTCAGGCGCGATCGCTGGTATGGAGACGCCGACTGGCGATCGGGCTTCTTGCCTAAACCAAACAATCAACCAATTAATTACAGTTGTAGGTTGGCTACGGGAAACGTTTTCCAGATGATGGTTGATTGTCAATCTACTGTAGCGCTAGGCTGACCCATTCGGTGAAGACAGCGGCCCAACACTGGCATCTATGCCCTAGCTCAGCCAGGTCGAGTGCGTGCTGGCTGCTTTGCAGCACAGTTCTGGCAAGAAGGGTTCAGCTCCCTAATGTTTTATGCGCCAATCCTATGAGCTTCTGCAAAAATTCGCCATGTCTGTACTGGATATCAGGATAGTTCTTGACATACTCCCCCGTTTAGAAAACGGGGGATTCTCCGGTCAAACAGCAACCGCAGGCTGAGCCCGTCTTACGTCGCCTCCCGGTGCGGCGGTTGATGCCCCAACCACCGTAATATCTTATCGATCGCTCACGCCTCTTTCCTAGACTGAAACGACTGGGAAAATGAGGTAGTGCCAGCTATTATAGTGCCGTCAGTCAAGGCAGGACTAGTGATCGCTTGGGGAGCGGGTAATGATAGGGCGAGCGAATCGCCTAGGACGTTTTTGAGAGGCGGCTCCGCCCCTCAAAAATCTCATGTCCTCAGTAAAATGGCTGCTGTAGCTAGTGGAGGTCGTCAAATTAGGGCATACTCTAAACCATAGGCTTGATTGCAGTCCTGCGAGGTGTTGAAGGTATAGCTGAACGAGAGCGATCGCCATTTTTTCAAGCAACAGGGGTTATACTAGCCTATGGCTTACATAGGAACTGCGCCAGGGATGGTTACTGGTGCTGTAGCTCATCAATAAGCTTAATTTACAAGTCACAGGCTCCAGTAGCTCAGCGGATTAGAGCATCTGCCTTCTAAGCAGACGGCCGTAGGTTCGAATCCTACCTGGGGCGTTCAATCAATGATGCTTTTGCCAGATGCTTTTGCCACTTGAGATGCGAGACAGCTCTCATGTTAAGGTCGGTCATTTGCCCCAAACCCGCCATCACCATGATGGCAGTCCTCTGGTGATAGTGTTAAGGCAAACCCCTGCTACTGGTTTCTGTGATTTGACGCACCCCAGAGTGGGGGGTCTGATGCTTTAATCAGTGTTGGGTAGTGGTATTCATGTAATGATTTTTGGTGGTGTGGGCGACGCCCACACCACCAAAAATCATTACTAATAGAGGCCTACCCAGTTTTGATCAGTC